>JAEUPH010000145.1 GCA_016790395.1 Rubrivivax sp. | reverse complement strand
ATGGCCGGCATGAACGTCGAGGAGAAGCAGGACATGAGCCGCTTCATCCTGGACGTCAACGACGAGTACGGCACGACCATCGTGCTGATCGAACACGACATGGGCGTGGTGATGGACATCTCCGACCGCGTGGTGGTGCTGGACTACGGCAAGAAGATCGGCGACGGCACGCCTGACGAGGTGCGCAGCAATCCGGAAGTCATCAGCGCCTACCTGGGCGCGGGACACTGAGGCAGCACGATGGGACCCTTCCTCGAAACCCTGATCGGCGGCCTGATGACGGGCATGCTGTATTCGCTGGTCGCGCTCGGCTTCGTGCTCATCTTCAAGGCCAGCGGCGTCTTCAACTTCGCGCAGGGCGCGATGGTGCTGTTCGCCGCGCTGGCGATGGCGCGCTTCGCGGTGTGGCTGCCCGAGTGGCTGGGCTTCGAGAGCCAGCTGCTGGCCAACGTGCTGGCCTTCGGCGTGGCCATGCTCATCATGATCGGCGTGGCCTGGATCATCGAACGGCTGGTGCTGGGCAAGCTGGTGAACCAGGAAGGCGTGACGCTGCTGATGGCCACCCTGGGCATCGCCTACTTTCTGGACGGCTTCGGCCAGACGGTGTTCGGCAACGACATCTACAAGATCGACATCGGCCTGCCCAAGGACCCGATCTTCCTGTTCGAGAGCACCTTCCAGGGCGGCATCCTGGTCAACAAGGAAGAGCTGTACGCGGCGCTGATCGCCGCCGCGCTGGTGGCGGGCCTCAGCCTCTTCTTCCAGAAGACGGCCACCGGCCGCGCGCTGCGCGCCGTGGCCGACGACCACCAGGCGGCGCAGAGCATCGGCATCCCGCTGGCGCGCATCTGGGTCATCGTCTGGAGCGTCGCCGGCTTCGTGGCGCTGGTGGCCGGCATCATCTGGGGCAGCAAGCTGGGCGTGCAGTTCTCGCTGTCGCTCGTGGCCCTGAAGGCGCTGCCCGTCGTCATCCTGGGCGGCCTCACCAGCGTGCCCGGCGCGGTGATCGGCGGGCTGATCATCGGCGTGGGCGAGAAGCTCTCCGAGGCCTACATCGGCCCCATGGTCGGCGGCGGCATCGAGATCTGGTTCGCCTACGTGCTGGCGCTGGCTTTCCTTCTCGTGCGGCCGCAAGGGCTGTTCGGCGAGAAGATCATCGATCGGGTCTGATGACATGAAGCCCCCAAGCTCACTTCGTTCGCTGCCCCCCGAGGGGGCGCATGCCTCCCTTGGGGCGGCCCGGCGGGAGGCCTGATGCTCTACAGAGAAAACGGTCAGTTCAAGACGAGCTATCGCGCGGACCAGCAGGTCTTCCCGATCGCGCAGGACCGCATCTTCATCGGGCTGCTGCTGGCGGTGGCCCTGGTGCTGGTGCCGATGTTCGCCAGCGAGTACCTGTTCCGCGCCATCCTCATCCCCTTCCTCATCCTGTCGCTGGCGGCGCTGGGGCTCAACATCCTGGTCGGCTACTGCGGGCAGATCAGCCTGGGCACCGGCGCCTTCATGGCGGTGGGCGCCTACGCGGCCTACAACGTGCAGGCGCGCATCGAAGGCATGCCGCTCATCGTCTCGCTGCTGCTGGGCGGCGTGGCGGCCACGGTGGTGGGCGTGGCCTTCGGCATCCCGTCGCTGCGCATCAAGGGCCTGTACCTGGCGGTGGCGACGCTGGCGGCGCAGTTCTTCGTCGACTGGGCCTGCCTGCGGCTGAAGTGGGTCACCAACGACAGCAGCTCGGGTTCGGTCAGCGTGGCCAGCCTGCAGCTGTTCGGCCTGCCCATCGAATCGCCGCAGGCCAAGTACCTGTTCTGCCTGGGCTTCCTGATCGTCTTCGCGGTGCTGGCCAAGAACCTGGTGCGCGGCCACATCGGGCGCGAGTGGATGGCCATCCGCGACATGGACGTGGCGGCCGCCGTCATCGGCATCCGCCCGGTCTACGCCAAGCTCTCGGCCTTCGCGGTGAGCAGCTTCATCGTCGGCGTGGCCGGCGCGCTGTGGGCCTTCGTGCACCTCGGGTCCTGGGAGCCGGCTGCCTTCAACATCAACCGCTCTTTCGACCTGCTGTTCATGGTGATCATCGGCGGCCTGGGCTCGGTGATGGGCAGCTTCTTCGGCGCCGCTTTCATCGTGGTGCTGCCCATCGCGCTGGACAACGTGCCGCGCTGGTTCGGCATGTCCATCGACACCGCGCTGGCCGCCCACCTGACGACGATGATCTTCGGTTCGCTGATCGTCTTCTTCCTCATCAAGGAGCCGCACGGCATCGCGCGGCTGTGGTCCACGGCCAAGGAAAAACTGCGCCTTTGGCCCTTCCCCCATTAAGCAGTTGTTCACCCGGAGACAAGCATGAAATTCATCCCGATGATCGTGGCAGCGGCAACGCTGGTGGGCAGCGGCGCCGTGTTCGCGCAGGCCAAGGAACAGTTCTTCCCGCTGCTGGTGTACCGCACCGGCCCGTACGCGCCCAACGGCACGCCCTGGGCCAACGGCAAGCAGGACTACATCAAGATGATCAACGCGCGTGATGGCGGCATCAACGGCGTGAAGATCACCTTCGAGGAATGCGAGACCGGCTACGCCACCGACAAGGGCGTGGAGTGCTATGAGCGGTTGAAGGGCAAGACCAACACCCTCTTCGACCCGCAGAGCACCGGCATCACCTTCGCACTGACCGACAAGGCGCCGGGCGACAAGATGCCGCTCATCACGCTGGGCTACGGCCTCT
Organism: Rubrivivax sp.; assembly: GCA_016790395.1. Lineage (GTDB taxonomy): Bacteria > Pseudomonadota > Gammaproteobacteria > Burkholderiales > Burkholderiaceae_C > Rubrivivax. The sequence goes on along the minus strand of JAEUPH010000145.1, from coordinate 39,373 downwards.
CGGCCAGCCAGGACGGTGGCGTGTTCAAGTGGAACTTCCCGCTGATGGGCAGCTACTGGACGGGCGCCGACATCCTGATCCAGACCATCGGCAAGAAGGAAGGCGGGCTGGACAAGCTCAAGGGCAAGAAGATCGCCCTCGTCTACCACGACAGCCCCTTCGGCAAGGAGCCGATTCCGCTGCTCACCGAGCGCAGCAAGATGCACGGCTTCGACCTGCAGCTGATCCCGGTCACCGCGCCCGGCGTGGAGCAGAAGAGCGCTTGGCTGCAGGTACGCCAGAGCCGGCCCGACTACGTGCTGCTGTGGGGCTGGGGCGTGATGAACAGCACCGCGCTGAAGGAAGCGCAGGCCACCGGCTACCCGCGCGAAAAGATGTACGGCGTGTGGTGGGCTGGTGCCGAGCCCGACGTGAAGGACGTGGGGGCCGGCGCCAAGGGCTACAACGCGCTGGCGCTGAACACCTCGGGCCAGCAACCCAAGGTCATCCAGGACATCCTGAAGCACGTGCACGGCAAGGGCCAGGGCACGGGCCCGAAGGATGAAGTGGGCTCGGTGCTGTACACACGCGGCCTGATCATCCAGATGCTGGGCATCGAGGCCGTGCGCCGCGCGCAGGAGCGCTTCGGCAAAGGCAAGGTGATGACGGCCGAGCAGGTGCGCTGGGGCCTGGAGAACCTGGCACTGGACCAGAAGAAGCTGGACGCGCTGGGCTTCGCCGGCGTGCTGCGCCCGCTGTCCACCTCGTGCCAGGACCACATGGGCAGCACCTGGGCCCGCGTGCACACCTGGGACGGCGCCAAGTGGAACTTCACCACCGACTTCATGCAGGCCGACGAGCAGATCATCAAGCCGATGGTCAAGGCCGCGGCCGACAAGTACGCCGGCGACAAGAAGCTCACCCGCCGCACCCCTGAGGACTGCCAGAGCTGACCCATGAGCGCGGTTCTCCTCAACGTCAACGGCATCGAGGTCATCTACAACCACGTCATCCTGGTGCTGAAGGGCGTGAGCCTGCAGGTGCCGGAAGGTGGCGTGGTGGCCCTGCTCGGCGGCAACGGCGCCGGCAAGACCACCACGCTGCGCGCCGTCAGCAACCTGCTGGCGGGCGAGCGCGGCGAGGTGACCAAGGGCAGCATCGAGCTGCGCGGCGAGCGCATCGAGAAGCTGTCCACCTCGGCCATGGTCGACCGCGGCGTGATCCAGGTGATGGAAGGCCGGCACTGCTTCGCGCACCTGACGATCGAGGAGAACCTGCTCACCGGCGCCTACACGCGCAAGGACGGCAAGGCCGCCGTGGCAGCCACGCTGGAGAAGGTCTACAACTACTTCCCGCGCCTGAAGACGCGGCGCACCAGCCAGGCCGCCTACACCTCGGGCGGCGAGCAGCAGATGTGCGCCATCGGCCGCGCGCTGATGGCCGACCCGAAGATGGTGCTGCTGGACGAGCCCAGCATGGGCCTGGCACCGCAGATCGTCGAAGAGGTGTTCGAGATCGTGAAGGACCTGAACCAGCGCGAGAAGGTGACCTTCCTGCTGGCCGAGCAGAACACCAACATGGCGCTGCGCTACGCCGACCACGGCTACATCATGGAGAGCGGCCGCATCGTGATGGACGGCGCCGCCAAGGACCTGCGCGAGAACGAGGACGTCAAGGAGTTCTACCTGGGCATGGGCGGCGGCGACCGCAAGAGCTTCAAGGACGTGAAGAGCTACAAGCGGCGCAAGCGCTGGTTGTCGTAGGCCCCCGGGCTCGCTTTCGCTCGCCACCCCCCGAGGGGGCTCCGGCAGCGGCCCGGCCAAGCCGGATCCGCGCCGGGGCTTGATCTGGACAACACCGTGGACACGGACGACTTCTCCTTCGCGCTGCCGGCGTTCAAGCCCGACGAGGCGCTGCTCAAGCTGAAGCGCGATCTGCGCGACGCCGGACTGACGGAACGCGAGGGCCGCTTCGAACGCCGCGGCACGGCCATCGCCAAGGCGGTGATCGACGGTTCGGCCATCCAGGCCGCCATCGTCAGGCGTCCCTCGCGCAGCAGCCCGGAGTGGGCGCCGAAGACGCTCAAGAACAGCGCCGATGTGCGCGACTTCGTGGCCGACCTGAAGAAGAAGCTCGCCGGCTGGAGCGACAACGATGACTGAGCATCACTACGACGCGCTGGAAACCCGCAGCGCCGACGAACGCGAGGCCGCGCAGCTGGCGGCGCTGCCGCGGCAGGTGGCCGCAGCCCAGGGCACGATCGGCTTCGCCGCCGTGCTGGCCGGTGTGGACGCCGCCGCCGTGAATTCGCGCCTGGCGCTGGCGCAATTGCCCGTCACGCGCAAGAGTGAACTGCTGGAGCGGCAGGCCGCTCAGCGGCCTTTCGGTGGCTTCTCCGCCATCGGCTGGCGCGCCCTGGGCCTGCGCCCGGCGCGCAAGGTCTTCCAGTCGCCCGGCCCCATCTACGAGCCGGAAGGCGCCGCACCCGACTACTGGCGCTTCGGCCGTGCGCTCTTCGCCGCCGGCTTCCGCGCCGGCGACCTGGTGCACAACAGCTTCAGCTACCACCTCACGCCGGCCGGCTCGATGATGGAAGGCGGTGCACACGCCATCGGCTGCACCGTGTTCCCCGGTGGCGTGGGCAACACCGAACTGCAGCTCAAGGCCATGGCCGACTTGCAGCCTGACGCCTATGCCGGCACACCCAGCTTCCTCCGAATCGCGCTGGAGAAGGCCGAGGAACTGGGCCAGGCCCTGCCGACCCTGCGCAAGGCCTCGTTGGGTGGCGAAGCCTTCCCGCCCGCGCTGCGCGACTGGCTTTCGGCCCGCGGCGTGGCGGGCTACCAGAACTACGGCACCGCCGACGTGGGCCTTGTCGCCTACGAGACCGCCGCGCGCGAAGGGCTGGTGCTGGACGAAGGCGTGATCGTGGAGATCGTGCGCCCAGGCACCGGCGACCCGGTGCCCGAAGGCGAAGTGGGCGAAGTCGTCGTCACGGTGCTGAACCCCGACTATCCGCTGGTGCGCTTCGGCACCGGCGACATGAGCGCGGTGCTGGCGGGCAGTTGCCCCACCGGGCGCACCAACCGCCGCATCAAGGGCTGGATGGGCCGCGCCGACCAGACAGCCAAGGTGCGCGGCATGTTCGTGCACCCGGGCCAGGTGGCCCAGGTCCTCAGGCGCCACCCGGAACTGGGCCGCGGCCGGCTCGTCGTCAGCGGCGAGATGGCCAACGACCAGATGACGCTGCACGTCGAGGTGGCCGCGCATGCAGAAGGCCTGGCCGCTGCCGTGGCCGCCACGCTGCGCGACGTCACCAAACTGCGCGGCGAGGTGGTGCTGGCCGCCCCCGGCAGCCTGCCCAACGACGGCAAGGTGATCGAGGATCGGCGTACCGTCTGAGGGGGCCCGAAGCCACCGCAGACGCTGGGCCTACGTATTTCCCACTGTGCCGGGCCGAGGCCGGCACCGCACAATCCCGGCGACCCAACTGCCCGCGCTCCCAGGAGACAAGCCATGCAAAAGACCGTGATCGCGCTCGCTACCGCCCTGCTGGCCACCGGCAGCGCACTGGCCGCCTACCCCGAAAAGCCCGTCACCATCGTCGTGCCCTTCTCGGCCGGCGGCCCGACGGACAAGGTGGCGCGCGACCTCGCCGAGGCCATGCGCAAGAGCATGAACGGCCAGCCGGTCATCATCGAGAACGTCGGCGGCGCCGGCGGCACGCTGGGCGCGGCCAAGGTGGCCAAGGCGGCGCCGGACGGCTACACGCTGCTGCTGCACCACATCGGCATGGCCACCAGTCCGGCGCTGTACCGCAACCTGCCCTACAAGACGCTGGACGACTTCGAGTACGTCGGCATGGTCAACGAAGTGCCGATGACGCTGATCGGCCGCCCCAGCCTGCCGGCCGCCAACTTCGCCGAACTGCGCACCTGGATCAACGCCAACAAGGGCAAGATCAACCTCGCCAACGCCGGCCTGGGTGCCGCCTCGCACCTGTGCGGCCTGCTGTTCCAGCAGGCCATGGGCGTGGACATGACCACCGTGCCGTACAAGGGCACGGCGCCGGCCATGAACGACATTCTCGGTGGCCAGGTCGACATCATGTGCGACCAGACCACCAACACCACCGGCCAGATCGCCGCCGGCGCGGTGAAGGCCTATGCCGTGACCACGTCCAAGCCGCTGAGCACGCCCGCGCTGGCCAAGCTGCCGACGCTGGAGTCGCAGGGCCTGAAGGGCTTCAACGTGAGCATCTGGCACGGCCTGTACGCGCCCAAGGGCACGCCCAAGGCGGCGCTCGATGCCATCAACGCCGCGCTGAAGACCGCGCTGAAGGACGCCGAGTTCATCAAGCGTGAAGAGGCCCTGGGCGCGGTGGTCGTCACCGACGGCCGCATCAACGGCGCCGAGCACAAGAAGTTCGTCGAGGCCGAGATCAACAAGTGGGGCCCCGTCATCAAGGCCGCAGGGCAGTACGCGGACTGAACGGTCCCACCCGGCTCAACGCAGGAAAGGCCGCCCTTGGGCGGCCTTTCGCCATCAGGGCACCCGCGTCCGGCGCCGCCTCGCCAGGCCCAGGATCGACACGCCACCCGCCAGCCACAGCGCCCAGGTGCCCGGCTCGGGCACGGCCGCAATCCCCACGCTGCCGTCCACGTACAGGCGGCTGGTGTCCAGCACTGCGCCATCGGCCAGCAGCAGACCGCCGGCATCGATGAAGTCGAACTGCCCTTCGGCCGAACCCCAATCGAAGAGGTCGTAGCGTTCGCCGATGGCGCCCGTGTAGCCCAGCCAGGACTCGAGCTTGAGCGTGCCGCCGAAGCTGAGGTGGCCGCCGACGATCAGCTGGTCGTGTCCCGTTCCCGGCCCGGTGCCGCCGATCTCGGCGAAGTAGACGTTGCCGCCCCCGAAGCTGACGTCACCTTCGTCGGTGCCGATTCCCGGCGAGTTGCCGATGGCCAGCCCGCCTTCGTAGAACTTGGTGCCGGTGCCGGTGAAGAGCGCACCGGTACGCTGACGCACCAGGCCGAAGAAGCTGGCCACGGAACCCGCCGCCACGCGCAGTTCACCGCCGGACTGCACGTCCAGCCCGTCGTAGAAGGCCACGCGGCTGTTGCCGGAGACGATCAGCTGCCCGCCCCGGTTGTCCAGCGCCGAGCGTTGCACGGTGATGGCGCCGAAGACGTTGCTCGTGCCGCCCGAGAACGCGAACTGCCCACCGGCCACGAGCAGGCCCGTCTCGAAGGTGAAGAGCGCATCCTGTGCCAGCACGCGGCCCGGCACGCCGGCCGTGGACAGCACGGACATCTCGCCGCCGCCGCGGTGCGTGAAGCGGCCACCCAGGACCTCCACGCTGCCGTAATTGGCGAACGCGGCCTCCAGCGTCAGACGCTCGCCGGCCAGCACGCGGATGCGGCCGTCGGTCTCGTTGAAGAGGTAGCTGGAGACGATGCGCGCCGGCCCCGTGGCCTGGCCGGCGATGAGGCCGTGGTTGTAGAGGGTGCCGTTGATCAGGTTGCTGCCGGTGATGCGCACGTTGTCGGCCAGCACCGTGCCCTGGTTGAACACGCCGCCTACGGCCTGCGACTCCACCGAGATGACACCGTCGCCGGTGAGCACGCCGTTGCGGCCGATGAGAACGCCCTGAAAGCCGTTGACGTTGTTGGGGCTGTCACCGACGGCGGCGAGGGTACCGCCGTTCAACTGCAGCGTGGCGATGCCGCCACCGCCCGATGCGCCGGTGCCGATGGTCAAGCGCCGAACCTCGGCGCGGCCGGCCGGCCCCAGCACCGTGAGGCTGCGCGTGGGGTCCAGCCAGACATGGGCCAGTCGGTTGGGCATCACGCCGTGGCTCCAGCCGGCGGCGTCGTCCCAGTGGCCACCCACGGCACCTTCCCAGACGTTGTCGCTCAGCGTCAGGCGCCCGGCCTGGCTTGTTGCGATGCCGTCCCCCATCTGCACGGCCATCTGGCCGAGATCGTTGATCGCCGATGCCGCCGTCAGCGTCCAGCCGCTGCCGGCCACGCCGTTGACGGTGTTCAGGTCGATCACGCGGCCTTGGGCGTAGAGGACGGCTCTGGTGCTGAAGTCCGGATGGTCCCAACGTCCCACTGCCAGGCCATCGGCGTTCAGACCGAGTGCATAGCCCGAGCCACGGTCTGGGTGGCCCAGCGCGACCGCTTGCCCGCCCACAGACAGGAAAGGCAGGTCGGCCCCGCTGATGTAGTGGCCCGCCACGTCTCCACGGTCATTGACCCCGAAAACGCCTCCCACGGAGGCCTGGCCCGGCGTGGGCGCGATGGTGGAGAACGTACCGTTGAACACGAAGGGCCGCAGGACGCCGCCCGCATCGGGAAAGGTTCCCGCGACCAGCCCCGACGGGCTGATCGCTGTCGCTTGGGAGGCAGCCAGGCCCACGTCGCGCAGAGTCCCATCGCTCCAGACCATGGCACGGGTCCCCGCTTGCGAGTAGTCGGTGCCGACGATGGTGCCCTGGTCGTTGATGGCCGAGGGAATGAAGGCGAGTTGGCCGGTCGGATCGAGTACCGTGAACGCCCCGCCCTGCCAGCGCAGGCCCGTGACGCCCCCTTGGTTGTCCAACACATGGCCGGCCACCTGACCCAGCGCGTTGACACCGGAGACGTAGACGTTCTGGCCCTGGTAGGTGCCCAGGCGGGTGACGCTGCCGTCCGGGTTCAGCAGGGCGCCACCGGTATCGCTGCGAACCGCCAGGATGCCGTTGGAAGAGATGCCCACGGCCACGCTGTTGTATTCGCCAAAGCCCTCCAGCAGCCACCCCGACTGCGCGCGCTGCGCCAGCGCCGGTCCGGCCGCCAGCAGTGCCGCTCCCGCAGCAACGGCCCGCCACCGCCCCCATCGATGCACCCGAGCCAGCCGCCTGTTCCTCATCGCACGCTCCCTGCGGGCCACCGCAGCCCGTGCCGATGAAGTTATCGGGGCACCCGTTACGCCGCCGTTACGCTGCGCCGGGGCGGACACCTCAACCCAGGGGGCCTCAGCGCAGCGTGATGGGAATCGTCACCGGCCCGTCGTTGACCAGGCTCACCTGCATGTCTGCGCCGAACTCGCCGGCCTCGACGACCGGGTGGCGCTCGCGCGCCACCCGCAGCGTCTCCTCGTAGAGCGCGCGGCCCAGCGCGGCCGGCGCGGCGCCGGTGAAGCTGGGGCGGTTGCCGCCCGACGTGTCGGCCGCCAGCGTGAACTGGCTGACGATGAGCAGCCCGCCGGCGACGTCCTGCACGCTGCGGTTCATCTTGCCGGCCTCGTCGCTGAAGATGCGCAGCTTCAGCAGCTTGTCCACCAGCTTGGCCACGAGGGCCGGTGTGTCGGCGGGCTCGGCGCACACCAGCACCAGCAGGCCGGGGCCGATGGCGCCCACGGTGCGGCCGGCCACCTCCACCTGGGCGCGGGTCACGCGCTGCACGAGCGCGATCACAGCGGGTCCCTGGCCTCGTCGACGTGCGCTTCCACGTCCAGCGGCAGCAGCTGGATGGTGGCGCGCAGGCCGGGCACGGCGGCCATGAGCGCCTGCTCCACGGAAGCGCGCACGGCAGCCGCACGGCCCAGCGACCAGGACGCCGGCATGTGCATGTGGAGGTCCACGAAACGACGCTGGCCGGCACGGCGCGAAGCCACGTGGTCGAAGCGGATGGTGTTGTGCGCGAATTCGGCCAGCACCTGGTCGATCTGCGCGCGCGCGTCGGGCTCCAGGGCCTCGTCCATCAGTCCGCCGGCCGAGCGCCAGATCAGCAGGCCGCCTTCGCGGCAGATGTTGAGCGCCACGGCGATGGCGATGACCGGGTCCAGCCACTGCCAGCCGGTGGCCAGCACGGCCAGCAGGCCCAGCACGACGCCCGCGGACGTCCAGACGTCGGTGAAGAGGTGCCTGGCGTCGGCCTCCAGGGCCATCGAACGGACAGCGCGCCCCTTCTTCAGCATGCTGTAGGCCAGCGCACCGTTCATCGCCGAACTGACGACCGACAGCACGAGGCCGAAGCCCACCTCCTGCAGCGGCTGCGGGTGCAGCAAGCGCAGCACGGCCGCCCAGATGATGGCCAGCGCGGCAGCGAAGATCAGCACGCCTTCGAAGCCGCTGCTGAAGTACTCGGCCTTGTGGTGGCCGTAGGGATGGTCGTCGTCGGCCGGGCGTGCGGCGATGGTCACCATCAGCAGCGCGAACATCGCGCCGGCCAGGTTGACCAGCGACTCCAAGGCGTCCGACAGGAGGCTGACGCTGCCACTGACCCACCAGGCGCCGGTCTTCAGCGCGATGGTGGCCAGCGCCACCGCGACCGAGAGCTTCAGGTAGGACGCAACCTGCATCAGGCGCCGAGCGTCACCCGCGCGAACTTGCGCTTGCCGACCTGCACCACCACGGTGCCGGGCTCCACCTTCAGGCCCTTGTCGCTGACCACCGCGCCATCGATGCGCACGCCGCCCTGCTCCACCATGCGCATCGCCTCGCTGGTGGAAGGCACCAGGCCGGCCTGCTTGAGCAGCGCGCCGATGGCCAGCGGGGCACCGGCCAGCGTCACCTCCGGGATCTCGTCAGGCACGCCGCCGGCGGCGCGGCGCTGGAAGTCCTCGTGCGCCGCCTCGGCCGCCGCCGCGCCGTGGAAGCGCGCGGTGATCTCCTTGGCCAGCATCACCTTGGCGTCCTTCGGGTTGCGGCCGCCTTCGACTTCGGTCTTGAGCATCGCGATCTCGCTTTCGGCGCGGAAGGACAGCAGCGTGAACCACTTCCACATCTGCACGTCGCTGATCGACAGCGTCTTGGCGAACATCGTGTTCGGATCTTCGGTGATGCCGATGTAGTTGTTCTTGCTCTTGGACATCTTCTCGATGCCGTCCAGGCCCTCCAGCAGCGGCATGGTCAGGATGCACTGCGGCTCCTGGCCGTACTCGCTCTGCAGCGCGCGGCCCACCAGCAGGTTGAACTTCTGGTCGGTGCCGCCGAGCTCCAGGTCGCTCTTCAGCGCCACCGAGTCGTAGCCCTGCATCAGCGGGTAGAGCAGCTCGTGCACGCTGATCGGCGTGCCGGCCTTGAAGCGCTTGGTGAAGTCGTCGCGCTCCAGCATGCGCGCCACCGTGTACTTGGCCGCGAGCTGGATCATGCCGCGCGCGCCCAGCGGATCGCTCCACTCGCTGTTGTAGCGGATCTCGGTCTTGGCCGGGTCCAGCACCAGACTGGCCTGGCGGTAGTAGGTCTGCGCGTTGGCTTCGATCTGCTCGCGCGTCAGCGGGGGGCGTGTGGTGTTGCGCCCGGAAGGGTCACCGATCATCGACGTGAAGTCGCCGATGAGAAAAATGACCGTGTGCCCCAGGTCCTGCAGCTGGCGCATCTTGTTCAGCACCACCGTATGGCCGATATGGATGTCGGGAGCGGTCGGATCCAGCCCGAGCTTGATGCGCAGCGGCTGACCGGTGGCTTCCGAACGTGCCAGCTTCTTCACCCAGTCGGCCTCGGGCAGCAGCTCGTCGCAGCCTCGCAGGCTGATGGCCAGGGCCTCGCGAACGCGGTCACTGAGGGGGGGCGCGGCAGACTCGGACATGGCAGGCGGCGGGCCGCGCTGAAGGCGGCGGTTCGTTGGCAAGGAAAACCTGCGTTTCGCGAGGGGTGGGGCGGGTATACTCGCCCCGTCTCCGGTCTGGGCTGACGCGGCGTCGATCCCGACGCAGGACGCCTTGGATTCTAGGACGGCCCGTGGCACGCGGCTTCCAGCCTGTGCTCACTTCGGCCCACACATCGTCGCCCTTCGACCCTTGGACAACACCATCGAACGCACCCAGCGCGGCTTGCTGCGCTTCGCCACCGAGCACCGCTTTGGGCTCGTGGCGAGCGCCATTGCGCTGCTGGCAGGCTTCGGCATCACGGCGGTCGCCGTGGCGCCGCTGGTGCCCGACCCCGCCCTGCTGCCGCAGCGCACGGTGGTCGAGACGGTCGTGCCCGAAGGCATGAGCGAGCAGTTGCTGGCCCTGGCCAACCAGGAACTGCAGCTCACCCGCAGCGACATCACGCGTGGCACCGACACCGCCGAGAGCCTGCTGGCCCGCCTGGGCGTGCGAGATCCGGCTGCCAGCAGCTTCATCCGCAGCGACGCCACGGCGCGCCAGCTCGTCACCGGGCGCGGTGGCAAGATGGTGCAGGCCTTCACCGACGAAAGCGGCAATCTCCAGACGCTGGTGGCGCGCTACCCGGCCGAACGCGGCGAACTGGCCCGCACGCACTTCACGCGCATGACGCTGTCGCGCGTTGGCGGCCGCTGGCTTGCCCGCCTGGAAACCGCGGCCTACACCACGCAGACGCGGCTGGCCAGCGGCACCATCCGCAGCTCTCTGTTCGGCGCCACCGACGAATCCGGCATCCCCGATTCGGTGGCGCTGCAGATGGCCGACATCTTCTCCACCGACATCGATTTCCACCGCGAGCTGCACCGGGGAGACACCTTCAGCGTCGTCTACGAGTCGCTGGTGGCCGACGGCGAACCCGTGGCCTGGAACGAAGGCGCCGGCCGCGTGCTGGCGGCCGAGTTCGTCAGCGGCACGCGCGTCCACCGCGCCATGTGGTTCACCGCTGGCGATGGCCGCGGCGGCTACTACGACACCAACGGCCGCAGCCTGCGCCGCAGTTTCCTGGCCAGCCCGCTGGAGTTCTCGCGCGTCACCTCGGGGTTCGCCATGCGCTTCCACCCGCTGATGCAGAGTTGGCGGGCCCACCTCGGCGTGGACTACGGCGCGCCGAAGGGCACCCCGGTGCGCGTGGTGGGCGACGGCATCGTCGAGGTGGCGGGTTGGCAGAACGGCTACGGCAACGTCGTGCACGTTCGCCACGGCAATGACCGCGTCACCATTTATGCCCACCTGAGCCGCGTCGACGTGCGCAGGGGCCAGCGCGTCGAACAGGGCCACCGCATCGGCGCCGTCGGGGCCACGGGTTGGGCCACCGGTCCGCACCTGCACTTCGAATTCCGCGTTGGCGGCCAGCATCAGGATCCAATGCGCATGGCCAAGGCGTCGGAAACCGTGCCGCTCGACGCCGCCTCGCGCCCGCGCTTCGCCGAGGCTGCGCTGGCGGTGCAAGCCAAGCTGGAAGTGGCGGGCTCGCTGCTGGGCCAGCGCGTGAGCAGCGAGTAAGCCTGCTGCACGGGCGGCCGATGGCCGACAGCTACATCGGGCTGATGTCGGGCACCTCGCTGGACGGCGTGGATGGGGTGCTTGCCGCGCCTGACCCCCAGGGTGGACGCTTCACCTCGCTCGTCCACACGCATGTCCCTTTCGATGCGTCTCTGCGCAGCGAGTTGCTGGCGCTGAACCGCAGCGGCACGGACGAACTGCATCGCGCCGCTCTGGCGGCCAATGGCCTCAGTGCGGCCTACGCCTGCGTGGTGGAGCGCCTGCTTGCCCAGGCGAGCCTCGATCGCTCGCAGGTCGCGGCCATCGGCGCCCACGGGCAGACCGTCCGCCACCGGCCGCATGCGTACGACGGCACGGGCTACACCGTGCAACTCATCAACGGCGCCCTGCTGGCCGAACGCTGCGGGATCGACGTCGTCTGCGACTTTCGCTCGCGAGACTTGGCCGCCGGCGGACAGGGTGCGCCGCTGGTGCCTGCCTTCCACGCCGCGCTGTTCGGCCAACCCGGCCACGACCATGCCCTGCTCAATCTTGGCGGCATCGCCAACCTGACGCTGCTGCACGCGGACGGCCGGGTGTCCGGGTTCGATACCGGCCCGGCCAACGTGCTGATGGACGGCTGGTGCGCGAGCCACCGGGGTAGTGGCTTCGACGAGGGCGGTGCCTGGGCCGCAGGCGGCCAGGTGGATGCCGGCTTGCTCGAACGGCTGCTGGCCGAGCCCTACTTCTCGCTGCCGCCGCCCAAGAGCACCGGACGCGACCTGTTCGACATGGCCTGGCTGGAAGGGCGGACGGCAGGCTTTCCCGCCACGCCGCAGGATGTGATGGCAACGCTGTCGGAACTGACCGCCCGCACGGCCGCCGAGGCCCTGAACCGGCATCTGCCGGGGGCCGAGTCCCTGCACGTGTGTGGCGGCGGGGCGTTCAACCGCGACCTGCTGGCGCGCCTGGCACGCCACCTGCCCAGCACCCGCGTGGCCCGAAGTGACGCCCTGGGCGTGCCCCCCGATCAGATGGAAGCCATGGCCTTCGCGTGGCTGGCCCGCGCCTTCCTGGAGCGACGACCGGGCAACCTGCCCGCCGTCACCGGGGCCGCCGGGCCGCGCGTGCTGGGCGCGCTGTACCCGGCCGGCTGAACGCGATCAGACCGAGAACGAGGAGCCGCAGCCGCAGGTGGTGGTGGCGTTCGGGTTCTTGATCACGAACTGCGCACCCTGGAGATCTTCCTTGTAGTCGATCTCGGCGCCAACCAGGTACTGCAGGCTCATGGCATCGATGAGCAGCGTGACGCCGTTCTTGGTCATCTGCGTGTCGTCCTCGTTGACGACCTCGTCAAAGGTGAAGCCGTACTGGAAGCCGGAGCAGCCGCCGCCCTGCACGAAGACGCGGAGCTTGAGGTCGGGGTTGCCTTCCTCGGCCACCAAGTCCGCCACCTTGGCCGCGGCGCTGTCGGTGAAGACCAGCGGCGGCGGCAGTTCGTCGGCGGACGGATTCAGGGGTTCGGCGAGCGCGTTCATCAGAGCCTCCTTCGGGCGGAATGTCAGGCGTCGTTGGACGCCGCGAGTTTCAAAGCGGGCTTGTCGGTGCTTTTCAGGGGGCGCAATTCGCCTTCGACCATGGCGCCCTGGTGCATCTCGAGCAGTTCATAGCGGACATCGCCGGTGACGCGGGCGCCGGGCTGCAGCTCCAGCAGTTCAAGTGCGGTGATCGGCCCGCGGACTTCGCCGCTGATGATCACATGGCCGGCCTTCACCTTCCCGCACACGCGGGCTTTCTCGCTGATGACGAGAAGGCTGCGCTCGCCATCGCAAGTGACATCGCCCTGCACTTCACCATCAATGCGCAGACCTTCGACGAACCGGAGGTTCCCCTGCACGACGGTGCCTTCGCAGACGAGGCTGCGGATCGGTGCCGGCTTCTTCTTGCCGAACCATGGCATGAGGCGGTCTCCTGGCATTTCTTGTCTTGCCGCTCAAGGCAGCACTTTCACGGACTGCGAGGCCCGCGTGTTGCCCTGGGCGTCGAGCACCCGGGCCTGGACGGTTTTTATCACGGCCGCCGCCGGGTGGTCGACCGTTCCTTCCACCCGGGTGTAAAGCTTGAGCTGAAGCAGTTTCGGCCCGTCGGGCAGCAGCTGGCTCCAGGGTTTGCCGTCGAGCAGCCCATTCAGCTGCACCTCATAGCGGCCCTTGAACTCGGTCGGGGCCTTGCCGTTCTGCACCACCAGCATCTGGAAGCGAACCTGTCCCGGGCTGCGGGCCTCGGCCCGCAGGCCCCGCAACTGAAGGCCTTCTCCCGAGGTGGGCAGCAACTTCTCGAAGAAGCCCAGGTCAGCTTGCAGCAGCTGCCGCTCGGACTCCGACTGGCGCAGTTGCTGAACCAGATGCTCCTGCGCCGTGCGCTCGGTCTTGAGCAGGCTCTCGGCGGTGTCCGCCACATGGCGCGACCTGGCGTGCTCTTCCTTGAGCTGGGCAATCTCTGCCCGGAGCCGGGAGAGCTCTTCCTTGGCATCGCGGTCCAGGCCGGCGATGCTCTTGCCGAACTCGAAGGCCCACAGCGCGATGGCGGCCGAAAAGCCCAGCACCACGGCCGCCGCGGCCCAGCGCAAAGGCCACGGCACGTGGCTGCGCACGATCATGCGGGGAGCGCTCACCGAAAGCCGGCGGCGCAACAGCTTCCAGCGCATGGCGGCAGGAACGCCGGCCGGGGCACCGAAGCGCCCCGGCAGCGATCGTCAGCGCTTGCTGAACTGCTTGCGGCGACGGGCGCCGTGCAGACCGACCTTCTTGCGTTCGACTTCGCGCGCGTCACGCGTCACGAAGCCGGCGCGGCTGAGGTCGGGCTTGAGGGCCACGTCATAGTCGATCAGCGCCCGGGTGATGCCGTGGCGCACCGCGCCGGCCTGGCCGGACTCGCCGCCGCCGTGCACGTTGATCTTGATGTCGAAGGCCTCTTCGTTGCCGGTCAGCAGCAGCGGCTGGCGGACGATCATGATCGACGTCTGGCGACCGAAGTACTGATCGATGGTCTTGCCGTTGATGACGATCTGGCCGCTGCCCTTCTTGATGAAGACGCGAGCGACGCTGCTCTTGCGACGGCCGGTGCCGTAGTTCCAGGTTCCGATCATCGCTTCAGATCTCCAGCGGCTTGGGCTGCTGAGCGGTGTGCGGATGGGCGGGGCCCGCGTACACCTTCAGCTTCTTGACCATCGCGTAGCCCAGGGGGCCCTTGGGCAGCATGCCCTTCACGGCCTTCTCCAGGGCGCGGCCGGGGTGCCGGGCCTGCATGTCCTTGAAGGGCGTGGCATAGATGCCGCCGGGGTAGCCGCTGTGGCGGTAGTAGATCTTGTCCGTGGCCTTGGCCCCGGTGACACGGAGCTTCTCCGCGTTGACGACGATGATGAAATCACCCGTGTCGACGTGAGGCGTGTAAATGGCCTTGTGCTTGCCGCGCAAACGGCGTGCTGCTTCGCTGGCAACACGACCGAGCACCTTGTCGGTGGCGTCAATCACAAACCATTCATGCTTCACCTCGGCCGGCTTGGCGCTGAAGGTCTTCATGAGGGTCTCTCGAGGTGCGCGCCTGGCAAGACGCCGGGCACGCGGTTCATCGGCAAACTCACCCGCCAGCACCGCCCCTGAAGACCCGGCCCCTTGGCGACACTTGTGAAGGTGCGCTCGCAGGGCGGCCTCGAGGGCTTTCCGGACACCGGCAGCAGCCGGGCCCAAGGTGCCAGAGGAAGGCTTCTTCCCCGGCCGAAATTCGGGGAAAGCCCGCGAGTATACGCCGGCGCCGGGGCTTGCGCCGGTGTCCGCAGTGCGGAGACCCGGGGAAACGCCGGGTTGATTTGAGGGTTAACCCTAGGTCAAACCGGTACTATCCGCCGCCAACCACTGCCCGAGGACCGCGCATGACCCTCAGACCCTACGACCTGCTGACGCTCGGCGCCGAACGCGTCTGCGCCTGGGCCCCCGTGCGCACGCTGGGCGAACGCCACCGGCCGCGCATCGTCCAGCACCTGCTGGCGCTGACGTCCGAAGACCGACTGCGGCGCTTCGGTCATGTCGCCACCGACGAGCACCTGGAGCGGTATGCCAGGCAGATCGACCTGGACCGCGACCGCGTCTTCGGCGTCTTCGACAGCGGTCTGGCCCTGGTGGCCATGGCCCACCTGGCCTTCGATCCCCTGCGCGAGGGCGCCGAGTTCGGCGTCTCCGTGCACGCTCACCTGCGCGGCCGAGGCCTGGGCAGCGCGCTGTTCGACCATGCCGTCACCCATGCACGCAACCGGGCTGTGCGCCAGCTGGTCATCTACCTGGCGCGCGACAACGCCGCCATGCTGCACATCGTGAAGCAGGCCGGGGCAACGATCCGCTTCGACGGCCCGGACGTGCGCGCCGAACTGCCCTTGCCGGGCGATTCGCTGGCCTCGCAGTTGCAGGAATTCCTGGGCCTCCATGCCGGCGAACTGGACTACCGGATGAAGCTGCAGGCACGACGCCTGGGGCGGCTGCTGCCGGGCCTGGGCTGAATTCGCGCCTTGCCCCGTGAGTGCAGGGTGGCCCCGGTTCAGGGGGCCGTTAGCATCCGTCACCGGCTGTAACCCAGCCCTCGCCCATGACGCAAGCCACGCTCTGGATCACGCTCGCGCTGCTGCTCGTCACCCTGCTGGCCCTCATCGGACTGCGGCGTCGGCGCGCTCGGCCTTCGTTCGCCGAGCTCCCTGCCGATTGGCCGCTGAACGCGCGCTCGGTATTCAGCGCCGACGAGCGGCAGGTCTACCGCCAATTGCGGGCCGCGCTGCCCCAGCACATCGTCCTGGCCAAGTTGCCGCTCGTGCGCTTCTGCCAGCCACCGCGCCAGGGAGACGTGCGCTACTGGTTCCAGCTGCTGGGCGCCATCCACGTGACATTCGCCATCTGCAACGAGGCGGGCGACGTGCTGGCGGTGGTTGACCTGGAGAGTCGGCGCGGCAGCTCGCGGCGCGCCCAGGACATCAAGGATGCCGTGGTGGCTGCCTGCAACGTCCGCTACCTGAGATGCGCGCCGGGCGAGGTGCCCTCGCTGCCAGAACTGCGCGGGCTGGTGCCGCCGCTGGTCGAACCGGCGCCGGTACTGCCCGTCAGCCAGACGCGCGCCAAGCTCTCCAGCACCGTGGCCCACCGTCGCCAGGAGCGGGCCAATCGCTGGGCGGACTCCACGGCGTCCGACTCCACCTTCGACGAGCTCGGCGGCATCGTGGAAGACCCGCCCAGCCCGGCGCTGCGGCACTGAGTGGATTTCTCCGCCCTCGATCCCCAGCAGGTGCTCGATGCGCTGGATGCCGCAGGCCTGCGCGGCGACGGTCGCGTGCTGCAACTGAACTCCTACGAGAACCGCGTCTTCCAGGTCTTTCTGGAAGACGGGCGCGCCGTCGTGGCCAAGTTCTATCGGCCGGCTCGCTGGAGCGACGCGCAGATCCTGGAGGAGCACGCCTTCGCGCTGGAGCTGGCCGAGGCCGAGGTCCCGGTGGTGCCGCCCCTGGCCCTGACGTTCGCCGGGCCGGGCGTCACGCTGGCGGGCAGCCCTCCCACGCTGGCCCTGGGTTTCGGGCACCGCTTTGCCGCAGCCCTGCGCTGCGCCGGCCGCGAGCCGGAACTGGAGGATCCGGGCACGCTGCGCCAGATCGGGCGCTTCATCGGCCGCCTGCATGCCGTGGGCAGGCGCCGTCCCTTTGAGCACCGGCACCACCTGGACGTCCGCACCGACGGCCAGCGCGCCATGCACCTGCTGCTGAGGGGCGGCTTCGTCACCGACGCCGAGCTTCCCGGCTGGCAGACGGCCTGCACCGCCGCGCTGACCGCCGCCGAAGCCGCCTTCGCTGCGGCAGCGCCGCTGACCACGCTGCGCCTGCACGGCGACTGCCACCTGGGCAACGTGCTCTGGCGCGACGGCGCGCCCCACGTCGTGGACCTGGACGACGCCATGCAGGGCCCGGCCGTGCAGGATCTGTGGATGCTGGTCTCGGGCGACCACCGCACCATGGCGCGCCAGCTGGACGAACTGCTGGCCGGCTACGAGCAGTTCAGCGACTTCGACGACCGCGAACGCGCCCTGATCGAACCCCTGCGCACCCTGCGCATGGTGCGCCACAGCGCCTGGCTGGCCGAGCGCTGGCGCGACCCGACCTTCCCGCTGAACTTTCCCTTCTTCGGCAGCGCCGCCTACTGGAGCCAGCAGACGGCGCAGCTGCGCGAACAGCTCGAAGCGATGGGCGGCTGAGCCGCTTCAGCTGCCGCTGGCGACGGTGTAGCTGGGCGACCCCGTGCCGCCGGCATAGGCGCCCGTGACACGGTAGCTCACGACCGAGGCGCCCGCTGTGAAGGTGACGCCATACACCACGCTCGTGCTGGACGAGGACAACACCGACACCGCAGCCGTCGTCGACCCGGCACTGACGCTGCCCTGCGAACCCGCCAGGGCACGGCCGCCGCTGCTGCGCCAGTTCGTCAGCCGCAGGTCGGCATAGCCACCCGTGCTGGCGAAGGCAGACCTCACGGTGCCGGACCCGATGCTGTAGCTGCCCGCGCCGGTGACGCTCACGCCTTCCAGCGTGCCGTAGCGTGCGCCGCCGCTGGTGAGCGTGGCCTCGCCCGTGCTGTCCAGGTTCAGGTCCAGCAGTTCGTTGAGCGGGCCATAGGCGACGCCGTCGGCACTGCCGGCGAGGTTCACGAACTTCAGCCGCATCGAGACGCTGGTCAGCTGCGCTGCGTTCAGGTTCACCGCCGTCAGGAACTCCACGCGCAGGCGGCCGCTCAGCGTGACCGGCAGACCCAGCACGTAGCCGGAAATGGCGTTGAAGGTGACCTCCAGGTACTGACCGGCGGAGACCGAGGTGGCTGTGTCGGGAATGTTGGTGTCGAACACGGCGCTGCCGGTGCAGGGGCCGTCCACCACCTCCAGGCAGCCGACGTTGGTGACCGCCAGTGCGCGCTGGCGACCCGGCACGGGCGCCACGCGGGCAAAGGCGCGCAAAGCCGCCATGGGCACGGCCTGGCCCTGCGCGATGGGAACGCCAAACAGCGCCGTGAAGCTGTTCATCGAGGTGTAGCGGGCCGCCAGGCCGTCGGCGCCAGCGACGGCGGCCTTGACGACCTCGGTCGCCTCGGCCGACGTGGTGCCGAGCGCTGCCGCCGTGGCGGGCGGGCCGACCGGCGCCTCGCTGGGGCCAGGACCGCTGTCGCCGCCCCCCCCGCCGCCACAAGCAGCCAGGACCAAGACCAGACCCGCGGCAACCCAGCCGCGCCGTCGCAAGAGTATCGAAGCCATGTCGTTCTCCCCGTTCACGGTACGCCGAGGCGGCGCACCCACGATCATGGATGTTAGGAGCCTCGTGCAGGGCTGACCGTGACGGGGGAGTGGCCTGTGGCGCTCAGGCCACGAGCAGCCGATTGACGCGCCGCACGTAGGCGGCCGGGTCCTCCAACTGCCCGCCTTCGGCCAGCAAGGCCTGATCGAAGAGGATCTGGGCGAGTTCGTCGAACTGCTCGCTGGCTTCCAGCTTCTTCAGCAGCGCGTGCTCGGGGTTCACCTCCAGGATGGGCTGCGACTTCGGCGCGCCCTGCCCGGCCTGCTTGAGCAGGCGCGCCAGGTGCGAGCTCATGTCGCCTTCGTCGACCACGATGCAGGCCGGCGAGTCCACCAGCCGGGTGGTGGTGCGCACGTCCTTGGCGCGGTCCTTCAGCGTGATCTTCAGGCGCTCCAGCGTGGGCTTGAAGGCCTCGGCCGTGGCTTCGGCGCGCTTCTTCTCGTCCTCGTCCTGGAGCTGGCCCAGGTCCACCGCGCCCTTGGCCACGCTGGTGAGCGCGTGGCCGTCGAACTCGTACAGGTGGCTCAGCATCCACTCGTCGACACGGTCCACCAGCAGCAGCACCTCGATGCCCTTCTTGCGGAAGATCTCGAGCTGCGGGCTGCTCTTGGCGGCGGCCAGCGTGTCGGCGGTGATGTAGTAGATGGCGTCCTGGCCTTCCTTCATGCGGCCCACGTAGTCGGCGAAGGACACGCCTTCGTCGGCCTGCGTGGAAGCGAAGCGGAACAGCTTGGCCAGGCGCTCCTGGTTCTGGTGGTCCTCGCCCACGCCTTCCTTGAGCACGGCGCCGAACTGCTTCCAGAACTCGGCGTACTTGTCCTTCTGGTTCTCCGCCACGTCCTCCAGCATGGACAGCACCTTCTTCGTGCTGCCTTCGCGGATGGCCTTCACGTCGCGGCTTTCCTGCAGCAGCTCGCGGCTGACGTTCAGCGGCAGGTCGGCGCTGTCGATCACGCCCTTCACGAAGCGCAGGTACACCGGCATCAACGCCTCGGCGTCGTCCATGATGAAGACGCGCTTGACGTAGAGCTTCACGCCGCCGCGCTTGTCGCGGTTCCACAGGTCGAAGGGCGCCTTGGCCGGCACGTACAGCAGCTGCGTGTACTCGGTGCGGCCTTCCACGCGGTTGTGGGTGTAGGCCAGCGGTGCGTCCTGGTCGTAGCTGATCTGCTTGTAGAAGTCCTGGTATTCCTGGTCCGTCACGTCGCTCTTGGAACGCGTCCACAGCGCGGCGGCCTTGTTCACCGGCTCCCACTCGTCGGTGGTGACCTGCTTCTTGGCCTCGTCGTCCCAGGTCTGCCTGGGCATCAGCACCGGCAGACTGATGTGGTCGCTGTACTTGCCGATGATGGACTTCAGCTTCCAGTGCGAGAGGAACTCCTCCTCGCCGTCGCGCAGGTGCAGGATGACGTCGGTGCCGCGCTGGGCCCGCTCGATCGTCTCGACCTCGAAGTCGCCCGTGCCCTCGCTGCTCCAGCGCACGCCCTCTTCCGGCTTGGCACCGGCGCGGCGGGTCTCCACCGTGATGCGGTCGGCGACGATGAAGCCCGAATAGAAGCCCACGCCGAACTGGCCGATCAGGTTGGCGTCCTTCTTCTGGTCGCCTTCCAGCTTGGCCATGAACTCGCGCGTGCCGCTCTTGGCGATGGTGCCCAGGTGGGCCACGGCCTCCTCGGCGCTCATGCCGATGCCGTTGTCGCGGATGGTGATGGTCTTGGCAGCCTCGTCGAACCAGACGCGGATCTCCAGGTTCGGCGCGTCCTCGAACAGCTCGGCCTTGTCCAGCGCCTCGAAGCGCAGCTTGTCGCAGGCGTCGGAGGCGTTGGAGACCAGCTCACGCAGGAAGATCTCCTTGTTCGAGTAGAGCGAGTGCGTGACGAGGTGCAGGATCTGCTTGACCTCGGCCTGGAAGGCGAGCGTTTTCTTGTCCATGGTCATCGTGGGGATGTGAGAAAGGGTCGCGCCGGATGGTGGTGCCATCCGGCGCGATTTCAAGAGGCGCGTTCAGGCGCTCAGCCAGGCGGCCAGCGCCGCCGTCACGGCGGCCGGCTCCTCCATCGTCGTCATGTGGCCGCTGCCAGGCACCAGCACCAGCCGAGAGCCCGGGATCCCTGCCTGGATGCGGCGGTGCGTGTCGGGCGGGCTCCAGCGGTCGTGCTCGCCCGTCAGCACCAGCGTCGGGCAGGCGATGCCGGCCAGCAGCGGCGTGGCGTCGGGGCGGTGCAGCAGCGCGTGGATCTGCGCCGCGAAGATGTCCGCAGTGCGGCGCTCGAACATGTCGAGCACCGCCTCGAAGACGGGGCCGCCCAGGCGACTTTCGTGCACCATGCCCTGCGCCCAGTCGGCGGCCATGGCGCGCATGCCCTGCTCGCGCGCCAGCGCCAGCAGGCGCAGGCGGCCGGCTTTCTCGGTCTCGCCCGCGTCGCCCGCCGCCAGCGGGGCGATGCCGGTGTCCAGCAACGCCAGCCGCTCCACGCGCTCCGGCGCACGGCGCAGCACCTCGAAGGCCACGCGGCCGCCCATCGAGTGGCCGGCCAGTGCAAAGCGGCCTGGCGGTGCGGCGGCCAGCGCGATCTCGGCCATTTCGCCCAGCGTGTCGGCGCTGCCGTAGGCCGCGACCATGGCATTGCGGCCCAGGGCGGCCATCTGCGGCGCCCACACGGCGGCGTCGCACAGCAGGCCCGGCAGGAAGAGAAGCGGTGTGGTGCTCATTCGGGTTCGATCTTTGCTGCGCGGATGACGTCGCCCCAGCGCTTGATTTCACTGACCAGCAGCGTCTGCAGTTCGGTCGGCGTGCTGGAAGCCAGCCGCATGCCGCCCTTGCCCAGCTTCTCCTGCACGGCGGGCGAGGCCAGGGCGTCGTGCACGGCCCTGTTCAGCAGCTGCACCACGGCCGGTGGCGTGCCGGCGGGGGCCGCGATGGCGTTCCAGGAAGCCACGCTGTAGTGGGCCACGCCGGCTTCCTTCAACGTCGGCACGTCGGGCAGCGCACTGTTGCGCTGGTCGCCCGAGACGGCCAGGGCGCGCACCGCGCCGGCCTGCACCTGCGGCAGCATGGGGCCGACGATCTCGAAGGCGATGTCGATCTCGCCCGAGCGCAGCGCCGTCAGCACGGCCGGGCTGCCTTTGTAGGGCACGACCAGCACATCCACGCCGGCCACGATCTCGAAGAGCTTGGCAGCCAGGTGCTGCGTGCTGCCCACGGCGATGCTGCCGACATTGAGCCGGCCCGGGTGGGCACGCGCCCAGGCCAGCGCCTCGTGCAGCGTCTTGAAGCGGCCCCTGGCCGCGTCGCTGAAGACCCCGATGTCGAAGCTGCCCAGGAGGCTGACCGGTGCGAAGTCCTTCACCGGGTCGTAGGGCAGCTTCCTGAACAGGCCCACGCTCACGGCGTTGCTGTTGCTCATGAGGAGCAGCGTGTGCCCGTCCGGCCGCGCGGCGGCCACAGCCTGGCTGGCGACGATGCTGCCGGCGCTCGGCCGGTTTTCGACGACGACCGGCTGCCCCAGCGACTTCGTCATCTGCTCGGCGACGGCGCGCGCCGTGATGTCGGCGATGCCGCCGGGCGCGAAAGGCACGAGCAGGGCAATCGGCCTGTCGGGGTAGCGGCCCTGGGCGCCGAGCGGCGACGCTGCGGCCACCCAGGCAGCCGACCCCAGCAGCAGCAAGGCATGACGGCGGGGGAGAGGCTGGGCCATGCGCCGATGCTAAGCCTCGCGACGCGATGCGCCGCGCGGCCCGGGCCCGGCTCAGTCCGGCTTGACGTTGCCCGCCTTCACCACCTCGGCCCAGCGCGGGATCTCGCGTGCGATGAGCTCGCCGAAAGCCCTGGGCGTGGCCGGCATCGGCACCGCACCTTCCACCGCCAGCTGCTGCGCCACTTCGGGCAGCGCCAGCGCCTTGTTGATCTCGGCGTTGAGCTGCGCCACGCGGGCGGCCGGTGTGCCGGCGGGCGCCACCACGCCGTACCACTGGTCGGCCTCCCAGCCCGGGAAGCCGCTCTCGGCCACCGTGGGCACATCCGGCAGCGGCCCGATGCGCTGTGCGCTGCTGACGGCCAGCGCACGCAGCCGACCGCTCTTCACGTGCGGCAGCACGGCCGGCGCGCCGGTGAAGGTGGCGTCCACCTGGCCGGCGATGAGATCGGTCACCGAAGGCGCTGTGCCGCGGTAGGGGATGTGCAGCAGGAAGAGCTTCGCGCGCAGCTTGAGGAACTCGAAGGTGATGTGTGCCGCGCTGCCGTTGCCGCCCGAGGAGAAGGCCAGCTTGCCCGGCGAACGCCGCGCCAGTTCCAGGAAATCCTTGAAGCTCTTCGCCGGCGACGCCGCGTTCACCACCAGCACGTTCGGCACACGCGCCACCCAGGCCACGGGCACGAAGCTCTTCAGCGGGTCGTAGCTCAGCTTGGGGTACATGGCCGGGTTGACTGCCAGGGTGCCGATGTGGCCCATCAGCACCGTGTTGCCGTCGGGCTCGGCCTTGGCCGCCTCGCCCGCGCCCAGCGAGCCGCCGGCGCCGGGCTTGTTGTCGATGATGACGCTCTGGCCCAGGGCAGTGCCCAGCCGGGGCGCGATGGCGCGGGCCAGGATGTCGGTGCTGCCCCCGGGGGTGAAGGGCACGATCAGGCGCAGCGGCTTGGCGGACTGCGCGCGCGACCAGGGCGCCACCGTCGTGGCGGCCAGAGCAGCCAGGAGGTTGCGGCGTTGAGCGTGAGGCTTCATCGTGTTCATCGGGTCTCTGCGGGCGCCGTGCCGCGGAGGCCGGCGCGTTCGGCGGCACGGGCCACCTGGCCCTCGGCCGCCATGGCGGTGTTGAAGTCCTTCAGCCAGGCCAGCGCGGCGTCGCGGCCCTTGCCGGTGCCCAGGGCCAGGTGCTCCAGCCCCCAGCGACCGTCCAGCACGCGCGCGCCGGGCACCTGAACCGCCAACTCGTTCAGGATGGCCTTGTTGGTGGCGAAAGCGTCGATCTCGCGCTGGCGCAGGGCCTGGGCCGCATGCTGCAGCGTGGGCTGGGGCGCCAGCTTCGCCGACTTCAGCCGCGCACCGAGCACGCGCTCCGACGAACTGCCCTGACTCACGCCGATGCGGGCATCGGGTCGGTCCCAGCTCTCCAGCGAGGTCACCGGCGAGCCGGCGCGCACCAGCACGCCCAGTTCCAGCGCCACCAGCGGCGGCGCGAAGTCGAGGATCTTCTGGCGTTCGGCCGTGGCGTTGGTGATGGTCACGTCGGCATCGCCGCGCTGCAGCGCCGCCACCACCTCGGCCACGCGCGGGTAGACGACGACGCGCGCCGGCACGCCCAGGCGACGCGCCATCTCGCGGCCGATGTCCACGGTGAGGCCGCGGCGTTCGGCGTCCGGCGCGTCGGCCACCATGGAAGTCGGGCTGCCCGCGTACACCGCCAAGCGCAGCGTGCCCGTGGGCGCCAGCGCCTGGCGCACCTCGGCCGGCGGCGCCGGTGGCGCGCTGGCGCAGCCCGCCAGCAGGGCCAGCGTGCCGAGCAGCAGCGCCCGACGCTCAATCAGGCTGGATCTTGGCTTCACGGATGAGCTTTCCATAGCGGTTCTTCTCGTCGAGGAGCAACTGGGCAAAGCGCTCCACGGGCCCTGGCAGCACCTCGCCGCCGGCCGAAGCGAGGCGGCCCTTGACTTCGGGCAGCAGCAGGATCTTCTGGATCTCGGCATGCAGCCGCGCCACCACCGGCGCCGGCACGCCGGCCGGGCCGACGAAGCCGTACCAGACGCTCGCCTCGAAGCCCGGGTAGCCGCTTTCGGCGATGCTGGGCACATCGGGGAAGATGGGGCTGCGTTCTGGCGCCAGCACCGCCAGCACGCGCAGCTTGCCGGCCTTCACCTGGGCCTGCACTTCCAGCGCGTTGACGGCCACGGTCTGGATGTGGCCCGCCAGCGTGTCGGTGATGGCCTGGCTGCCGCCCTTGTAGGGCACGTGCACGAGTTCGATGCCGGCGGCACGCTGGAACAGTTCCACCGCCAGGTGCGGCGTGGAGCCGTTGCCCGGGCTGCCGAAGTTGATGGAGCCGGGCTTGGCCCTGGACAGCGCGATCAGCTTCTGCAGCGAGTTCACCTCGCTCGCCGCGTTGGCCGCGATGACCACCGGCACGCGGCCCACCAGCGAGATGGGCGTGAGGTCGCGTTGCGGGTCGAAGGGCGGCGGCTGGTACAGCGTGGGATTGGCGGCCACGGCATTGGCCACCAGCATCAGCGTGTGGCCGTCGGCCGGGCTGTCGATGAGCGCGCGCATGGCGATGTTGGTGCCGGCGCCGGGCTTGTTCTCCACCACCACCGTCTGGCCCAACGCCGCGCCCAGCGGCTGGCCGACGGCGCGTGCGATCACGTCCACCGCCCCGCCGGCGCTGTAGCCGACGAAGACACGCAAGGGCTTGCTCGGCCAGGCCTGGGCATGCGTCAGCCTCGGCCAGGCCGAGGCCAGCAGCGCGGTGGCGGTGAAGTGGCGTCTGGTGACGCTCATGGGCAACTCCTCGGTGCCCGGGAGCCGGGCAGCCGCGGATGATGGCGCCAAGCCCGCGGCAGGACCAGCGCGCACCCACTCGACAGGTTTGCGTTCGGCTTATGACTCCGGCGACGCGACGCGAGCCACGGCCTGCAGGGCGGCCAGCAGGCGCACGCAGGCCGGCGAAGGCAGGCCATCGCGCCGCAGGGTGACGCCGATGGCCCGCTCGGTGCCCTGCACCGGCACCGCCAGCAGGGCCAGCAGGCCCGAAGCCAGCTCGGCGCGAATCTGCAGCGGCGACAGCATGGCCACCGCATCCCCGGCCATCAGCACCGATCGCACGACGGCCGGGCTGTTGGCCTGCAGCACCACGGTCGGCACGTCCAGGCTGGCGGCCGTGAAGGCCCGCTCGAAAGCCGCACGGGCCGGCGTGCCGGGCAACGGGCCCACCCAGGGCCACCGCAGCAACGCCTTCAGACGGCGCGGGGGCCGGTCGCCCGCCCGTGCCGGATGGCCAGCGCGCACCACCGGGCGCAGGCGGTCATCGAAGAGCAGCTGCTCGGCCACGTCGGCCGGCGCGGCGGTGCCGCGCAGCGGGCCGACGATGAAGTCGATGTCCCCGTGGCGCAGCTGGTGCAGCAAGGCCTCGTAGGTGCCGTCCACCACCGTCACCTGCAGGGCCGGCTCCTCGGCGAAGAGTCTTGACAGCGCCTGCGGCACCAGCACGTCGGCCGCCATGGGCAGTGCGCCCAGCGCCACGCGGCCGGGCGCCAGGCCGAGGAAGGCCGCCAGCTCGTCCTGCCCCGTGCGCAACTCGGCCAGCGCCAGCCGGGCGTGGCGCAGCAGGGTCAACCCGGCGTCGGTGAGCCGCGTGCCGCGCCGCGTCCGCTCGAAGAGGGGCTGGCGCGCGCCATGCTCCAGCTGGCGCAGCGCGCCGTGCACGGCGGGCTGGGACAGACCCAGCCGCGCTGCGGCCGCCCCTTCGCTGCCCGTCTCGGCCACGGCCAGCAAGGCGTCCAGCATGGCATCACTCACCCGCGGCAGCAGGCCCGTGCCCAGGCCGCGCTGCAGCTCGGCGAAGGCCCGCCCGGCGCGCGCCACCAGCAGCTGGCCGGCCGGCGTGCCGACCATGCCGCGCGCGCCACGCTCGAACAGGGGCAGGCCGATGTGCGCTTCGGCCTGCTGCACCGCGCGCGTGACGGCCGACACCGACAGGTGCAGGCGCGCCCCGGCGCGCGCCGCGCTGCCGGCCTCGGCCACCGCCACCACGCAGCGCAGCAGCCGCAGCGCCGGCACCGCGCTCATTCCGAGCCGAGCTTCAGGCGCTGGGGCTGGCGCTTCTCGACGGCCCACTTCAGCAACGCCGCCACGCGGTAGCCGGCATGCGCGAACTTGCCGTAGGGCAGCGTCACGAAGAGGGCCATCACCGCACCGAGGTGCAGGCACAGCAGCGCGGGCAAAGCCGCCGTCCCGTGCGCCAGCGCCAGCATCAGGCCACTGGCACCGGTGAGCCCCAGCAAGGCGATGAAGGCCAGGTCCATGGGGCGCTGCTCGCTGAGCTGGTGCTCGTGGTGACGCTTCAGGCGCAGGCGCAGCAGGCCGGCGCAGCCCAGCACCAGCAGCACACCGCCGGCCCCGCCCAGCAGCTTGGGCAGGCTGGTCCAGCCGTAGGGCGCGACCCAGCCGAAGACGTAGTGGTAGACCGTGGCCACGCTGGTGGATGCAAAGCACAACCCGAAACCGTAGAACGTGGCGTGGTGCACCGCGCGGCGCTCTCGGGTGAAGCGGTCGGCTTCTTCGTTGCAGCCCTGGCCGTGGCCGCCATCCAGGTACTTCAGCGTCAGCGCATCGTGCGCGGCCTCGGCCACGGCCGGGCTGCTGGTCGCACCGGGAGCCCCGTCCCGCCAGAAGCAGGCGATGCCGATGCCCAGCGCGAGCACGGCGAAGGCGAACACCGGGAGGAACAGCGACACCATCAGGCCGTGCGGGAAGATGTCGTAGAAGCTCCCGCCGGGCGGAATGCCATTCACTTTCGACGCCAGCCCCAGGAACAGCGCCAGGCCCGCGGCCAGCGCCAGCGAGAGCACGAGTCCGTTCTTGCGGTAGGCCGCGCCGAAGGCTGGCGGCCAGGCGTAGTGCTCGTAGGTGCGGCCGCGTACTTTCGCCATCGCCTGCGGCACGTTGACCGCGAATTCATGCGGTGGCGCGTACTGGCAGGCGTGCAGGCACGCGCCGCAGTTGTGGCACAGGTTGGCGAGGTAGTGCGCATCGGCAGGAGGGAAGTCCAGCCGCCGCGTCATGGCCGGGAAGACGGCGCAGAAGCCTTCGCAGTAGCGGCAGGCGTTGCAGATCTGCAGCACGCGCGAGACCTCGGCCTCGGCGATGAGCGATTCAAGCGCCTGCACGCGCGGTCTCCTTGACGGCCTGCGCGGCCGAAGCGCCGGCCAGCCGCCCGAACACGGTGCCGATGGTCATGCCCACGCCCGCGGTGTAGCCCTGGCCCAGCACGTTGCCGGCCATCATCTCGCCGGCGACGAAGAGGTTGCCGCTGGGCCGCCCGCCGAAGTGCACCGCCGCGGCTTCGTCGGTCTTCAGGCCCAGGTAGGTGAAGGTGACACCGGGCCTGAGCGTGTAGCCGAAGAAGGGCGGCGTGTCGATCGGCCGAGCCCAGTGCGTCTTCGCCGGGCTCAATCCTTCGGTGTGGCAATCGTCGAGCACGGCGTGGTCGAAGCTTCCTTCGCGGCAGGCGGCGTTGAACTCGCGCACGGTGGCCGCGAAGGTGTCGGGCGGCAGCGAGAGTTCTTTCGCCAGGTCTTCCAGCGTGTCGGCGCGAGCGCCCTTGAACACCGGCGGCATGAAGCGGCCGATGGCCTTCGCGTCGATGATCGAATGCCCCACCTGCCCCGGCTGCAGGGCCACCAGGCGGCCCCAGATGGCGTAGCGCTTGGGCCAGAAGTCCTCGCCCTCGTCGTAGAAGCGCCGGCCTTCGCGGTTGACCATGATGCCCAGCGAGACGCAGTCCACCCGCGTGCAGATGCCGCCGTCGTACAGCGGCGCGCGGGCGTCGATGGCCACCATGTGCGCCTGCGTGGCGTCGCCGATGGTGTCGGCGCCCTGGGCGATCAGGTCCCTGAGCAACACGCCCTGGTTGAAGCGCGTGCCGCGGATGAGGAACTGCTCGGCGGGCTGCTCGCCGCGCTCGTTGGTGCCCCAGGCCTCGCGCAGCCAATCGCGGTTGCTCTCGAAACCACCGGCGGCCAGCACGCAGGCGCGGGCGGCGATGCGCTCGCCGCTGTCCAGCACGGCCGCCGCAAAGGCCCTGCCCTGCAGTTCGATGTGCTTCACGGGCGCCCCGTAGCGCACCTGCACGCCCAGCGCCTCGGCACTGCGGTAGTAGGCGTTGACCAGCGCCTTGCCGCCGCCCATGAAGAAGGCATTGGTGCGGCTGAGGTGCAGCGTGCCCGACAGCGACGGCTGGAAGTGCACGCCGTGCCGGCGCATCCAGCCGCGCACGTGGTGCGAGTCGCGGATGACGCGGCGGGTGAGGGGCTCGGTGGTCCTGCCGCCGGTGACCTTCAGCAGGTCCTGCCAGAACTCCTCTTCGGGGTAGGCCTCGGTCAGCACGTCCTGCGGCGCGTCGTGCATGCAGCGGATGTTGCGCGTGTGCTGGCTGTTGCCACCGCGCCATTCGCGCGGCGCGGCCTCCAGCATCAGCACCGAGGCGCCGGCTTCGCGCGCGGTCAGCGCGGCGCAGAGGGCGGCGTTGCCGCCGCCGATGACGAGCACATCAAGCGATGAGGACGACAAGACGAAGATCTCCGCGACCAGGGCCTGGCGCGGATCCGGCTCCGCCGGTCCGCAGACAGAGCCCCCTCGGGGGGTGGCGAACGAAGTGAGCCTGGGGGTCCATCAATCCGGCTTGATGCCCGCGCGCTTGACGATGTCCTTCCAGGTCTTCTGCTGCTGCGCGATGTAGGCCGCGAACTCCTCCGGCGGCCCGCCGCCCCCCACCGCGCTGTCGCTGGCGAATCGCTCGGTCACGCTGTTGCTCTTCAGCGCCTTCTGCGATTCTTCCTGCAGCCGCTTGACCACCTCGCGCGGCGTGCCGGCCGGTGCCAGGATGCCGTACCACTGCGAGGTCTCGAAGTCCTTGAAGCCCATCTCGGCCACCGTCGGCACGTCGGGCAGGGCCGGCAGTCGCTGCGGCGTGCCCACGGCGATGGCGCGCAACTTGCCACTCTTGATGTGCGGCAGCAGCGCGGGCAGGCCGGCGCTGCTGGCTTCGGTGCGGCCGGCCAGAAGATCCGTCAGTTGCGGGCCGGTGCCGCGGTAGGGGATGTGCGTGATGAACATGCCCGTCACCAGCTTCAGGTACTCCATCGCCAGGTGGCCGGCACTGGCGTTGCCGGCCGAGCCGTAGTTCAGCTTGCCCGGGTTCTTCTTCACGTGGGCCACGAACTCCCGGAAGTTGTTCGCCGGCACGCTGGGATGGATGACGAAGAGGTTGGGCACCTTGGCCAGCAGCGTGACCGGGATGAAGTCGCGGTTCACGTCGTAGGGCTGGTTGGGGAAGATGTACGGGTTCACCGCCAGCGAGCCCACGTGGCCCAGGATGATGGTGTGCCCGTCGGGCGCGGCCTTGGCCACGTCCTGCATGGCGGGAATGCCGGCGCCGCCCCCCTTGTTGTCGACGTAGACCGTCTGTCCCAACTGCTTGGTGAGCTCCTGCGCCACCGTGCGCGCCACGATCTCGCTGGTGCCCCCCGGCGCGAAGGGCACGACAAAGCGGATGCTCTGCTTCGGCCAGCCGGCCTGCGCGCGGGCCAGCGCGGGCACGGCCAGGGTGGACGCGGCCAGCGCGGTACGTCGGGTGATGGTCATGGTGTGTCTCCTTCAGGGTCTTCTTCGTGGGGATTCTGGCAGTTGCCGAACAGCGCCTGCGCCCGCAGGCGCACCGCCGCCGGCACCTGGCCGGCCAAGGCCACCGCGGGCACCGCGGCCTGCATCTGGCGGAACACCGCGCGCACGTCGTCGGCCGTGAGCGCGCGCAGCCGCGCCATGGCTGACGCCGGGTCGGCCGGCCGACCCAGCGCGAAGACTTCCTGCACGGTGGTCTCCAGCAGGCGCACGGGCTGCTCGGGGGTGCGCAGTGCGCGCACCACGAGCTGCTCGCGGGCACGCTCCAGGTCCACCGGCGAGACGCGCTCGGCGTGCGCCGCCAGCAGCGCGGCGATCTCGTCCAGCACCTCCACGGCCTGCTCGGGCGCGGTGGCGGCCTCGACGACGAACTGGCCGGCCAGCGGGCCGATGTCGGCCGAACAGGCCGCGTGGTAGGCCAGGCCTCGCCGCTCGCGCAGGCGGTCCAGCAGCGGCGAGCTCATGCCCTCGCCCAGCACGGCGGCGGCCAGACGCCAGGCATGATGCGCGGGGTCGGCCAGCGGCGGCGCGGCATGGCCGACGATGACGTGGCACTGCGAACTGCCCGACAGGCGCCGCAACTTGATCCCGCCCAGCCAGGACGGCGGCGCCGGGACCGGCAGCGCTGCGCCGCGCAGTGCGCCGAACCCCGCCTCGGCGGCGCGAACGAAGGCCGACGCGTCCAGCCCGCCCACCGCCGCCACCATCACGCGGCCGGGCACGTACTGCTGCGCCACCCAGCCGCGCAGGTCGTCGCCGGTGAAGCGCTCCAGGTTGGCACGGCGGCCGATCACCGGCTGCGCCAGCGGGTGCCAGCCCCAGCAGGCGCGGTCGAAGACGTTGAAGGCGGTGGTGGCCGGGTCGTCGTCGAACTCGGTGAACTCGTGGCGGATGACCTGCCTCTCGCGCTCCAGTTCCACCTCGGGGAAGGTGCTGTGCAGCACGATGTCCGAGAGCAGCTCCACGAAGGCCGGCAGGTC
Organism: Rubrivivax sp.; assembly: GCA_016790395.1. Taxonomy (GTDB): domain Bacteria; phylum Pseudomonadota; class Gammaproteobacteria; order Burkholderiales; family Burkholderiaceae_C; genus Rubrivivax. Next base: position 8,519 of record JAEUPH010000145.1, on the reverse strand, counting down.
GCGACCCAGGCCGTCGATGTGGAAGGCCGTGTGGTCCTTGTCGGTGTGGGCGTTGACGTCGGCGCCCAGGCGTTCGGCGTCGAGGTTGATGCTGGCGTTGTCGCGCCGCACCGTGCCCTTGAAGGCCATGTGCTCCACGACATGGCTGATGCCGTTCAGCCGCCGCGGCTCGTGCAGGCTGCCACTGGCGACGAAGACGCTGAGGTTGACGCCCTGGCGCCAGGGCTGCGGCAGCGCGAGCACGCGGACGCCGTTGGGAAGGGTGTGGAGAAGCGCTGCGGTCATCGAGCGCGCATCATGCCCCGAGTTGACGCTCCAGTTCGGCCAGCACGCGGTCGACCATCACGCCACTCTGGCCCAGGTAGTTGGCCGGGTCCAGCATCGCCAGCAGCTGCTCGCGGCTGACGTGGGCGTTGATCTGCGGGTGCTCGGCCAGCAGGTCCAGCAGCGGGCGCTGGGTCTTCAGCGATTCGCGGCACAGGTCGTACACCAGGTCGTGCGCGTACTCGCGGCCGATGAAGCGGCCCAGGCCCATCATCACCGCTTCGCTCATCACCAGGCCCTGCGTCATCTCGATGTTGCGGCGCATCGCGGCGGGGTCCACTTCCAGGCCTTCGAGCACGGTGCGCATCTGCTTCAGTGCACCGGCCAGCAGGCAGAAGGACTCGGGCAGCACGATCCACTCGATCTGCCACGGCCCGGTGCTGCGCTCGTGGTCGGCCACCATCGCGTCCATCAGCGCCGCCGCGTGCTGGCGCACGACGCTGATGGCGCCGTGCGTGTAGGCGCTGCTGATCGGGTTGCGCTTCTGCGGCATGGTGCTGCTGCTGCCGCGGCCATGGTGGTAGGGCTCGTAGACCTCGCCCACTTCGGTCTGCATCATCAGCTTCACGTCGGTGCTCAGCTTGCCCAGCGTGCCGCCGATCAGGCCCAGCACCGCGCCGACTTCGGCGATGTTGTCGCGGATCGTGTGCCAGGCGATCACGGGCTGCGCCAGGCCCAGCTCGGCGCACAGACCCGCCTGCGTCTCCATCGCGCCGCTCTCCAGCGAGGCCAGCGTGCCGGCCGCGCCGGCGAACTCGCCCACCAGCACGCGTTCGCGCAGCTGCGCGATGCGCTCGCGGTGCCGCAGCACCGACGCCAGGATGCCCGCCATCTTGTAGCCGAAGGTCACGGGGATGGCCTGCTGCAGGTTGCTGCGGCCGATCACCGGCGTCAGCCGATGGTCCTTCGCCAGCTTCCCCAAGGCCTTGGCGATGGCCACCAGCTCGTCGTCCACCAGCTGCAGCGCCTCGCGGATCTGCAGCACGGTGGCGGTGTCGGTGATGTCCTGCGTGGTGGCGCCCCAGTGCACGTACTCGCCCAGCTTGTCGCGGCACAGCTGGTTGATCTGCGTGACGACGCCCAGGATGGGGTAGCCGATGCGCTCGGTCTGCTGGCGCAGTCGCGCCATGTCGATCTGCGCCAGCTCGCAGTGGCTGACGATCTCGTCGCAGGCCTCCTGCGGGATCAGGCCCAGCCGCGCCTGCACCCGGGCCAGCGCGCGCTCGACGTCGATGTACTTGGCGGTGCGGTTCTCGTCGCTCCAAACGGCGCGCATGGCGTCGGTGGTGAAGATGCCCTGGAAGATGCTGCTGTCGATGATGGAAGCGGCCATGGCGGCGGGGTCCTTGTCTCTCGTAAGTCGTGTCGTGCGGTTCAGCCGGCGCGCGCGACGATGCGGCGTGCGCGTTCGATGACGGGGCGGTCGACCATGCGGCCGTCCACCTGCACCGCGGCGCCGGCCGACCGTTCGGCGGCCACCAGGATGCGGCGCGCCCAGTCCAGCTCCTGCGGCGCAGGCCTCAGCGCCGCATGCAGCGGTGCCACCTGCCTGGGATGGATGCACAGCTTGGCGCCGAAGCCGTGTGCACGTGCGCGGGCAAAGTCGGCGAGCAGCTGGGCCTCGTCGTCCAGCGCTGTCGTGACGCCGGCCACCGGGCTTTCGATGCCGGCCGCGCGCGAGACGAGCGCCAGCTGCGCATGGCCCGCATCGAGCGCGATGGGGTCGGTGCCGAGGTCCAGCTCCAGCGCGTAGTCCAGCGTGCCGAAGACCAGACGCTGCACGCCGGTGGACGCGGCCAGGGTTTGTGCGGCGAGCATGCCGCGCGCCGTCTCCACCAGCGGCAAGATGGCGACGCCGCGGCAGCGCGCGGACAGCGCTTCCAGCACCTCGGGCTCTTCGGCCTTGGGCAGCATCACGGCAGCGGCGCCTGCGCCGGCCAGCATCTCCTGGTCGGCGTCGTACCAGGGGCTGTGGGCGTCGTTGATGCGCACCACCACGCGATCCCGTTCGGGCAGCGTGGTGAGCCAGGCGGCGATGGCGGCGCGCGCCGCGTCCTTGGCCGACGGGGCCACGGCATCTTCCAGGTCCAGCACCACCGCGTCGGCGCCGCTGGCCAGCGCCTTGGCGAAGCGTTCCGGCCGGTCCCCCGGCACGAACAGGTAGCTGCGTGCCGGCATGGGTTCAGATGGCCTCGGCCTCGCGCAGCGCGGCGATGCCTGTTTCGTCAACGCCCAGCTCGTGCAGGATGGCCTCGGTGTGCTGGCCCAGCGCGGGCACGGCGTCCATGCGCGGCTCGCCCGCGGTGCCGCCCCAGCTGCCGGGCGGCAGCAGCGCCGGCACCGGGCCGGCCGAGGTGCCCACTTCGCGCCACCGGCCGCGCGCGGCCAGCTGTTCGTGCCGCCAGAGGCCGGCCATGTCGCGCAGTTCGGCGTTGGCGATCTGCGCCTCTTCCAGCCGCTCGGTCACCTGCGCGGCGGTGAGCGCGCCGAAGGTCTCGACGATCATCGCGCGCAGCACCTCGCGGTTCGCGCTGCGCTTGGCGTTGCCGGTGAAGCGCTCGTCCTGCGCCAGCGCGGGCTGCAGCAGCACCTTGGCGCAGAACTGCTGCCACTCGCGTTCGTTCTGCAGGCCCAGCATCACGGTCTTGCCATCGCCGCAGGGGAAGGGGCCGTAGGGGTAGATCGTGGCGTGCGCGGCGCCGGCACGGGGCGGCGGCGGGGCGCCGTCGAAGGCGTAGTACATGGCGTAGCCCATCCACTCGCCCATCGCTTCGAGCATGCTGATGTCGATGCGGCGACCGCGACCATCGACGTTCCGCTGCAGCAGCGCGGCCAGGATGTTGCTGTAGGCGTACATGCCGGCCGAGATGTCGGCGATGGACAGGCCCGCCTTGCTGGGTTCGTCCGGCGTGCCGGTGACGCTGACGAAGCCGCTCTCGCTCTGGATCAGCAGGTCGTAGGCCTTCTTGTCGCGGAAGGGGCCGGGCACGAACGGGTCGTCGCCGTAGCCGCTGATGTCGCAGACGATGAGGTCGGGCCGGCGTTCCTGCAGCGCGTCCCAGCTCACGCCCAAGCGCGCCGCGGCGCCGGGGGCGAGGTTCTGCACCACGACGTCGGCCTTCTCGGTGACCAGCTTCAGCAGCAGCTCGGCGGCGCGCGGGTGCTTCACGTCCAGCGTGAGGCTCTCCTTGCTGCGGTTGGTCCAGACGAAGTGCGAGGCCAGGCCCTTCACGCGCTGGTCGTAGCCGCGCGCGAAGTCGCCGACGCCGGGGCGTTCGATCTTGATGACGCGGGCGCCCAGGTCGGCCAGCTGGCGCGTGCAGAACGGTGCTGCGATGGCGTGTTCCAGCGCGACGACGGTGATGCCCTTCAGCGGTTGCATCGCGTCAGCTCCGCAGCGTGGCCACGGCGTCCATCGTCAGCCAGCCGTCGTGGTCCTGCGCCCAGAGCTTGACCTCGTGGCCTTCGCGGCGGCCGTTCACCTGCATCGGCCGGCCGTCGAACGTCGGCCGCACGGCCTTGAAGCGGAAGGCGGCCACGTCGGCGTCGGGCGCCTCGCGGCGCAGCAGGTCCATCAGCAGCGTGGCGATCAGCGGGCCGTGCACGATGAGCCCCGGGTAGCCCTCCACCTCGGTCACGTACTTGCGGTCGTAGTGGATGCGGTGGCCGTTGAAGGTGAGCGCGCTGTAGCGGAACAGCAGCACGTCGTCCGGCACCAGGCCGCGCTGCCAGGGTGCGCCGGTGGGCGCTGGCACGGGCGGCGGTTCCACGTCGCCGGGCTGCTTGGCCTCGCGGTAGACGATGTCGTGGAACTCGGTGAGCGCGGGCGCCGCCGCGCCATTGCAGAAGAGCTCGTGCTTCACCTTCACGAACACCAGTTGCCCGGTGCGGCCGTGCTTGACGGTGACGTCGGCGATGGTGCTCCTGCGCGCCACCGCGTCGCCCACCCGCACCGGCGCGTGGAACTCGAACTGGCTGCCGGCCCACATGCGGCGCGGCAGCGGCACTGGCGGCAGGAAGCCGCCGCGCCTGGCGTGGCCGTCGGGCCCGATCTCGCTCGCCCGGTGCATGGGCAGGAAGTACAGCCAGTGCCACAGGGGTGGCAGCGGCATGCCGGTGGACACCGGCGTGGCAGGGTGGTCCAGCGTGGCCGTGAGCGCCACCACCGGCGTCGCGCCCAGGATGTCGTGCACGGTCTCGCTGCGGCCGATCCAGGCAGTCAGGTCGTCCACCGGGTTTCCTTCAAGCAAAGATCAGAACGTGTGTCGCAGCCCGGCTTCGTAGCCGGTGGAGGTCTTGCCGCCGCCGATGCCCGCGGGCCCGCCCGGCACCACGAAGGTGGCCGCGCCCTTGTTGCTGATGCGCGCGTAGTGCGTGTACAGCGCCGAACGCTTGGACAGGTTGTAGATGTAGCCCAGCCCCATCTGTGTGGCGTCGTTCGCGTCGATCACGGTGGTGCCGACGCGGCCGGCCATGTTCGCCTTCAGGTAGGAGAACTTGATGTCGCTCTGGCCCATGGAATAGATGGCGCCGACCATCACGTTGGTCTGCTCGGCGGCGTTCTGCTCGAACTTGCGCCAGGCTGCGGTCAGGCGCAGGCTGCCGAGCGTCGCATTGCCGCCGATGGCCGTGTCCTTGAACTTGCCCGCGGTGGTGAGGCTGTTCTCGCTGGTGGCCGTGGCCACCGAGAGGCCGTAGCCGCCACCCGCCCAGCCCAGCCGCAGGCCCGTGACCTTGGTGAGGCCGCTGGCCACGGCGCCGCCCTCGCCAGCGGCCAGCATCAGGCTGCCTTCCAGCCCGCCCAGGCCGGCCGGCAGAAAGTACTGCAGCGCGTTGTTGGCCCGCACCGTGGTGTTCGGGTTGGTGCCGAAGGCGCTGCGGATGGGGCCGTTGGGCGTGGCGGTGGCGAAGTTGTTCGAGCCGGCCGCGCCGATGTGGCCGAAGGGGTCGAAACGGCTCCAGCCCACGTAGGTGGGCACGAAGTCGCGGCCCGCGCGCACTTCACCCCAGCTCTTGCCCGACAGGCTGACCGTGGACCGGCGGTCCCAGAACTGCGTGGCCTGCGCCGCCGCGCCGGTGTCCAGGGCCAGGCCGTGCTCGAGCCAGAAGCTGGCCGACATGCCGCCGCCCAGGTCTTCCACGCCGCGGATGATGATGCGGCTGGTGGAGTTGCTGCCGCTGACCAGCGACTTCACGCTGCCCACGCCCTGGTTGCTGACGCTGCGCACGGCCGCATCGGCCATGCCGGCCACGGTGACCGAGCTTTGCGCCTGGGCGCCACAGGCGGCCAGCGCCACGGTGCCCAGGGCTGCGTGTTTGAGGATCTTGTTCATCGGGTCTTGTCTCCAGCCGACGGGTTGAGGGGAACCTGGGATTCTTCGGCGATCAGTCGGCCGTGAGCTTTGCTTTTTGCACCACGGTCTTCCACTTTACAAGCTCGCTCTTCACCAGCGCGCCCAGCTGCTCCGGCGTGCTGGTCTCGACGTCGGCGCCATGGCCCTCGATGCGCTGGATGATCTCCTTGTCGTTCAGCACCTGGTTCAGCGCCTTGTTCAGCTGTTCGATCACGGCCTTGGGCGTCTTGGCCGGCGCGAAGAAGCCGTACCACTGCTGCACGTCCACGCCGTCGACGCCGGCTTCCTTGAGCGTCGGCACCTCGGGCAGCAGCGGCGTGCGCTTGGGCCCGGCGATGGCCAGGGCCTTGAGCTTGCCGCTCTTGACGTGCGGCAGCGCCGTGAAGAGGCTGGGGAACATGAACTGCGTCTGGCCGCCGATGGTGTCGCTGACGGCCGGCGCCGAGCCCTTGTAGGGCACGCCCAGCATCACCACGCCGGCGTTGAGCTTGAACAGTTCGGCCGCGAAGTGCGGCGCCGTGCCGTTGCCGGCGCTGGCGTAGGTGAACTTGTCGGGCTTGGCCTTGAGCTGGGCCACGAGGTCCTTGACGTCCTTCACCGGCACGTTGGCGGTGGCCACCATCAGCGTGGGCGAGTAGCCCACCAGGCCCACGGGCTCGAAGTCGGCCACGGGGTCGTAGCGCAGTTTCTGCAGCGCCGGGTTCATGCTGTGCGTGGCGATGTAGCCGAACATCAGCGTGTGGCCGTCGGCGGCCGACCGCGCGACGAACTCGCTGGCGATGCTGCCGTTGGCACCGGCGCGGTTGTCGATGATGATGGTCTGGCCGAGGATCGGCCCCAGCTTCTGTGCGATGGTGCGCGCCATGGCGTCGTTGCCGCCGCCGGCGGCGGTGGGCACGACGATGGTGATGGTCTTGCTGGGGTAGGCCGCCAGCGCCATGGGCGCAGCGGCGGCCAGCGCCGCCGCCAGCAGGGGCGCGGCGAGCTTCTTCGCGGGGTTCATCGGTCTGTCTCCTTCGTTGATCGGTTTCGAGAACACGTAGTCGGGGATGTGCAGTTCGCCTTGCAGGATCTTTCGCGCCGTGCGCACCAGCGCCGCGCGGCGGATGGCGGCGTGCTCGCCCTGGCCCTCGATGGCCACGACGACATCGATGCGCCCCTGCGGGTGCAACACCGCCACGCGGCGCTCACCCTGGACGAAGGTGCTGCCGCTGGCCACCGTGCCGGGCAGCGCGAAGGCGGCCGAAACACCGATGGCTCCGGTGACGGCATGCGAGGCATGGCAGCGCCTGGGCGTGAAGTAGCGCGAGGTGATGCCGTGCTCGTCGTCGCCGGCGCTCACGATCACGGGCTTGGGCACCACGCTGCCGCGCACGTCACCGAGACCCATGGCCTCGCCGGCGGCCAGGCGCAGGCTTTCCAGGCGCGCCAGCAGTTCGCGGTTCGCGTCCAGTTCGGCCGGTGACTCGCGGCCGCTCAGGCCCAGGTCGGCAGCGCGCACGATGACCAGCGGCATGGCCGCGTCGATGCAGGTGACCTCGATGCCCAGCAGCGTGTCGATGCGCCGACCGGTGGGGAACACCGAGCCGGTGACGGCGCCCCAGGCGTCCAGGAAGTCCAGCTGGATGGGCGCCGCCGTGCCGGCCACGCCGTCGATGCCCGTGCTGCCTTCGTAGGCGACACGGCCGCCGGGCGTCTGCACCGTGACGTCGATGCGCGAGCGCGTGTTGACGTTGAAGACGCGCACCCGCGTCTGGCCGGGCTGGGCCTTCACCAGGCCCTGCTCGATGGCGAAGGGCGCCACGCCCGAGAGCATGTTGCCGCAGTTGGGCCGCGTGTCCACGCTCTTGTCGCCCACGCCCACCTGGGCGAAGAGGTAGTCCACGTCGCAGCCGGGCTCGGCGCTCTTCGAGACGATGGCCACCTTGCTGGTGAGCGTGCTGCCGCCGCCCACGCCGTCCACCTGCAGCAGGTCCGAGGCACCGATGGCGCCGATCAAGGCCTCGTCGCGCGCGGCATCGCCTTCGGGCAGCCACTCGCGCAGGAAGAAGGGCCCGCGCGAAGTGCCGGCGCGCATCAGGACGCAGGGGACGGTGAGGCTGGGCATGGGCCGAATCGTGACGTGGCGACTCATGCATGTGAATTGCGAAGAACTGAATGATTGATCCAGAATCGGCATCAATTACCGGAGCCACCGATGGCCATCGCCTTCGACCTGAACGACCTGCAGGCCTTCCGCGCCGTGGCCGAACTCGGCAACTTCCGCCGTGCCGCCGAGGCCGTCCACATCTCTCAACCCGCCTTCAGCCGCCGCATCGACAAGCTGGAGCAGGCGCTGGGCGTGAAGCTGCTGGAACGCACCACGCGCCGCGTCAGCCTCACCGCCGTGGGCCGCGACTTCGCGCACAAGGTGCGCACGCTGCTGGACGACCTGGACGGCACGCTGCTGGGCCTGCAGGGCGTGGCCGCCACGCGCATGGGCGAAGTGGCGCTGGCCTGCGTGCCGTCCACCGTCTACTACTACGTCTCGCAGGTGGTGCAGGCCTTCCGCACGCAGTTCCCGCGCGTGCGCGTGAAGGTGCTGGACGCCAGCGCCAACGAGGTGCTGGGCCTGGTGCTGCGCGGCGAGGCCGACTTCGGCCTGAACTTCGTCGGCAGCCAGGAACCCGAGCTGGAGTTCATCACGCTGCGCGAAGAGCGCTTCGTCGCCGCCTGCCGGCGCGACCACCCGCTGGCCCGGAAGCGCCGCGTCGCCTGGGCGGACCTGGCGGCCTATGAGTTCATCAGCGTGTCGCAGGAGTCCGGCAACCGGCTGCTGCTGGACCAGGCCCTGGCCGGCGT
>JAEUPH010000070.1 GCA_016790395.1 Rubrivivax sp. | reverse complement strand
CGCGGAGGCGTCCAGGGCGCGTGCCCGCAGCGTGATCGTGCCCTGGTCGGTGAACTTGATGGCGTTGCCGTAGAGGTTCAACAGCGCCTGGCGCAGGCGCATGGCGTCCCCGCTGAGTGCCGGCGGCAGGCCGTCCACCTGCACGCGCACCTGCAGCCCCTTGGCCGAGGCGTCGGGCTCCAGCATGGCCGCCACCTCGGACAGCAGCGAGGCCACGTCCACGGGTTCGTCGGCGAGATCCACCTTGCCGGCGTCGATCTTGGTCATCTCCAGGATCGCGTTCACGATCTCCAGCAGGTGCTCGCCCGCGCTGGCCAGCTTGCGCAGCCGCTCGGCCTGTACCGGCTCCAGCCCGGAGCGCTGCATCACGGCGGCCATGCCGATGATGGCGTTCAGCGGCGTGCGGATCTCGTGCGACATGTTGGCCAGGAAGGCGCTCTTGGCCACGCTGGCTGCGTCGGCGGCCTCCTTGGCGGCCTTCAGGTCGGTGATGTCGAAGGCCAGCACGAAGAAGCCGACGACCTCGTCGCCGCGCCGGTCGGGCACATAGTGGATCTCGCCCGATCGCAGCGCCCCGCTGGCGAGGTGCCTGAACTGCGCCTCGAAGCGCTGGGGCCGGCCCGCCAGCACGGCGTCGATGGCGGGCTTCACGCGCGCGAAGTGCTCGGCCGAGAACACCTCCTCGAAGCGCCGGCCGATGAGCGAGGGCGCGGGCTCGCCGATCCACTCGCGGTAGCCCTCGTTGGCGAAGCGGCAGATGCGGTCGCGGTCCCAGTAGCCGGCCACGCCGGGGATGGCATCCAGGATGCTCTGCAGACGGGCCTGGAGGACGACGCTCTCGTGCGTGCGCTGGGCCACCAGGTCTTCCAGGTGCTCGCGATGGCGCCGAACCTCGTCTTCGGCGGCCGCCAGCTGGGAGACGTCTTCCTGCATCAGCACCAGCTCGCGCACCGCGCCGCTGGCATCGCGGTTGGCGTAGGCGCGCGTCTTCACGGTCAGGCGGCCCGACTGGCCCGGTACGCTGGGGGTGGCGCCGCGGTCGTACCCCGCAACCAGCGGCTCGCATTCGCCGCCGGCCAGCACGCGCTGCAGCGCCTGGAGGATGCCGCTGTCCGCCAGTTGGCGGTCTTCGAACAGGTTGTAGCCGGCCAGGGCCTCGAGCGGCACGCCCCACAGGCGCTGCCAGGCCTGATTGACGCTGCGCGTGCGGCCGTCGGTGCCGACGATCTGGATGGCCAGCGGCGACTGGTCGATGAGCTGGCGCAGCCGGATCTCGGACTCCTCGCGCTCGGCGCGCAGGCGACGCTGCTCGGTGATGTCCTGCACGAGGCCGATCACGCGCACGGGCCGGCCGTCGGCGTCGTACTCGAAGCTGCCGTAGTCGGCGGCCCAGCGCAGGCTGCCGTCGGGCTGCGGCACGCGGAGCTCGGCGTAGAAGGGCTGGCCCGAAGCGGCGGCCTCGTCGAAGCGACGCTTGACCATCTCGACGTCGTCGGGGTGGATGAGCTGCTTGAACTGCTCCAGCGTCACCGCGAAAGGCGCGCTGCCGAAGAGTTCGAACACCCCATCGGACCAGTTCAGCCGGTCGTTCGCGATGTCGTAGTCCCACACCGCCATGCGCCCGGCCTTCAGTGCCATGCGCAGGCGGGTCTCGTTGGCTTCCTGGTGGGCCGGCTTGTCCATGAGCGTCGGTGGGACCGCGGTTCGGAAATGCGGG
>JAEUPH010000048.1 GCA_016790395.1 Rubrivivax sp. | reverse complement strand
CAACAGCAACGGCGAGATGTACCCCGACCAGAGCCTGTACGCCGTGGACTCGGTGCCCAAGGTCGTCAAGCGCATCAACGCCACCTTCAAGCGCGCTGACGAGATCCAGTGGAGCGAAGGCAAGAACGACGTCGACTACTTTGCCCCCATCGTGGCCGACGCCGAAGCCGGCTTCGGCGGCGTGCTCAACGCCTTCGAACTGATGAAGTCGATGATCGACGCGGGTGCCGCCGGCGTCCACTTCGAGGACCAGCTGGCCAGCGTCAAGAAGTGCGGCCACATGGGCGGCAAGGTGCTGGTGCCGACGCGTGAGGCGGTGGCCAAGCTGGTGGCGGCGCGCCTGGCGGCCGACACCATGGGCGTGCCCACCATCCTGCTGGCGCGCACCGACGCCGAAGCGGCCGACCTGGTGACCAGCGACGTCGACGACAACGACAAGCCCTTCCTCACCGGTGAGCGCACGGTGGAAGGCTTCTTCAAGAGCCGCAACGGCCTGGAGCAGTCCATCAGCCGCGGTCTGGCCTACGCGCCCTACGCCGACCTGATCTGGTGCGAGACCGGCAAGCCCGACCTGGCCTTCGCCAAGGCTTTCGCCGACGCCATCCACGCCAAGTTCCCGGGCAAGCTGCTGGCCTACAACTGCAGCCCCAGCTTCAACTGGAAGAAGAACCTGGACGACGCCACCATCGCCAAGTTCCAGCGCGAACTGGGTGCCATGGGCTACAAGTTCCAGTTCATCACGCTGGCCGGCTTCCACAGCCTGAACTACGGCATGTTCGACCTGGCCTACGGCTACGCTCGCAACAACATGAGCGCCTTCGTGGAACTGCAGGAGAAGGAATTCGCCGCCGCCGAGCGTGGCTTCACCGCCGTGAAGCACCAGCGCGAGGTGGGCACGGGCTACTTCGACGCCGTGACGACGACGATCGAGAAGCAGGCTTCGACGGCTGCGCTGAAGGGTTCGACCGAAGACGAGCAGTTCTTCGACGGCACCCACCACTGAGAAACTCGAAGCGGGCCCGCTTGGGCCCGCTTTGGGTGAATTGAAGCAGGCGCCGCATTCCGGCGCCTGTTTCGTTTCAGCTTCCTGAGGCGGCCCCGACCTTCTGCCGCCACAGCACCAGCAGCGCGAAGCAGCCGGCCGAGAACAGCAGCCCGCCCAGCAGCAGCGGCGAGGCGAGGTTCTGCAGTGCCTGGCCGAAATCGTGGAGCAGGAAACCGGGCATCTGGCGCAGGGCCTGGCCGATGTCGCTGTTCGGGCCGACGCTGAGCCCATGCTCCGAAGCCACCATCGCGCGGCCGGCGCCGGCCAGCAGCTGCTTCATCAGGTCCGAGAGCAGGGGCTGCCCGAACAGCCGCTCCATCAACTGACTTCCGAGCCCCAGGCCGACCGCCAGGATCACCCAGCCCCAGCGGCGGAAGAGGGCGGTCATCAGCATCACCGTCAGCACCAGCGGCAGCAGCCACAGCGTCGCCAGCGGCAGGCCGGCGATGAAGCGCAGCGCGATGGCCAGCGAGCCCGACAGCAGATCGCCCATCGGCAGTGAGAACCAGGCGCCCAGGCCCACCACGCGGCCCACGGCCACCAGCGAAAGCAGCCAGCCCCCGGCCAACCCGGCCAGCAGCGCAGCGGCCGGCACCAGGAGCAGGTGCACGATGAGCGGCGCCGCCAGGCTCTCGCTGTGCGTCGAGGGCAAGGACAGCCAGAACTCGACGGAGCGGTCACCGTGGTCGCGCCGCGGCACGCCCGTGACGATGATCAGCGAGGCGATCCAGCCGATCACGAACACCGTCGCCATCGTGGTGACCACGGTGACGACAGCCACCAGCGAGGGCAGGAAGGTGCCGATGCGGGCGAGCTTTTCGGGGTCGATCCTGATCTCGCCGAGCCCGGTGAGGCCGAGACCGAGGACCAGGGGCACGAGCACCATCATCATCCAGCCGAAGCGGTGCTGCAGCCATTCGCGCTGCATCAAGGGGAGAAGGTTCTTCATGGAGGGCTCCGGGTCAGAAATGCTGGCGGTCGAGTTCGGGCTTGCGTGTGAGCGCCACGAACAGATCCACCAGGCTCGGCCGCATGCGCTGGCCCAGCGCCTGCACCTGCGGCGGCGGCTCGCCGTCGAAGATGGCGGCGTTGCCGCCGCTGCCGGGGCCGGTGCGGTAGCGCAGCAGCGGGTGGGCGGCCGCCATCTGGTCGGCGACGGCGGCGTCGTGGCTCAGCGCGACAAAGCGGCGGTCCATATCCTCCAGGCTGATCGACAGCACCAGCTTGCCCTCGTTGAGCATCAGCACGTCGGACAGCAGCGACTCGATTTCTTCCACCTGGTGCGTGCTGATGAGCACGCTGCGCTCGCCGTCGCACCACTCGTCGATGAGCATCTCGTAGAAGGCCTTGCGGGAGAGCACGTCCAGGCCCAGCGTGGGCTCGTCCAGGATCATCAGGCGTGCGTCGATGGAGGCGATGAGCGCCAGGTGGGCCTGCACCATCATGCCCTTCGACAGGGTCTTCACCTTGGCCTTCGGGTCGACGCTGGTGCGGCGCAACAGCGCACGCGCCCGCTCGGCGGAGAAGCGCGGGTGCATCCGGCTCATCAGCGTGACGAGATCGTTCACGCGCGCCCAGCGCGGCAGGATGGCGACATCGGGGATGTAGCAGGCCTGCTGCAGCAGTTCGGTGCGCTGGCGCCGGGGATCGAGGCCGAGCACGCTCAGCTCGCCCTCGGTCGAGGCCAGGCCCACCAAGGCCTTCATCAAGGTCGTCTTGCCGGCGCCGTTGTGGCCCAGCAGACCGACGACACGGCCCTTGGGGATGGCGAAGCTGACGTCGTCCACGGCCCGCTTCGCGCCGTAGCGCATGGTCAGTCCCTTGGCCCGGACGAGGGTGTCGTCGGTGGCGCTCATCGCTGTTCCTCCCATCTGAGTTGTTCGGCGCCGATGCCCAGGCGGCGCAGGCGGTCGCGCAGGCGCGGCCATTCGGTCTGCAGGAAGCGCTCTCGCTCCGCGGCCTTGAGCTTCTCGCGGGCCCCCGGCACGACGAAGAGGCCGAGACCGCGACGGTTCTCGAGCAGCCCTTCGTCGCCCAGCGCCTGCAGCGCGCGATTCACGGTGAGCGGATTGAGCAGGAAGCGCCCGGCCAGCGCCCGCACGGAGGGCATGGCCTCGCCTTCCGGCGGATCGCCGTCCAGCAGCTGCGCCGCCAGAAGGTCGGCAAGCTGCTGGTAGATCGGCTGTTTCTGGTCCCAGGTCTGCATGGGCCGTCCCGGTGTGTTGCTGATGTAGCACACCATAACGCCGACCTCGCGCGCCCCCAAGGGTCAGTCGACAGGCTGCATCGCCGGGCGATGAACTGCAGCAGCCTGCCGGGCGCCGCTATCCTCGCGGGACCTTGAGCACGCACCTGTTGACGCCGCAGATGGCGGGAGTGCTGGAGCGCATCCGTCGCGCCGGCCGTCCTTCGTTTCACACGCTGACGCCGGCACAGGCCCGCGTCGCCTACGAAGCCGGCGCGGAAGTGCTGGACCTGCCCCGCGCCCCACTGGCGCGTGTGGAGGCCCTGATGCTGCCGGGCGGTGACGGCACGCCGAGGCCGGCACGCTTGTACGCCGCCGGCCCAGATCCTCGTCCGGCGTTGCTCTACCTGCACGGCGGCGGCTTCGTCATCGGCAGTCTGGAGACCCACGACAGCCTGTGCCGCCAGCTGGCGCTGCACAGCGGCTGGGCGGTGGTGGCGCTGGACTACCGCCTGGCGCCGGAGCATCCCTTCCCGGCGGCCGTGGACGACGCCTTCGCTGCCATGAAGGCGTTGCTGGCCGAACCGGCCCGCTACGGGCTGGCCGGCCCCCTGGCCGTGGGTGGCGACAGTGCGGGGGGAACTCTGGCCGCCGCCTGTGCGCTGCACGCGCGCGACCTGGGCCTGCCCCTGGCCCTGCAGCTGCTGATCACGCCCGGCCTCACGGCGCATGCCGACACCGCCTCGCACCACCTCTTCGCCAACGGCTTCCTGCTCGACCGCGACGCCATCGCCTGGTTCTTCGACCACTACATCCCCCGCGGGCAGCGCCGCGATTGGCGTTTTGCGCCGCTGGAGGCCGAGGTCGACGGCGTGGCCCCGGCCAGCTTGCTGCTGGCCGAGTGCGACCCGCTGGTCGACGAGGGCCTGGCCTACGGCGACCGGCTGCGCGCTGCCGGCGTGGCCGTCGAGCTGGAACTCTTCCGCGGGCTGACCCACGACTTCATCAAGATGGGCCGCGCCATTCCGCAAGCCCGCGAAGCGCTGGCCGCCGCCGCCCGCGCCCTACGAGGAGCCCACGCACCATGAACCGCAACGATTTCCGATTTCTCGAGCCGCTGCGCGTGCGCTGGGCCGAGGTCGACATGCAGAAGATCGTCTTCAACGGCCACTACCTGATGTACTTCGACACCGCCGTCGCCGGGTATTGGCGCGCGCTGGCCATGCCCTACCACGAGACCATGGAGGCCCTGGGCGGCGACCTGTTCGTGCGCAAGGCGACGCTGGAGTACGAGGCCTCGGCCCGCTACGACGAGCAACTGGCCGTGGGCGTGCGCTGCGGGCGCATCGGCAACTCGTCGCTGACCTTCGCCGCCGCAGTGTTCCGAGGTGAGCAGCGGCTCGTGCACGGCGAGCTGGTCTACGTCCATGCCGATCCGGCCACGCAGACGAGCCGGCCCGTGCCGCAGGTGCTGCGCGACTGGTTCAACGCCTTCGAGGCGGGAGAAGCGATGAGCACCGTCACCGTCGGAGCTTGGAACATGCTCGGCGAGGAAGCACGCCGGCTGCGCCGCACGGTGTTCCATGAGGAGCAGGGCATCGTGGCCGACCTGATGGTGGATGCCGCCGACGAGACGGCTGTCCATGCCGTGGCGCGCAACCGCCTCGGGCTGGCCATCGCCAGCGGCCGGCTGCTGCCGGCCCGCGACGGCATTTCGCAGATCGGCCGCATGGCCACGCTCGCCTCGATGCGCGGCGCCGGCTTCGGCCGAGGCGTGCTCGAAGCCCTGATGGCGTCGGCGCGCCAGCGCGGCGACCGGGCCGTGCGCCTGAATGCACAGGCCAGCGCGATCGGCTTCTATGCGCGCCAGGGGTTCCAGCTTGACGGCGATCCGTTTCAGGAGGCCGGCATCCCGCACCAGGCGATGCGCAAACCGCTGTGACTGGCCATGCTCAGGCCGCTTCGGCCGGGATCTCGTAGGGCAGGGGAGCGGGGATCAGCGTCGGGCCGCCGGGCGCGCCGGCGTGCAGCGTGCCGCTCTCCAGCGCCGCCAGTTTCACTTCCACGAGGGCGGCATGCCGGCCGTCGAACTGGCCGGACAGAACCACCAGGCCGGCCGGCTGGCCCGGGTCGGCGCTGTGGAACACCTCGGCGCCGGGTGCCAGCGGCACCGGGCTGGCCAGCACCTGCGCGCGCCGCTTGAGCGTGCCGCGGTACTGGCTGCGCGCGACGATCTCCTGGCCCGGGTAGCAGCCCTTCTTGAAGCTCACGCCGCCGACAAGCTCCAGATTCACCATCTGGGGCACGAACTGCTCCGCCGTGGCGGCCACGACACGGGCCACGCCGCTGTGCACCTCGAGCCAGCGCCAGGCGTCCGCGTCCAGGGCCGCAGCGCCCGCTGGCACAGCCCCCACGGCCAGCGCACGCGGCCAGGCCTGGCCATCGACGAGAGCCGGGGGCAGCGCGATGCGCGAGCTGGCCTCGACGGCCGTGATCGCGCCGACAGCGCCCTGGGGCAGGGCCTCGCCGCCCGCCAGGCCCCACAGCGGCTTCTCGGCGGAGACGTCAATGAGCTTGCAGCTGGCGCGCAGCACGAACATCGACAGCCGCTTCAGGACGGCGGGCAGCAGGTCGGCGCTGCAGGCCAGGAACAGGGTGTTCGGACCTTCGCGCCAGACCATGAAGGTGGCCAGCAGCCGCCCCTTGGCCGAGCAGTAGCCGGCCAGCCGGGCGTGGTTGTCGGACAGGTGCTCGACGTCCTGCGTCAGCTGGCCGTGCAGAAAGTGCGCCGCGTCGGCGCCCTCGGCGCGGATCACACCCCAGTCGTCCAGGCGCACGGCGCCATGGGGCAGGGCAGCAGGGGCAGGGGGGGTGCTCATGGGCTCATTATCATCAGCGACCATGGTTCGACGGTCGCTGGGGTCTCGGCTTGGGTGGCCGCTGTTGGGGACATTGCTGCTCGCGGCCGCCCTGCTGGCCGGTGCGGCCTGGTGGTGGTTGGAACGACCTCTGCCGCTGTCCGGGGCCAGCGCCGAACTGTCCATCGAGCCCGGAGCGACGCCGCAGCAGGTGGCCCAGGCCTGGGTCGATGCCGGCGTGCAGACTTCGCCCAAGCTGCTGTACGCCTGGTTCCGCGCCTCCGGGCAGGCCCGGCGCATCCGTGCCGGCAGCTATGAGATCGACGCCGGGACAACGCCACGGCGTCTGCTGGAAAAGCTCGTCCAGGGCGACGAAACGCTGGAGCGCGTGCGCTTCATCGAAGGCTGGACCCTGCGCCAGCTTCGCGCGGCGCTGGTCAAGGCGCCCCACCTCAAGCCCAGCACCGCCCAGATGGACGACGCCCAGCTGATGGCCGCCCTGGGGGCCGCCGGCCAGCCTGCGGAGGGGCGCTTCTTCCCCGACACCTACGTCTACAGCCGCGGCGTCAGCGACCTCACCGTGCTCCGGCGCGCCCACCAGGCGATGGCGCGTCACCTGGCCGAGGTCTGGGCCGAGCGTGCGCCGGACACACCGCTGAAGAGCGCCGACGAGGCGCTGACGCTGGCGTCCATCATCGAGAAAGAGACCGGTCAGGCGTCGGAGCGCCCGCTGGTGGCCGCGGTGTTCGTGAACCGGCTGCGCATCGGCATGCCGCTGCAGACCGACCCGACCGTCATCTACGGCCTGGGTGAGGCCTTCGATGGCAACCTGCGCAAGCGCGACCTGCAGACCGACGGGCCCTACAACACCTACCTGCGCAACGGCCTGCCGCCGACACCCATCGCCTTGCCTGGGCTGGCTTCGCTGCGAGCGGCGGTCCGGCCGCAGGCCAGTCCGGCGCTCTACTTCGTGGCGCGCGGCGATGGCAGCAGCGAGTTCAGCACCAACCTGGCCGACCATAATCGCGCGGTGAACAAGTACCAGCGCGGGCGATGAGAGCAGGCCGATTCGTCACCTTCGAAGGCATCGACGGCGCCGGCAAGAGCTCCCACATCGAGGCCCTGGCGGCCTGGCTGCGCCAGCGTGGTCACGACGTGGTGCTGACGCGCGAGCCGGGGGGGACCCCGCTGGCCGAGCGCCTGCGCGAACTGGTGCTGCACACTCCCATGGATGCGTTGACCGAGGCCTTGCTCGTGTTCGCGGCGCGGCGCGACCACCTCGTCCAGCAGATCGAGCCGGCGCTCGCACGTGGCGCCGTGGTGCTGTGCGACCGATTCACCGATGCCAGCTTCGCCTACCAGGGCGGCGGCCGCGGCTTCGACCTGGTCGTGCTGGCGCAGCTCGAGGCCTGGGTGCAGCAGGGCCGCCAGCCCGATCTGACGCTGTGGTTCGACATCGCGCCGGCCGTGGCCGCCGAAAGGCGCGCCGCCGCACGCTCGCCCGACCGCTTCGAGACCCAGGACCTGGCCTTCTTCGAGCGCGTGGCTGAGGGCTATGCCAGGCGCGAGGCAGCGGACCCCGCGCGATTCCTGCGGCTGCAGGCCGCGGCGCCGCGCGAAGCCGTGTGGGCGCAGCTCGAAGCCGCCCTGCTGTCCCGCAGCTGGGCATGAAGAGGCTGCGATGAGCGGCATGCTGGTCGAAGAGGACGGGGCGATGCCGCTGCCCTGGCTGGGCGCCCCTTTGCAGGGGATCCTCGACTCGCACCGCGGCCACGCGCTGCTCGTCCAGGGCGCCCTGGGAGACGGCCTGCTGCCCTTGGCCTTCACCCTGGCCCAGGCCTGGCTTTGCGAAGCCGCGGAGGGCACAGCAAGGCCTTGCGGCCGCTGCGGCAGCTGCCGCCTGGTGCGCGGGCGCGCCCACCCCGATCTGACCGTGCTGCTGCCCGAGACGCTGCGCCGCCAGCTCGAGTGGCCCCTGCCTGAGGACAAGACCGAAAGCGAACGCAAGCCGAGCCGGCAGATCCGCGTCGACGACGTGCGGCATCTGATCGACAGACTCACGCGCACCAGCGGCCGAGGCCGTGGCAAGGTGGCGCTGCTGGCCCCGGCCGAGCTGATGAACGTCCAGGCCGGCAACGCCCTGCTCAAGACGCTCGAAGAGCCGGCCGCCGGCACGCGGCTCCTGCTGGCGACGCAGGAGTCCGACCGCCTGCTGCCCACGGTCCGCAGCCGCTGCCAGGCCGTCCGCCTGGCCAGCGCGCCGGCGGCGGCCGCCACGGCGTGGCTGGCCAGGCAAGGACTGGCGGCCGCCGATGCCAGCGTGCTGCTGGCCGGATGCGGCGGGCGGCCTCTGGAGGTGGCTTCGCTGCTCGAGGCCGGCATCCATGCGCAGGCCTGGGCGGCCCTGCCCGCGGCCGTGGCACGCGGACAGGCTGCCGTGCTGTCGGGCTGGGGCGTGGCCCGCGCCGTCGATGCCCTCTACAAGCTGTGCCTGGACGGCCTGTCGGCATCGCTGGGCGCCGCACCCCGCTACTTTCCGGCCAGCCCGGCGCTGGCGGGCGGCGACGCGGTACGTCTGTCGGCCTGGTCGCGCGAACTGGCCAGAGTGGCGCGCCATGCCGAGCATCCGTGGAACGAGGCGCTGCTGGTGGAGGCGCTCGTGAAGCAGGGCGCGATGGCGTTGGCCCCGCCACGCCCGGCGGCAAAGCCACCGGCACGCGGCTTCGATACACTGCGACCATGAGCGAAGCCCTGCCTACCCGAGCCGGCGGCCTCGGGCCCGCAGCCGGCCCTGGTGGCGCGCCCGCCGCGGGCCGCCCCAGCGTCATCCAGCTGGTGTTCCGGGAAAAGGGTGCGCTTTACGCCGCCTACATCCCCATCTTCTCCGAAGGGGGCCTCTTCGTGCCCACCACCCGGGACTACAAGCTCGGGGATGACATCTACCTGCTGCTGTCACTGCCCGATGACACGCAGCGATTCCCGGTGGCTGGCAAGGTGGCCTGGATCACCCCGCCCAATGCGTCCGGCGGTCGCACGCAAGGCGTGGGGGTGCGCTTTCCCAGCGACGAAAAGTCGCGCCAGCTGAAGATCAAGATCGAGGAGGTGCTGGGGACCAGCATCTCTTCCTCCAAGCCGACGCAGACGCTCTGAGCGGCGCCGTGCGCGCATGTTCATCGATTCCCACTGCCACCTGAACTCACCTGGCCTGCGCGAGCGCGTGGCCGAAATCCGCGCCGAGATGTCCGCCTTGCAGGTGGACCGGGCCATCTGCATCTGCACCAAGCTGGAAGAGTTCGCCGAGGTCCACGCGCTGGCCACGACGAACGACAACCTGTGGTGCACCGTGGGCGTGCACCCTGACGAGGAAGGCGTTGCCGAGCCAGACGTGGCCAGCCTTGTCGAGCGCGCCGCGCTGCCCAAGGTCGTGGCCATTGGCGAGACCGGGCTCGACTACTACCGGCTGAACGGCCGAACGGTGGCCGACATGGCCTGGCAGCGCGAGCGCTTCGCCGTCCATGTACGCGCTGCCCTCGAGACCCGACGGCCTCTGGTGGTGCACACGCGCAGCGCCAGCGAGGACACCCTCGCCGTGCTCCGTGCCGAAGGGCAGGGTGCGGTGCGCGGCGTGTTCCATTGCTTCACCGAGACCATGGACGTGGCGATGGCGGCACTGGATCTGGGTTTCCACGTCTCCTTCTCCGGCATCCTGAGCTTTCGCAATGCGCAGGCGCTGCGCGACGTCGCCCGTGCCGTGCCGCTCGACAGGTGCCTGATCGAGACCGACAGCCCGTACCTGGCGCCCGTGCCGCACCGCGGCAAGGTCAACCAGCCGGCCTGGGTGAGGCATGTCGCGGCCTGTGTGGCTGAGGTCAAGGGCTTGAGTCTGGAGCGCGTGGCCCAGGCCACGAGCGCCAATGCGGAGGCCCTCTTCGGCTTGAGGGCGGGCGTTCGATCATGAAGATCTACATCAAAATTGCGCTGTATCTCGTTGTTTTGTTGGGTTCTTCGTGGTCACGCGCCGATGCGCATGTCGAGTTCTTTCGGGCCATCGGCGTTGACGACGTGGGCACCGTGCGCACCCTGCTGGAGCGCGGGTTCGACCCCAACGCCTTGAGCGAAAGGGGACAGACGGGCCTGTACCTGGCCATGCGGGAGGGCGCCCCCCGGGTGGCTGCGGTTCTGCTGGCCCACCCCGAGATCCGCATCGACGCCGCCAACGCTGTCGGAGAAACGGCGCTCATGATGGCGGCGTTGCGGGGCCAGGTGGATTGGCTGCCGCGGTTGCTGGACAAAGGCGCAGCGCTCGAGCGCACGGGATGGACTGCGCTGCACTATGCGGCTTCGGGGCCGGAAACACGGGCCGTCGCACTCCTGCTGGACCGCGGAGCCCGCATCGACGCCCCTTCACCCAATCGCAGCACTGCATTGATGATGGCCGCTCGCTACGGTCCTGAGTCTTCGGTGGACCTGCTGCTGGCCCGCGGTGCAGACCTTCGACTGCGCAACGACCTCGGTCTGGGCGCGGCCGACTTTGCGCGCTTGGGTGGTCGCGAGGCCTTGGCGGAGCGTCTCCAGCGCCTGGAGCGCTGACTCCGGGGTCAGGCGTGAGACTTGACCGTGTCAGAAGTCCGCTGACAACCGCCATGGTCCGGCGTCCACTCGGCAAGGCAGGCCGCGACGCCTAGAGTCGGTGTCACGTCGTCTTGACCCGTCTTGAGGAGTGGCCCCATGGCTCAGCAACTTGCCGAACGCAACCCGTTCATGCTGATGATCAATCCCGAGGTCGTTCTCGAAGCGATGGAGCGTTCCGAACGCCTGGGCAAGCTCAACCGACATCTGTGCCGGCCGCTTGACCGTCCTGCGCCTGGCGTGGCGACAGGCGGCGCGCCAGTGGTGGACATGGACGAATCCGACGGCGAAACGATCGCTGACGTGAAGGCCTGAATCGGGCCATTCAGTGGCGGCGCGCCAGCCCGCCACTACGTATCCACAGCGCTGCCAAGGCGAGTGCGATCCCGCCGATGAACCACTCCCGGTTCTCCCGGACATAGTCGATCACTTCCCGCGGAAGGATCCACAGCCGCACAAGGCCAGAACTGGCCGCAGGGTCGCCACGCCCCCCCGCAGGGGCTCGATCGGCATTGGGGCGCCAAGCTTCAGTTTGCGCGACATCGTGCGTCCGGTGCGCATCCGCCCGCGGCGTCGCGGCAGCCGGGTTCGTGGCGCCGCTGCCAAACAAGCCGGATGGCGGCACCGTGCTCGCCGGCGGTCGATGCTCGGCGGCCTCGATGGCGCCGGGCCGCGACGGCAGCGCCGTTTGGCGGCCCGCATTGGAGCCGCCTTCGCCTTCGCCACGCTGGGGCAGGCGTCTTTCCTTGAACTCCAGCCCGGCCGCGCGTGGTTGCATCTCGAGCAGGAGGTCGACGGTCTTCTTGCCTTCGGTGGATTCCCTCGGCGGAGGCGGCAGCCGGGCATCCACGGGCGAGGGAACTTCGGTTGTCTCTTCACCGACCGGTGCCGCCTGTGCGGCGATGGACATCAGCGCGATCAGCAACAAGGGACCGTATTGAAGCAACTTGCGGAGCATGAGTGGGCGCAGGGATCCGTCGGCTGAGGTGTCGTGCGGGTCCAT
>JAEUPH010000338.1 GCA_016790395.1 Rubrivivax sp. | reverse complement strand
CGGTGGCAAGTCGGCCGCCACGCCGCGTGAAGCGGCCACCGGGGCCGAGTTCGTGTTCGCCTGCGTCGGCAACGACGCCGACCTGAAGAGCGTGGTGCTGGGGCCCGACGGCGCCTTCGCCGGCATGGCCACCGGCGCGGTGTTCGTGGACCACACGACGGCGTCCGCCGAGGTGGCGCGCGAGCTTCACGCCGAGGCCAAAGGGCGCGGCCTGCACTTCATCGATGCGCCCGTCAGCGGCGGCCAGGCCGGCGCCGTGAACGGCGCGCTCACCGTCATGTGCGGCGGCGACACCGCGCCCTTCGAGGCCATGAAGCCGGTGGCGATGAACTTCGCCAAGGCCGTCACGCGCATCGGCGAAGCGGGCGCGGGGCAGCTGGCCAAGATGGTCAACCAGGTCTGCATCGCCGGCCTGGTGCAGGGCCTGGCGGAAGCCATCGCCTTCGGCCAGCGCGCGGGCCTGGACATGCCGCTGGTGCTGGACGTCATCGGCAAGGGCGCCGCGCAGAGCTGGCAGCTGGACAACCGCGGCAAGACCATGGTCGCCGACAAGTTCGACTTCGGCTTTGCCGTCGACTGGATGCGCAAGGACCTCGGCCTGGTGCTCGAGGAAGCGCGCCGCAACGGCGCACAGATGCCGGTGACGGCCCTGGTGGACCAGTTCTACGCCGAGGTGCAGGCGCTGGGCGGGAACCGCTGGGACACCTCCAGCCTGATCAGAAGGCTGAAGAAGTCCTGAGCTTCACTGGGGTGCAGAGGCCGGCGGCGCTGGCGGCGCCGTCGCGCGTCCCAGGGCGGCGAGTTCCTGTTCGGTGAGGATCTCGAACACGCGCACCACCTTCTGCACGTCCTTCACCGAACGCGCGATCTCGGTGCCACGCGCGGCTTCGCGTTCGGTGACGCGGCCCATGAGGAAGACGACGGCGCGCTCCACCACCACCTTGTAGGCGTTGGCCTGGACGTCCTTGGCGTCCACCATCGTGGCCTTCACCTTGCTGGCGATGAAGGCGTCGGTGGTGCGCGAGCCCGTGCTGCTGTTGGGCCCGATGCCCAGCTCGTTGATCACCGACTTGACGTTCTCGACCTTGGCCACCGCCGCTTCCACGGCGGCCTTCTCGCGCTCGCCCGGCACCTCGCCGGTGATCAGCACCATGCGGTTATAGCTGGTGATGTTGACGTGGCCCAGCGTGGCGAGTTCGCGCACGGCGCTGGCGGCGCGGCGTTCGATGCCCTCGTCCTCCAGCTGGATGCCGGTGGTGCGGCGGTCGGTCGCCACCAGGCCGCCGCCGACGACGGCGCCGCCCAGCAGCAGCGGCGCGCATCCGGCAAGCGCGGCGCCCAGCAGGGTGGCGGCCAGGGCCGTGCGGGCAAAACGGTGGAACGGGGCGGCATTCACGAAGTCTGGTCTCCCATCAGCTGGTAGTCGAGCGCATCGCACAGGCAATGCAACACCAGCAACTGCAGTTCGGCCACGCGCGCGGCGCGCTCGTGGGGTACCGGTACAAGGACATCGGTTTCGGCCAGAAGTTCACCGAAGGCGTTGGCGCCGCGCCCGGCGAGCACCACGATGGTCATGTCCTTGCCCTGCGCGGCGGTGATGACCTGGGTGCTGTGGCCCTCGCCGTCGTCGATGTACAGCAGCACGTCGCCCGGCAGGCCCAGGGCGCGCACCTGCTGCGGCGCGTCGTGGCCCAGGGCCAGCGCGGCCAAGGGCGGGCGTTCGCGCTCGTAACGGCCGGCCAGCAGCCGCGCCATGTGCGGTGCCAACGCGGCACCGGCGCCCGAGCCGCACACCATCACCTTGCCGCCGGCGGTGAGGCAGGCCAGCAGCGCGCCGGCCGCGTCGGCGATCGGCCGTGCCAGCGTTTCGCCGGCACGCAGGTGCAGGTCGGCGCTCTCGAAGAACTGTTCCTGGATGCGCTGTTCGACCATCGCGGGGATTATGGGTCAGGGCCCGGCGCGGCCTGTCCACTCACCAGGGGTTGTCTTCGAAGGCGGCGCGCAGCCACTGGAGCTGATCGCCGTCGATGGCCACCACGTCGAAGCGGCAGGGCGGCGGTGACGCGAAGCGCGTCAGATAGTGGCGGGCCGCGAAGAGCACGCGGCGCTGCTTGCCGCTGCCGACGCTGGCCGCGGCGCCGCCATGGCCGCTGCTGCTGCGCGCGCGGACCTCGACGAAGACCAGCGTGCCGTCCGCTTCGCGCATGACCAGGTCGATCTCGCCGGCCCGAGCACGCGGCCCGCGGGCCACCTGATAATTGCGCTCCACCAGCCGCAGCCCCTGCGCCTGCAGCCAGGCCAGCGCCCGCAACTCCGCGGCGTCGCCCGCAGCACGGGTGCCCGCACCTCTCGTGACCATCGACCCCACCTCCCTGCAACGTGCCGCCGCGCTCGCCGCCGGCCACCAGCAGCACCCCGCAGGGACACTCTACGTGGTGGCCACGCCCATCGGCAACCTGGCCGACATCACGCTGCGCGCCGTGCATGTGCTCGGCCTGGTGGACGCCGTGGCCGCCGAGGACACGCGCGTGGCCGGCCAGTTGCTGGGCCACCTGGGATTGAAGAAGCCGCTGCTGGCGCTGCACGCGCACAACGAGCACCAGGCCTCGCGGGCCGTGCTGGAGCGGCTGGCCCGTGGCGAGCGCGTGGCCGTGGTCAGCGATGCCGGCACGCCGGCGGTCAGCGACCCCGGCGCCGTGCTGGTGGCCGCCGCGCAGGCGGCCGGGCACCGCGTGATGCCGCTGCCCGGGCCCAGCAGCGCGCTGGCCGCGCTCAGCGCCGCGGGCGACGTGCAGCCCGGCGGCTTCCTCTTCGTCGGCTTCCTGCCAGCCAAGGGCGGCGAACGGCGCGATGCGCTGGCCGCCGTGCTGGCCGAGCCCCGCGCACAAGTGCTGTTCGAAGCGCCGCACCGCATCGGCGAACTGCTGGCCGCGCTGGCCGAAGCGGCGGCCGCGCGCACGATCACCCTGTGCCGCGAACTGACCAAGCAGTTCGAAACCATCGTCACGCGGCCTGCCGGCGAGCTGCCGGCCTGGCTGGCCGCGGACGCCAACCGCCTTCGCGGCGAGTTCGTGGTGGTCCTCCACGCCCTGCCGCCCCGCGCTGCGCTGGCCGGCGAGCTGCCGCCCGAGGCGCTGCGCACGCTGCGCACGCTGCTGCGCGAACTGCCGCTCAAGCAGGCGGTGGCGCTGGCGGCCGAACTGAGCGGGCAGGCGCGCAACGCGCTCTATCAGCGAGCGCTGCAGGAGAAGGGCGGCGCCTGAGCACTTCGGGCGCCGTGGCGAGGGCGGGGCCTGCGGATCACTTGCCGGCCGTCTGCCCGTCGTGCTTCTGGCGGCGGATGTCGCGGCTGGCGGCGTTCTGCATCTTGTGCAGCCGCTTGCGCTCGGCGCCGGTGACCTTGCCGTCGGCCTCGGCGCGCGCCTCGGCCGTGGCGATGTGCTTCTGCTCGCGTTCGACACGCAACGTCTCGCGCGCCGTGAGCTGGCCGCTGGCCACGCCCTGCTGGATGCGCTGTTCCTGGTGGGCCTGCCGCTTGTCCACGCGCGGCATGTTCGGGGCCGAGGCCGCGGGCTCGGCGGCCTGCACGGCAAAGGCGGAGAGCAGGGCCAGCGCGGCGGTGGCCAGGGTGATGCGGTGGTTCATGGTGTTTCCTCGGTCGGTGGGTGGGACGTGACGGCGGCGCCGTCGCTGCACAACGCGCCGTGGCGCCGCCACGCGCACCGCGATGCGTGAAGCGCGGGTAAAGAAACGTGGGGCCTGCGATACCAGCCGTGAAACCTAGAATGCCCGCTCACCCCGGCCGGAGCAGCGCCCCGATGATTTCCCGCGAACCCACCCTCGAACGCCTGGCCATCGCGCAGCAGCTCATGCTGGAGCCTTTCGGCATCGGCGAAGCGACACTGCAGCAGGCGCTGTCCACCATCCGCGAACACCGCGTGGACGACGCCGACCTCTACTTCCAGACCACGCGCCACGAGGGCTGGAGCCTGGAAGAGGGCATCGTCAAGAGCGGCAGCTTCAGCATCGACCAGGGCGTGGGCGTGCGCGCGGTGGCCGGCGAGAAGACGGCCTTCGCCTACTCCGATGACCTGAGCCCGGCCTCGCTGCTGGACGCCGCCCGCACCGTGCGCACCATCGCCGCGGCCGGCCAGAACAAGCGCGTGAAGCTGGAGCGCGCGGCCAAGCTGGCCCGCAGCCGCGTGCTCTATGCGCCGACGGACCCCATCGCCACGCTGGACAGCACGCAAAAGGTGGCGCTGCTGGAAAAGACCGAGAAGCTGGCCCGTGCCAAGGACCCGCGCGTGGTGCAGGTGATGGCCAGCCTGGGCGCCGAGTACGACGTGGTGCTGGTGGCTCGCGCCGACGGCACGCGCGCCGCCGACGTGCGGCCGCTGGTGCGGCTGAACGTCACCGTCATCGCCGAGCAGACGGTGGACGGCGAACTGAAGCGCGAGGTCGGCAGCGGTGGCGGCGGCGGCCGTTTCGGCCTGGGCTACTTCACCGACGCCATCATCGAGGACTACGTGCAAAAGGCCGTGGCGGCCGCACTCACCAACCTGGAAAGCCGCCCCGCGCCGGCCGGCGACATGACCGTGGTGCTGGGCCCGGGCTGGCCGGGCGTGCTGCTGCACGAGGCCGTGGGCCACGGCCTGGAAGGCGACTTCAACCGCAAGGGCAGCAGCACCTTCAGCGGCCGCATCGGCCAGCGCGTGGCCGCCCGGGGCGTGACGGTGCTGGACGACGGCACCATCGCCGACCGCCGCGGCAGCCTCAACGTCGACGACGAAGGCAACACCACGCAGCGCAACGTGCTGATCGAGGACGGCATCCTGCGCGGCTACATCCAGGACAGCCTGAACGCGCGCCTGATGGGCGTGAAGCCCACCGGCAACGGCCGCCGCGAAAGCTACGCGCACCTGCCCATGCCGCGCATGACCAACACCTACATGCTGGGCGGCACGCGCAGCCGCGACGAGATCGTCGCCAGCATCAAGCGCGGCCTCTATGCCACCAACTTCGGCGGCGGCCAGGTGGACATCACCAGCGGCAAGTTCGTGTTCTCGGCCAGCGAGGCCTACTGGGTGGAGAACGGCAGGATCCTGTACCCGGTGAAGGGGGCGACGCTGGTGGGCAATGGTCCGGAGGTGATGAACCGCATCAGCATGGTCGGCAACGACATGGCGCTGGACCCGGGCGTCGGCGTCTGCGGCAAGGACGGCCAGAGCGTGCCCGTGGGCGTGGGCCAGCCCACGCTCAGGATCGATCGCCTCACCGTCGGCGGCACGGCCTGACCCTCGTGCTGCGCCACGTCGACATCGAGGCCGCGGCCACGCGCCTGGCCGGTCAGGTGCTGGACACGCCCTGCGTGGAGAGCCGCACGCTGGGCCAGCTGGTGGGCTGCCAGGTCTTCCTGAAGTTCGAGAACCTGCAGTTCACCGCGTCGTTCAAGGAGCGCGGGGCGCTGAACAAGCTGGTGTCCCTGATCGAATCCGGCGTGCCGATCAAGGGCGTGATCGCGGCCAGCGCCGGCAACCACGCGCAAGGCGTGGCGCACCACGCGGCGCGGCTGGGCCTGCGCGCCGTGATCGTGATGCCGCTGACCACGCCGATGGTGAAGGTGGAGCGCACGCGCGGCTTCGGCGCCGAGGTGGTGCTGCACGGCGACACCTTCGACCAGGCGCGCGAGCACGCCCTGCTGCTGGCCGAACGCGACGGCCTGACCTTCGTCCACCCCTTCGACGACGAGGCCGTGATGGCGGGCCAGGGCACCATCGGCCTGGAGATGCTGCGCGCCCAGCCCGAGCTGGACACCCTGGTCATCGCCGTGGGCGGCGGCGGGCTCATCAGCGGCATCGCCACGGCGGCGCGGCAGCTCAAGCCCGGCATCGAGATCATCGGCGTGCAGACGGCGCGCTTCCCGGCCATGGTCAACGCCATCAAGGGCACGGCGCACCCGCAGGGCGCCAGCACCATCGCCGAGGGCATCGCCGTCGGGCAGCCGGGGCAGCTGACGCGCGAAGTGATCGGCCGCCTGGTCGACGACCTCGTGCTCGTCGACGAAGGCGACATCGAGCAGGCCATCGTGATGCTGCTGGAGATCGAGAAGACCCTGGTCGAGGGCGCCGGCGCTGCGGGCCTGGCGGCGCTCCTGAAGGACCCAGCCCGCTACGCCGGCCGCAAGGTGGGCCTGGTGCTGTGCGGCGGCAACATTGATCCGCTGCTGCTGGCCAGCATCCTCGAGCGCGGCATGGTGCGCGCGGGCCGGCTGGCACGCATCACCGGCATCGTGGCCGAGGCCGGCGCCAACATCGACGAGGTGCACCACCAACGCGCCTTCTCGTCGCTGAGCGTGCAGAACGTCGAGGTCGAGCTCGTGCTGCAGACGCGCAACCACGCGCATGTGCAGGATCTGGTGGCACGGCTGGCCGCGGCCGGCTTCGAGGCCGCGGCGGCCTGAGCGCGTCCGGGGGCCGATTTCGTCCACCGACGGGTGGAAATGGCCACGCCGGCGGCTGCTTTTCGTTGCGCTGGGCGCGGTGCGGGCTCGCAGAATCGGCGGCATCCCTCGAACTGGGCACACGCCATGCACAAGAAGCACCACCTCGCCACCTGGGCCTCGATGCCCGTGTTTGCCGCCGCCCTGATGCTCGCCCCGAGCGTTCAGGCGCAGGAGCTGTACCTGAAGGCCGGCCTGCCCGGTTACGGCATCGGCTTCGCGCAGCCGCTCGGCCCGC
>JAEUPH010000335.1 GCA_016790395.1 Rubrivivax sp. | reverse complement strand
GGGAGCCCGACGCGCGCGGCCCTACTTCGCGGCGAACGTCTTGAGATAGGCGATCACGTCGCGGCGCTCTTCATCGCTCGCGAGCTTGAACACCATCTTCGTGGTGCCGGCCGCCAGCTCCGGCTTGCCCTTCTCCGCCAGGAACTTCTTCAGGAAGGCGTTGGGGTCGGGCAGGTAGGCCAAGATCTGCTCTTCGGTCCACACCAAGCCGTTCTCGCCGGACGCCCTGTTGAGCGGCGAATAGGCGAAGCCCTCGACGGTGCCCGCCTTGCGCCCGACGACGCCTGTCAGGATCGGGCCGATCAGATTCTTGGCGCCGTCGCCGATGCGATGGCAGGTCTGGCACTTGATGAAGACCTTCTGGCCCTTCGCAGCGTCGCCCTGCGCCTGGGCCCATGCCTGGCCTTGGTTGCCGACCATCACGCCGGCGGCGACGACAGCCCCGCAGGCAATGCGCGCGAGAAAACTCTTCATGATTCCACTCCGCAGGCTCAATCGATGGCGGGCCCGTCCCGTTCAGCACTTGGGACGGCGCCCCGCTGCTTTGGCTCGCAACGAGTCTACGAGCCGACTTTCGCTTTGGATTGCGGCGCCAGCGTGGCAGGACGGGAGCGCCGGCGATTCGGCGCGCCCGTCCCGCGCGCAGCTAGCGGCGTGGGCCCACAAGCTCCGGGTGGTCCTTCAGCATGCTCGCCCCGAAAAGCGGCTTGTAAGCGCCCTGGTGGCAGGTCGCGCAATTGGCCTTCGGCGCGTCGCCGTGCGGCCCGAGCCGGTCCTTGGGGTAGGTCGGGCCGAGCGGCTCGAGGAACGCGTCGTTGAGCTCGCGCACCATCTGGATGCCCTGCCACGCCGTCGCCCGCCTCGGGCTGCTCTTGTCCCAGGCGGTGAAGGACTGGCTGTTGTGGCAGAAGGTGCAGTTGACGCCCAGCGCCTCGGACAGGTGCATCATCAGGCCGTAGGTGCCCTCCGTCTGCTTGATCGACGTCCGGTTGCTCTCGGGCAGCGCCGTCGCGGACACGACGCGGATGTTGCCGTCCTTGCCGCGCAGGTACTGCGAGAGCGGGTCATAGGGCAGCGACGTCAGCCCCACGCCCGCCGCCGGCGCGTTCTGGCCGGCACGGCTGCCGGCCGCGCCGAGCGCTTGCCGCGGCCCGGGATCGGCATGCCAGACGAAGGCCGGAACGGGCTGGCCGCGGTGGCAGGTGAAGCAGGTCACGCCGGTGCCGCCGACATGCGCCTGCCACTTGCCGTTGATCTGCCGCGTCATCTCGAGCATGCGGCGCGCCACGACCTTGGTATAGAGCGTGTCCTCGGAAAGGTCCTCGCCGTCCTTGTGGCAGTAGGCGCAGCCCTGCTCCGGCGAGACCCACTCCGTGATCGCCACCATGGTCCGGGCGAGCTCGTCGGCGCTGATCTCGGTCAGCACCTTGACGTTCTTGTAGGCGACCGACGCCTTCTCGCCGCCTGGCGGCACCGGCGGTATGGCGTCTGGCACCTTGCTCGCGGCGACCGCGGCCTCGAAGCGAGCCGGGTTGACCACCTGCTGCATGCCGGTGCCGCGATAGCCAAGCTGAACGGTCTCGACCACGGGCTTGTCGAAGGTGAGCGCGAGCCCGACGGCAGCGACGACGGCGCCGGCGAGCGTGATGCGGATCCCGATGCTCATTTCGCCACCCCCATCATCGCAGCAGGATCCTGCACGGTCGGGAAGACCTGCGGATAGGACGGCGCGACGCCGTGCTTCACCGCCCAGAGGTACCAGTTGTCGACCACCGTGCCGGTGAGCAGGATGCCGATGCCGCCGGTCAGCGGGCAGAGCACCGCGAACCACCAGGCCCAGCGATGGATCGACTCCATCGTCGCGTTGAACCCCATGGTCCAGCGCCAGAACAGCGCGGCGCGCTCCGCCGCCGTGCCGCGATCGACCACCTGCTCGATCTCGCGCTCGCCGCCGAAGCGGCTGACCGCGAGGATCGTGGCCCCGTGCATCGCGAACAGCAGCGTCGAGCCGTAGAGGAACGCGATCGAGAGCATGTGGAACGGGTTGTAGAAGAGGTTGCCGTAGCGGATCGAGAACGCGGCGGTCCAGTCGAGATGCGGGAAGATCCCGAACGGCACGGCCTCGCCCCAGCTTCCCATCAGGAGCGGGCGGATGAAGCCGAGGACCAGATAGAGCCAGATCGCCGATCCGAAGGCCCAAGCGACGTGCGTGCCCATGCCGAGCGCGCGCGCCCGCATGTAGACGCGCGCCCACCAGAGCAGGATCGACAGCGTCAGGAAGAACCCGGCCATCAGCCACCAGCCGCCCTCGTTGAGCGGCGGGATGCGCAGCCCGTAGGCGGGCGGCGGCGGCTCGAGCGCGAGCCAGGGCAGCTGGCGCACGAACTGGACCGGGTCCCAGTCCACCGATGCCAGCATGTTCAGCCCCATGATCTCGATCGCCACGATGCCGCAGAGCAGCGACGCGAAACCGGTCCAGCCAAGGTAGATCGGGCCGATCTGCGCGTCGCCGATCCGCCCGAGCCAGTAGGCGAAGAACGGCTGTCCCGATCGCTGCCAGCTGCCGCGCGGCAGCGGCACGCCGGCATAGGCGGGGGCACGGACTTGCACCTGCGTGAAGATGTTCTGGTATTCGGCCATGATCGTGCCCTCCCCTAGCGCCAGACCGGAAGGTCGAGCCACCAGCTCCACCACTCCGGCCAGCCGCGCGTCCAGAACGGACCGCTGATGACGATGCAGACCGCGCTCCAGAATCCCGCCGAGAGCGCCAGGAACAGGCCGAGGCGGTGGATGCCCAGCGTGCCGATCGAGTAGCCGAGCGTGTCGCGGAAGAAGGTGTTCTCGTGCTCCGGCGTCTTGACCGGCTCGCCCTCCTGCGGGTTGACCGCGGAGAGCACCAGCGAGCCGTGCAGCGCCAGCGCGAAGGTCGTGGTGAAGAAGAAGCTCACCGCGATCATGTGCGCCGGGTTGTAGTGGAAGTGCAGGTACTGGTAGCCGACGTTGGAGACCCAGTCCAGGTGGCTGTAGATGCCGTAGGGGAAGCCGTGGCCCCAGGCGCCCAGCAGCACGGGGCGGATGACCACCAGCGTCACGTAGGCGAAGATCGCCATGCTGAAGGCCACCGGCACGTGGTAGTCCATGCCGAGCTTGCGGCAGATCTCCACCTCCCGCAGCGCCCAGCTGCAGAAGGCGCCGATGGCGCAGATGGTGATGAGCTGCCACAGCCCTCCGGCCATCAGGGGCGCCATCTTCAGACCGTACTTGAGGTCCGGCGGCGCGATGCTGATCTGCCAGAGGTTCCAGGTGCCGCCCTTGGCGGCGCCCCAGAGGATGAGGCCGGTGCCGACCAGGCTGAAGAACAGCGTGGTCACGCCGAAGAAGCCGACGTACAGCGGGCCGACCCAGAAATCGAACAGATCTCCGCCGACCAAGGTACCGCCGCGAACGCGGTACTTCCTTTCGAAGCTGAGCATGGCCATTGCTGGTCCTCCGGTTCGCGGCGGCTGAGGTGCTCGTGCGCCGCCGCGACATGTGTTCTTGGGGAGGCCGGCCGGGCTTGGAACCCCGGCCGGCCGGCCCGTTCAGGCAAACGCCTTCAAGGCTTGGCCGGCAGCGGCGCGTTCTGCTGCGCCACCACTTGACGGGCCTTCGGACCGTCGAGCCAGTTGAAGGTGGGCGTGCTCAGCAGGATGAGGTGGATCATGATCGCGATCGCGAACAGGCCCACCCCCTGCGCCACGAGCGCGCGCAACGGGTCATAGATACGCCAGATTCTCCACATACCAACATCTCCTAAGTTAGGTGCGACATGAAGGTGTAAACCGCCGCCTTCACGCCTCCGGTCACGGACTTCACGCCTTCAGCACCCGGCAGCCAGGAACGCCATTGCCAACCGAGGGTCTGCGCCACGAGGGCGATGAACATGAACACGACGAAACCCACCGCGAAGATCGCGAGGTAGGTCTTGGAGTCGTTCTTCAGCACGCCCTGAAGCGGCACATTGCTCGTGCTTGCCATGGTGTTCCTTCCTTGCCGGAGCTTCAGACGTTCAGAGCCAGGGCCGCCAGATCCACACCAGGATGTGGGCCACGACCGCGACCGCGGTGAAGCCGATGAATCCCTGGATGTAGTACTGATGGAATTCCTGGGCTTCTTCGTCGGTCAGGCCGGAGATCGAGCCCTTTCTTTCAGCCATAGGATTGCTCCTCACTGTTGGCCTCTCGGCCACAACCGCGCGCCAGCCTGCGCAGCAAAGGCAGCCGCAACCCGGAGGTCGCGACGTTCGGATCGGGTGGCCGTCGACTTCATGCGGCCACCCCCTGTCGCACCGCGTCGCGCGTGCGCTGCATGCGCGGCAGCGTCACGCGCATCTCGCCGGCAGCTCGCGCGTCGCGCTCGGCGCGGTCGCGCAGCCGCTTGGCGGCGCTGATCTGCACCAGCACGGGTTCGCGGGCGACGATTTCGTCCAGCAGCGCCTGCGCGTCGGCATCCCAGGGGCAGTGCTCCTCGGCAGCGCGCGCGGGCGTGGCGTCGACACGGTCCAGTTCGGTGCCCAGCGGCAGCACATGGAACAACGCGTCGAACAGGGCGTTGCAGAACTCCTGCACCAGGTAGGTGGCGCCGGCGTAGCCCATGAAGGGGGTGCCGGTGGCGCGGCGGATGATGGCGCCGGGGAAGGAGGCGGCGATGTAGGTCGGCTTCGGGCCCTGGCCGCCGGCCACCTCGGCCAGGTACATGCGTTCGTTGTAGCTGCCGAACATCACCAGGGGCGTCTTCTCGCGCACCAGGCGGCGCACGGCCTCGTTGTCGGTCTTCTGGCCGGCCTGCCGGCTGACGGCGAAGTTGCACGGCAGGCCCATCTCGTCTTCCAGGAAGTGCCGGATGCCGCGGGCGTAGGTCTCGCCGGCCACCACCGCGAAGTTGGCGGTGCCGAAGAAGTCCTGCGTGACGCTGCGCCAGAGGTCCCAGATCGGCTTGATCGTGGTGTGCTTCTCGCGCTGGATGAAGGGTTCCGGATCCAGGTTCAGCAGTCGGCCCAGTTCGCGCAGGAAGGCGGTGGTGCTGTGCAGACCGATGGGCGCCTGCAGGTAGGGCCGCTCCAGCGTCTCGCACAGCGCGCGCCCGTACTCGCGGTACATGCAGATGTTGACGTCGGCTTCGACGAGGCGCGAGACGTCGGCCAGGTGGCTGCCCAGCGGGAACACCATGTTCACCTCGGCGCCGATGCCCTGCACCAGGCGACGGATCTCGGCCAGGTCGCTGGGCATGTTGAAGGTGCCGTAGCAGGGGCCGATGAGGTTCACGCGCGGCTTCTCGCCGGCGGGGCGGTCGGCGAAGGGCACGCGTTGCGGGATCTTGCGCAGGCCGTAGTTCGTCCACAGCCAGGTCATGGCGCGGTTGGCGCACTGCCACTGGTCTTCGTCGATGGTGCGCGGCAGGAAGCGCTGGATCGTCGTGCCTTCGGGGGTGACGCCGCCGCCGATCATCTCGGCGATGGATCCCGTGACCACCACGCTGGGCAGGTCCGGGTCCAGCACCGCGTGCGCCCGCTTCATGCTGCCTTCCGTGCCCTCGCGGCCCAGCTGCTCCTCGGCCAGACCCGTGACGACGATGGGCAGCTCGTGCGGCGGCAGCGCGTCGGTGTAGTGCAGCACGCTGGTGACGGGCAGGTTTTCGCAGCCCACCGGGCCGTCGATCACCACCTGCAGGCCCTTGATGGCCGTGAAGACGTAGACGGCACCCCAGTAGCCGCCGGCGCGGTCGTGGTCGATGACGTAGTTGAGCTGGGCCATGCCTGCCTCAGATCATTTCGTCGGCCTTGCGGCGCTTGATCATCTTGATGACCTGGCGCCGCGTCTCGGCGCGGAACTCGGGGCGCAGCACGGGCTTGTCTTCCCAGACGCCGGCCTGGTCGCCATCCCCGACGTCGCCGAAGAACTCGCGCATCTGCTCGAAGCGCGCCTTGTTCGCCATCGCCGTGTTGATCACCTGCGCCAGCGAACCGGCACCGGCCGGGCCCATCAGCGGGCGCGCCGAGATCAGGTTGGTGAAGTACAGCGCCGGGATCGTGGCCTGCTTGGCGGCCTGCACCACGGGTGTGGTGCCGATGGCCAGGTCGGGCTGGAACTCGCGCACGGCGGCGATGTCCTGCTCCAGGCTGGCGCGGTACTGGACGTGCACGCCGCGCGCCTGCAGCCATTCCAGGTCAGGGGCCGACCACGGCGTCTTCGGGCAGGCGCTACCGACGTAGGGCACGTCGGCGCCGCTTTCGATGAGCAGCCGCGCCACCAGCAGTTCGGAGCCTTCGTAGCCGCTGACGGTGATGCGTCCGCGGATGGGCGTCTTCGCCAGCACCGCCTTGATGACGGGCAGGAAGCGGTTCTTGGCGGCGTCGATCTGCGCCTGGCCCACGTTGCAGGCCCTGCCGATGGCCTGCAGCCAGGCCTCGGTGCCGTCGTGGCCCACGGGCGCCGAAGGCACGATGGCGCGGCCGGCGGCGGTGAACTCGCGCACGCTGGCGGTGTAGAAGGGGTGGATGGCCGCGACGGCGGCACAGTCCAGCGCGGCATAGAGCTCGCGCCATTCGCGCGTCGGCACCGCCGGGCCGGCGGCCAGGCCCAGCGGTTCCAGCAGGCCGCCGATGACCATGGGGTCGGCCGGGAACATCTCGCCCAGCAGGCTGACGGTGGGCTTGTCGGACACGCCGCCGCGCGGGCGCGCCACGGGGCCGGACTCGGCTTCGCCGCGGGCCACCTTCAGCATCGCGCCGGCCAGCACGTCCTTGGCTTCCGCGTGCGTGGGCACGCCGAAGCCGGGCACGTCGATGCCGATGATGCGCACGCCGTTGATCACCTTGGGCAGCAGCTGCAGCGGCACGCCGCTGGCCGTGGGCACGCACAGGTTGATGATCACGACGGTGTCGTAGAGCGCCGGGTCGGCCTGCTGGTGCACGGCCTCGCGGATGTCCTCGAACAGCTTGCCCGTGACCAGGCTCTCGCTGTTGAAGGGCACGTAGCCCACGCTGCGCTTGGCGCCGTAGAAGTGCGAGGTGAAGGTCAGCCCGTACACGCAGCAGGCGCTGCCGCTGAGGATGGTGGCTGTGCGGCGCATGCGCAGGCCCACGCGCAGCGAGCCGAAGGCCGGGCACATGCTCTGCGGCTGGTCGTGCGGACCCGCGCCATCGGGGATGGGGTAGTCCTGGGCGTAGCGCTGCAGCACCTCGCTCTTGCCCGCGCTCTGCGCGGCGGCCAGCATCTGGTCGTTGCCCGTGTGGCAGCCCAGGCCGTCGCCTTCCAGCGCGGCGGTGTTGATGGGCTTGACGGGCATGTCCATGGCCAGGGCGTCAGGCCGCGTCGTAGATGACTTCGAGCGTGGGCTTGACGACGTCGTTCCGGCCCACCATGTCGAACAGCGTGGCCGGCTCCATCTTGAAGTCGCGCCCGGTGCTTTCGGCGGAGAACAGGCCCAGCAGTTCGTCCTGCGTCTGCGGCTTCGGGCGCACCGGTGGCGCTTCGGCCACGTTCGTGGCGAGCTCCTCGAACAGCGGCGCCCAGGGCGTGCCGGGGCGGCCGATGATCTCGTAGCTGGCGCTCTTGCGGCGGATGTCCTCGTTGGCCGGGATGGTGGCGAGCACCGGGATGCCGGCGTGGCCCGCGAAGCGCTTGGCCTCGCCGGTGCCGTCGTCGCGGTTGATCACCATGCCCGCCACGCCGACGTTGCCGCCCAGCTTGCGGAAGTACTCCACCGCGCTGCAGACGTTGTTGGCGACGTACAGGCTCTGGAGGTCGTTGCTGGCGACGACGATGACCTTCTGGCACATGTCGCGCGCGATGGGCAGGCCGAAGCCGCCGCAGACCACGTCGCCCAGGAAGTCGAGCAGCACGAAGTCGAAGCCCCAGTCGTGGAAGCCCAGCTTCTCCAGCGTCTCGAAGCCGTGGATGATGCCGCGCCCGCCGCAGCCACGGCCCACCTCCGGGCCGCCGAGTTCCATGGCGTAGACGCCGTCGCGCTTGAAGCAGACGTCGCCGATGGCCACCGTCTCGCCGGCCAGCTTCTTCCTGCTGCTGGTTTCGATGATGGTGGGGCAGGCCTTGCCGCCGAACAGCAGGCTGGTGGTGTCGCTCTTCGGGTCGCAGCCGATGAGCAGCACCTTCTTGCCCTGCTGCGCCATCATGTAGCTCAGGTTGGCCAGCGTGAAGCTCTTGCCGATGCCGCCCTTGCCGTAGATGGCGATGATCTGCGTGGTCTTGGTGACGGGGCCCGTGGCCACCGGATCGGGCGGGAGGGCGGCTTCCGCCTTGAGCTGCTCGCGCGCCATGAACTGCACGGTGGACACGGTGGGCCTGTCGCTCATTGCAGCTGTCTCCAGTCGAGAACCATCTTCAGACAGGCCGCATCACCGAAGGCGGTGCGGTAGGCGTCACTGGCATGCGTGGCGACGTCCTGGTGGGTGATCAGCCCGTCGAGCGACAGGCGGCCGCTCTCGGCCAGTTCGCGCACGGCCAGCATGTCGGCACGCTGCCACTCGGCGGCGGTGCGGATGTGGGCCTCGCGCATGAAGGCGGGGGCGAAGTTGAAGGACAGCGGCTCGCTGTAGAAGCCGGCCAGCACCACCTCGCCGCGGCGCGCCAGGCGCGCGATGGCGGTGTCGAGGATGCGCGAGTCGCCGCTGACGTCGTAGATGGCCTGGTAGTCGCGCCGCGTGTCTTCCTGCGGGTCCAGCACCTGGTAGCCCTGGGCGCCTTCGGCGCGCTGCGGGTTCACTTCCCAGACGGTGGGCGGCTCGAAGCCGGCCGCCACCACCATGCGCGCCAGCAGACGGCCGAGCACGCCATGGCCGACGATGAGATCAGGCGCGCGGCAGGGCGCGCCTTCGCCGCCACAGGCGACCGTGTGGTAAGCGGTGGCGGCCAGCGCCAGCAGCACGGCGTGCTGGCCCAGCGCCTCGCTCACGGGCACCACCTTGCTGTCGGCCACCACGATGCGCGAGGCCGCGCCGCCGAAGAGGCCTCGCACCTCGCCGTAGCAGCGCGCACCGGGCACGAACACGCGGTCGCCGACGCGGTGCGTGGCTTCGGGCCCGGCCTGGGACACGCGCCCGACCGACTCGTAGCCCGGCACCAACGGGTACCCCATGCCCGGGAACATGGGCATGCGGCCGCTGTAGAGCAACTTCTCGGTGCCGGTGGAGATGCCGCTGAATTCGATGTCGACGACCAGGTCCGCGGCGCCCGGGGCGGTGAGTTCCAGCGCTGAGAGCCGCAGTTGTTCGGGGCGTTCTAGGACGACGGCTTGGGTCTTCATGGGGTTCCTCCTGATCACACGGCGCCGAAGGGCGCCGGGGGCAGAGGAGTGATCTGAGGTGTCATCCTAGACTTACAACATGGAGTGTCAAGCAGTATTTACGCTTCGCGGTGTTCACGGGGTGGCTTGCGCGCCACCAGCACACTCACCTGCAGGGGGATGGGTGTGGCGCGTTCGCGAACCTGCGTGAAGCCGGCCTGTTTCAGCAGGTCGGTCAGGCGAGCGGCCGAGCGCGAGCGGCCGCCGTGCATGGCCAGCAGGTAGAAGCCGAAGTAGGCGTCGCCCATCCGGCGCGCGCCCGTCGCATCGGCCATCGGTTCGGCCACCAGCAGCGTGCCGCCAGGGGGCAGGGCGGCATGAACGGCGCGCAGGATGGCCAGGGCGCGTTCGTCGGGGTGGTCGTAGAGAACGCGCACCAGCGATGCGATGTCGGCGCCGGTGGGCAGGGCGTCGCGCGTGAAGTCGCCGCCGTGCACGCTGCTGCGCGCGGTGAGTCCGGCCGCGGCGAAGGCGCTGCAGGCGGCGGGCACCACGCCCGGCAGGTCGAACAGCATGAGTTGCAGCCGTGGCGCGCGCTGTGCGGCCGCCAGCAGGAAGCGGCCCTGGCCGCCGCCCACGTCCAGCAGGCAGCGGTGGGCGCCGATGTCGTAGGCGTCCAGCACCTCGTCGGCCACCAGCGGTTGCGAGGCCGACATCAGCGAGGAATAGGCCTTCACCGCCTCGGGCGGCAGTTCGCCGGGCTGCGCCGTGCTGGCATAGGCCCAGTAGCGCGACAGCGCCGGGCTGGCCTGACCGCGCAGCAGCGCCACGGGGTCGGCCAGGTCGGCGTAGAGCACCGCGTGGTGCTCCACCATGGCGGCCACGGCTTCGTTGGCGACCATGGGCGCGCCCAGCCGCCCGAGGCCGTAGCGCACTTCGCCGCCGCGGTCGCGGCGCTCCAGCAGTTCAAGTGCCACGGCGGCGGAGAACAGGATCTCGGCACCTTCGTGCGGCAGGTCCAGCCGGCGCTGCAGCTCGGTGGCCGACACGGGCCCGCGCGCCAGCAGGTCGAACACGCCCAGGCGAACGCAGGCCAGCAGCACCTGGGTGTAGACGAAGCCGGCGACGAGGTCGAACAGCGCGCGCGCACGGCGCCGCGCGATGGGGCGCATCCACCAGGTGCGCGCAGCGCGACGCTGGAAGTCGGGACTGATGAGCACGCCGTCGCGCCACTGGCGCCAGCGTTCCAGCCAGCGGGCCCGCAGGCCGACGGGTTCGGGGGCCGGGGTGGCCGGCAGGGGGACTTGCAGCATCGGGTTCAGGCGGCGAGGGCGAGGTCGCGCACGGTGGCCTGGGGCACCAGGCGCTCGGACTCCGAGCGCACGATGGCGCGCAGCATGGCCGCACCCGTGCAGGCGGGAATGGCGTCGACCGCGCGCTCCAGCAAGGCGTCGAAGTGGACGATGGCGCCGCTCAGGCCCATCTCGGTGGCCGCGCTCGGGCGGCACAGCGCGACGTCACGGCCTTGCGGCTTGCCCAGCAGTTCGACGGCCAGGGCCACGTCGCGGATGTCGTCGGCCACCTGGTAGGCCTCGCCCAGGCACAGGCCGAAGGGCTGCCAGTCGGCGGGGTCGCCACCGCCGGCCCAGGCGCCGGCTTCGGTGCAGGCGGCGAACAGCGAGCCGGTCTTGGCGCGCTGGTAGGCGGGCAGCGCGACATACGGCTCGCATTCCCAGGCCTGGCCGGCAATGATGCCGCTGGGCAGCGCCACGCGCCGCGCCACGATGCCCATCAGCCCGGGCAGGCGCGCGGGCGCGTGCAGCGCGCTGTGCGCCAGCATCTGGAAGGCCAGCACGATGAGTGCATCGCCCGCCAGCACCGCGATGCGCTCGCCGTAGGCGGCATGCACGCTGGGGATGCCGCGGCGCAGCGGGGCGTCGTCGAAACAGGGCAGGTCGTCGTGCACGAGCGAGGCGCAGTGCAGCAGTTCCAGGGCCGCGGCGGCGCCGTCGGCCAGGCGCGGATCGGCGTCGCCGCAGGCGCGCGCCACCGCCAGGCACAGCTGCGGGCGGATGCGCGCGCCGCCCGGGAAGACGGCGTGGCGCAGGCCAGCGGCCAGCTTGGGCGGGCAGCCCGGGTTCCCGTCGCCGGTGCCCAAGGCCAGTGCGGTTTCCAGGGCCTGCTCGATCCGGTTCAGCGCGTCCATCGCATGTCATCCCTTGTGTGGCGCTGGTGGCGGGCGGCCAGCGCGGGGTTGTTCCTCCCGTCGTCAAGCTCCGTTGTCACCATAAGTTGTCAACTGAACGAGACAGTCCTAGGATAGAGAGATGGATCCCCGGCGTCAACGAGTCCGACCCTCGCCGCAGCGGCAGCACCGCCGCGCCGGCGCGAGCCGCGCATGACGGTCCTGGCCCTGGGGCTCAATCACCGCAGCGCGCCGCTGGACCTGCGGGCGCGGCTGGCTTTTCCCGCACCGCAGCTGGCACTGGTGCTGCAGGGCCTGCGCGAACGCCTGGCCCGGGCCATTCCCGAGGCCACGCTGTTGTCCACGTGCAACCGCACCGAGCTGTACGTGGCCAGCGAACATGCCGCGGCGCCGGCCGATATCGCCGCGCCGGCGCTGGACTGGCTCGCCGAGCAGGGCCGCTTCTCGCGCGCGCAGCTCGCCGAGCACATCTACGTGGCCGAGGACACCGCCGCCGCGCGCCACGCCTTCCGTGTTGCCGCGGGCCTGGACTCGATGGTGCTGGGCGAACCGCAGATCCTGGGCCAGATCAAGCAGGCGGTGCGCGAAGCAGGCCTGGCGGGCACCCTGGGCAGCACGCTGCACCAGCTGTTCCAGCGTTCCTTCTCGGTGGCCAAGGAAGTGCGCAGCGCCACCGAGATCGGCGCGCACTCGGTCAGCATGGCGGCGGCCACGGTGCGCCTGGCGGCCCAGCTGTTCGAGGACCTGCGCGAGGTGCGCCTGCTGCTGGTGGGTGCCGGCGAGATGATCGAGCTGACGGCGGCGCACTTCGCCAGCCGGCAGCCGAAGAGCCTGACGGTGGCCAACCGCACCCTGGAGCGCGGCGAGGCCCTGGCCGCCCGCCACGGCGGCCAGGCCATGCGCCTGGCCGACCTGCCGCAGCGCTTGGCCGAGTTCGACGTGGTGGTGTCCTGCACCGCGAGCTCGCTGCCCATCATCGGCCTGGGCGCCGTGGAACGGGCGCTGAAGGCGCGGCGCCGGCGCCCCATCTTCATGGTCGACCTGGCGGTGCCGCGCGACATCGAACCCGAGGTCAC
The DNA here is from genome assembly GCA_016790395.1 of Rubrivivax sp. Taxonomy (GTDB): domain Bacteria; phylum Pseudomonadota; class Gammaproteobacteria; order Burkholderiales; family Burkholderiaceae_C; genus Rubrivivax. The sequence continues at coordinate 14,649 of JAEUPH010000335.1, read as the reverse complement.
CCGCCTGTCCGACGTCTACCTCTACACGGTGGATGACCTTTCCGCGCTGGTGCAGACGGCCGGCGAGAAACGGCTGGCCGCGGTGGCGCGTGCCGAAGAGATCGTCGACGCGGGTGTGAAGAGCTTCGCGCAGTGGCTGGAACAGCGCGCCAGCGTGCCGCTGATCCGTGAGTTGAACGCCCAGGCCGAGGCCTGGCGCAGCGGCGAGCTGGCGCGCGCGCGCCGCAGCCTGGCGCGCGGCGAGGACGTGGACGCGGTGCTGGAGGCGCTGGCGCGCGGGCTCACCGCGAAGGTGATGCACGGCGCACTGGCCGAACTGCGGGGCGCCGACGAGGCGCACCGCGGCCCGCTGGCCGACACCGTCAGCCGGCTGTTCCTGCGGCGCTGAGCCGCGACAGCAGCGCTTCGGCCACGAGCTGTGGCCGCTCTTCGTGCGCGAGGTGGCCCAGGCCCGGCAGCATCTGCCGCGTGGCGCCCGGGCACAACGCCTGCACGCGTGCGGCATCGGCGGGCGGCACGGTGCCGTCGGCGGCGCCCACGATCAGGTGCAGCGCTGTCTTCAGCCGCGGCAGGTCGGCCTGCAGCGCGGGCAGGTCCCAGGCCGCCATCATGGCCAGGGCACCGGCCACGTGCGACGGGTGCGCGATCAACTGGCCATAGTGGGTGTGGCTCTTCTCGTCGACGCGGGAGCCCGTGCTGGCCAGCAGCCGCTCCAGCACCACGCGGTCGGCCGCGCGCCAGGCGAAGAAATGCGGCACCAACGGGTTCAGCGCCAGCAGCTTGGCCGCCGGCGCGAACACCAGCCCGGCCAGCCCGCGCAGAGGCAGCAAGGCGCCGTTCAGGGCGACGATGACGGCCGGCACCGGCCCCGCGGCCACGCGGCCCTGCACCGGCAACGCCATGCGCACGGCCACCGCGGCACCGGCGGAGTGGCCCACCACCGCCAGCGGCCCGGGCGCGGCCGGCAGCTCGCCCAGCAGCGCGTGCACGCCGTCCGCCATGCCCTGCATGTCGGCGCGGCCGGCCGCGGCCATGCCGCTGAAGGCGTGGCCGGGCAGGTCGGGCACGACGAGGTCGAAGCGTTCGGCCAGCAGCGGGGCCAGGCTGGCAAAGGAATGCGACGAAGCGCCCGTGCCGTGCAGCAGCACCAGGCGCGGTGCGCGCGGCCGCGGCCAGTGCTGCACGTGCCAGCGCAGGCCGCCGGCGTCGACGAAGCGGCTGCGCTCGCGGTGGGGCCAGTCGGCGCCGTCGCTGTCCCAGTCCATGGCGGCGGGCATGGGTCAGCGCGCCGGCAGTGACTTCACCGCGTCCGACAGCGCCTGCGCGCCGGCGTAGGGCAGCGCGCGGTAGCTGGCCGCCATCTCCTGGGCCAGACGCTGCGCGGCTGCGGCGGGCTGCGGCGAGGTGTCGATGACCAGCGAGGTGATGCCCGCGGCGCGCAGCTGCCGCGCCATGCCCAGCGCGTCGATCTCGGCCTGCGCGCGGCCCGGCTCGCCGTGGCGGCCGATGTTGGCGCGGCCGTCGGTGAGCAGCACCACCACCGGCCGTGTGCCGCTGCGCCGCACCTGGTCGGCCAGCAGCAGCGCGGCCTCCAGGCCGGCGGCCAGCGGCGTGCCGCCACCACCGGGCAGCGCCGCCAGGCTGCGCCGCGCGCGCACGAGCGAACGCGTGGGCGGCAGCAGCAGTTCGGCGCCCTTGCCGCGGAAGGCGATCACGGCCACCTCGTCGCGCCGCACGTAGCAGTCGGCCAGCAACAGGTTGATGGCGCCCTTGGCCTCGGCCAGGCGGTGCAGGGCCGACGAGCCCGAGGCGTCCAGCACGAACAGCGTGGCCGTGCCGGCGCGCTGCTGCAGGCGGTGGATGCGCAGGTCGTCGGCCTGCACGTGGATGCGGCCTGCGTGGCTGCCTGCCTGCGCGCGACGCAGGCGCTGCCAGGGCGCGGCGGCGCGCAATGTCTCGATCAGGTTCAGCCGCGCGCCGCCTCGCGGTTCGCCGCGGCGCACGCCGGCCGGCCGCCCGCTGCGCGGTGAAGCGCTCCGCGCGCCGAAGCGGCCGGCCTTGCGTGCCGCCGCAGCGCTCTGCAGTGCCGCCAGCAGGCCCGCAGGCAAGGCGGCCAAGGTCGCTTCGACGAGGCGGTCTTCGAGCGGCTGCGTGCTGCGGTCCTGCGGCTCTTCGGGCGGCGGCGCCTCGGGCGGCGACTCGGCTTGCTGCGCAGGCGGTGGTTCCGGCGTGTCTTCGGCTTCGTCGCTCTCGGGCGGCGGCGGCAACCGCGTGGCGCGCGGCGCCAGCACCAGGCGCGCGGCGAGCAGCGCGTCGTCGTCTTCCACGGCCGTGCGGCCCGCCAACGCGGCAGCGGCCCGTGCGGCGCGCAAGGCCAGCACACCGGCGCGCGCCGAAGCCACGCCCAACTGCAGCGCCGTGCCCACCAGCGCGTGCAGGATGCGGTCGTCCACCGTCACGCTGCGCAGCGCCTCGCGCGCGCGCAGGACGTGCGCGGCCTGCGCCACGGCATCCCCCGCGTCGCGCAGCGACAGCGCGCGCAGGTCGACGCCGAAGGCCAGGCGCTCGGCGAGCGAGGCGGCCAGCGGCGGGTCGTCGGCCTGCGCTTCGTCGAAGGCCACCAGGCCCACGCGGGCTTCCCAGCGCTCGGCGATGCCGTCACGCTCGATGCTCACGTGGCCCTGGTCCAGCACCCCGGCCAGCCGCGCCGCGGTGCCGGCGCCGAGGCGCTCGGCCATGGGTATGAGCACCAGCCCGCCATGCGCTTCGGCCAGCAGCCCGCGTTGGGCCACCGGGCGCCCGCGGGCCAGCGTGGCGGCGAGGTCCAGCCCGCCCAGCAGTCGTTCGTCGGCGATGTGCCCCGGCATGCGCCGCAGCGGCTCGTCCTCGGGCAGCAGCTGGCGCAGCTTCGCCGTCCAGCGGTCGCGCACCGGGCCGGCGGCGGCGCGCAGCGCAATGCCGCCGAGGCCGTGCGGGTCCACGCACAGCAGCGCCGCAGCCCAGGCGGCGTCCTGCCAGGCCTGTTCGGGCGACGGGCCCGTGGGTGCGTCCACTTTGAAGGCTAGGCTGGGAACAGTTCGGAGACGACGCGGTCCACCCGCGCGCTGGCGTCGGTGTCGTCCAGCGGATCGCGCCGCAGCCGGTGGCGCAGCGCCGGCTTGGCGATGCGCTTCAGGTGCGCATCGCCCACCGTGGCATCACCGTCCAGCGCGGCCAGCGCGCGCGCCGCGCGCACCAGCGTCAGTTCGCCGCGCAGGCCGTCGGTGCCCAGGCCCATGCAGAGCTGCGCGGCGCGTTCCAGCGTGCTGTCGGGCACCTTGACGTCCGCCAGCCGCTCGCGCGCGGCGACCAGGCGCTTGCGCAGCTTGTCGTCCTCCTTGTGCCAGCGTTCGACGAAGGCCTCGGGATTCATCTCGAAGGCGTCGCGGCGCTTCACGACCTCCACGCGCGAAGGCAGGTCCTGCGGCGTGCGCACTTCCACGGCCAGGCCGAAGCGGTCCAGCAGCTGCGGGCGCAGCTCGCCTTCCTCGGGGTTGCCGCTGCCCACCAGCACGAAGCGTGCGGGGTGACGCACGCTCAGGCCCTCACGCTCGACCACGTTCTCGCCCGACGCGGCCACGTCGATGAGCAGGTCCACCAGGTGGTCCTCCAGCAGGTTCACTTCGTCGATGTAGAGGAAGCCGCGGTGCGCGCGCGCCAGCAGGCCGGGCTCGAAGGCCTTCACGCCGGCGGTCAAGGCGCGCTCCAGGTCGAGTGCGCCAACGACGCGGTCTTCGGTGGCGCCCAGCGGCAGGTCCACCACCGGCACCGGCACGAGCCGGGTCTTGGGCTTGGCGCCGGCCTTCAGCGTGGCGCATTCGTCGCAGTGCGAAGCGCCGTCAGCAGGGTCGCAGGCGTAGCGGCAACCGGCCACGGCGCGCATCCTGGGCAGCAAGGCAGCGAGGGCGCGCACGGCCGTGCTCTTGCCCGTGCCACGGTCGCCGAAGACCAGCACGCCGCCGATGCGCGGGTCCACCGCGGCGCACAGGATGGCCAGCTTCATCTCGTCCTGGCCGACGATGGCGGAGAAGGGGAAGGCGAGGGTGGACATGGTCAGTGGAAGTCGGAGTTCTGGCCTTCGGCCTGCTTGACGTGGCGGCGCGCCTTGCGCACCGCGGCATAGACGCCCAGCGCGACCAGCGGGATGGCCGCGCCGACGGCGAGGTCGGGGTCGACGCGCAGTCCGGCGGCCTTGAGCGCCTTGGCGCCGTAGCCCACCAGGCCGGCGGCGTAGTAGCAGATGGCGGCGACGGACAGGCCTTCCACGGTCTGCTGCAGCCGCAACTGCAGCTTGGCGCGGCGGTCCATGCTGGCCAGCAGCTTCTGGTTCTGCCGTTCGCGTGCGATGTCCACGCGCGTGGACAGCAGGCTGCTGGCCTGCGACACGCGCTCGGAGAGGTCATGCAGCCGCTGCGACACCGTGTTGCAGGTGTCCACGGCCGGCGTGAAGCGGCGCGCCATGAACTCGTCGATGGTCTGCACGCCGGGCAGCCGCTGTTCGCGCAGTTCGCCGATGCGTCGCATGACGAGTTCGAAGTAGGCCCGGCAGGCGCCGAAGCGGAACTGGCTGGCCGACAGGCCGCTCTCCACCTCGGCGGCCAGCCGCGTGAGCCCGTGCAGCAGTTCCTCGTCGTCGGCCTGGCTGTCGGCGGCGCTGGCGATGCGGTCGGTCAGCGCGGCCAGCGCGGTTTCGATCTGCACGATGCGCGGCGACTGCCGCCGCGCGATGGGCAGCGCCAGCAGCGCCATGATGCGGTAGACCTCGATCTCGAACAGGCGCTGCAGCGTGCGGCCGGCCTGGCGCTCGGTGAGGTGGCGGTCGATCAGGACGAAGCGCGTGCAGCCGTCGTGCAGCCGGAAGTCGCTGAACACGCGCGCCGCACCGTCGGCGATCTGCGCGCCAACCACCGTCTCGCCGGGAAAGGCCTCACCCAGCAGCCAGGCCAGGCGATCCTCGTCGGGGGCGGCCAGCAGTTTGGCGTGGGCCGCGGCCACGGTGACGCCGGGCAGCGTGGCCAGCCAGCCCGCAGGCAGCAGCGAGGCCGCCACCTCCGAGAAGGGCCGCTCGCCGATGCCGGGCGCGATGACGGTGTAGCCGGAGAACTCGCCGTGGCGCTCCCACTTCAGGCGCAGCGTTCCAAGTGAAGCGCGGAAGTGCGTGGCGCCGCTGGCCGGTGGCTCGACGCCGTGCGTTTCGCACAGCTCGGCGAGGTGGGCCAGTTCACGGACCCGGTCGGCGGCGTCCACCAGGACGGCGACGTAGCTGGCGCGGGCCGGCGCCTTGATGGCTTCGGCAGGGCGGGCATGGATTTCTTCGGCCAGCGTCAGCCGCAGGGCATGGTCCGGGGGGAACAGGGACATCGGTGGCTGGGGGCCGTGCAGCTAGGCACGCGGGCGGGGTTTCAGTATGTCACGCCAAGTGGACATTTCCCAAGCGCTGTCCACCGCCCGCGGCCCGCCGGCGTTGAGGAGCCAGCCGCGCGGTGGTCGTGCGGTCCACACCGGAGAACCGCATGTCCCACCACACCCGTCGCGTCTTCCTGCTGCAGGTGGCTGTCGCCGCCCCGCTGCTGTCGGCCGTCGCTGCCCGCGCGCAGGGCGCCAAACTCGACGAGAAGGACCCGCAGGCCGTCGCGCTGGGTTACGTCGCCGACACCGCCAAGGCCGACGCCAAGAAGTACCCCAAGCACAGCAAGGACCAGAAGTGCAGCAACTGCCAGCTGTACCAGGGCAAGCCGGCCGATGCGGCCGGTGGCTGCCCGCTCTTCGCCGGCAAGCAGGTGGCCGCCAACGGCTGGTGCGCTTCCTGGGTGAAGAAGGCCTGATCAGCGCCGCGCCGGCAGGCGCAGATCGAAGGCCGCGCTGGCGACGACGCGGCCGTTCACCTGCAGTTCCACCACATGCCGGCCGGCGTGGTAGCGGCGGGTGGTGATGGGCCTGACCGCATGGCGCCTGGCCAGCGTGGCGTCGGCGTGCGGCGGCAGTTCCAGCGTCCAGCCCTTGAACACCTTGGGTGAGGTGCTGCCGTCGGCCTTGACGTGATGGATGGCGTAGTCCACCACGAGCTTCTGCGCCCGCGCAGCCGTGGACGCCAGCGAGACCCGCAGTTCAACCGCCTCGCCCAGCGTCACGCGCGCCGGTGACAGGCCCAGCGTGGCCGACCCGCGCAGCGGCGCGCCCAGGCCCCAGGCCTGGAGCACACGCGCGTCGCCGCGCTTGATCAGCGTGCGACTGGCATGCCGGAGCAGGGCGCGCCTTGGCGCCGGGGCGTCGGGCAGGTGTTCTTCCAGCCAGGCCGCCACCAGGCCCGGGTGGTCCTTGGCGATGTCGTTGAGGTGGTTGGCGACGCTGCGGCGCACGGTTTCGCTGCCGTCGTCCTGCAGCGCGCGCAGCAGCGGCAGCGTCGGCGCGGGGTCCGCGATCAGCGCCTTGAGCTGCAGGCCCCAGGGCAGGCGCGGGCGGCTGCCTTCGCTGACCAGCCGGCGCACGTGGGCGCTGGGGTGGGCGGTCCAGCGCTGCAGCGTCTGGAAGCAGAGCGCCGGGTGCGCCACGATGAAGGGGCGCAGCGCGAACTCCGCCGTGAAGCGCTGCGTCAGCTCGGCCAGCGTGATCAGCGCGCGTTCGGGCTGGGCCAGGCCGCGACGGGCAACGAATTCACCCACCGGCCACAGCACCCAGCCCGCGAGGCCCCCGCCGGCCACCGGCTTGTCGTCGGTGGCCATGGGTGCCAGCGCGGCCTCGATGTGCTTGGCCGCGGCCTCGAAGGCCCCCGGCAGCGTGGCTTCCAGCGCGTCGGCAATCTGCATCGCACGAGCCTTCATCTCCAGCGCTTCGAGGTTGCGCAAGGCCAGGGCCGTGAAGCGTGCGGCATCGAAGCCCGGCGCGACGCGCGCCAGGTGCCGCGCCGCCTCTTCGACGACCTCGGCGTTGATGAGGTTCTTGAAGGGTTCGGCCATCGCTGCTCAGCGCACCGCCTCGTCGAGGATCTGCCGCAGCGTCAGTGGCCGCGGCGGCACGTCGTCGAAGGTCTCTTCGGCCAGTGCGAAGCCGGGGTCGGCCTCCAGCGCCGAGCGCAGCGCGGCACGCGCCTCGTCGAAGCGGTCCTGCGCCAGCAGGTTCAGCCCGGCGGCGAACCGTCGGTAGGCCTCCCAGCTTCGCGTGTGCACGCGCCGCACGGCAGGCGGGATGTCGCGCACGTCCAGCGCCTCCAGCAGGCCGTAGACCACCTGCTTCTGCAGCTCGAAGAAGTCGGCCTGCCGGCCGTCGGCCTCGGGCGTGGCGAAGACGCGGCCGTTGCCCATGTCCAGCGCGGCGGCGTTGATCTTGTAGCGGCCGCTGCCGGGGCCTGCGGGGCCGGGCTCGTTGAGCAGCGTGCCGGTGACCACCGTGCCCGCGCCCAGCAGCCGTGCCGGCGCCACCAGCGCGCCGCGGTCCACCAGGCCGCTGGCCGAAAGCTGCAACTCGCGCAACAGCTGCTCGATGCGTTCGCGCTCCAGCACGGCCAGCGAGGGCACGCGCGAGAGGTCCACCGTGATCATGGCCAGCAGCGCCCGGTGGAAGGGGTCGGTGGCGGCGTTGGGGCCCAGCGCACGGAAGGGAAAGAGCGCCACGCGCAGCCGCTCGGGCGGGCTGGCCTGCAGGCGCTGCTCGGCGCGCCCCGCCTGGCGCGCCGAGCGGCGCGCCGCCTCGCGCTCCATGAGTGTCAGGTAGCCGCGCACCCGGCGCGCCGGGGGCCAGCCGGCCGGCGCGGCGGCGACGAAGCGCCGCCAGGCGGCGATGGCGGCTTCAAGCTCGTCGCCCGCCAGCGCGCGCGCCCCTTGGGCATAGTGGGCGTCCAGGGCTTCGCGCAGCGCGGGCTCGGGCGTGCTGCCGGCGGGGCTGAACAGCCGCTCGCGCAGGTCGGCGCAGCCCGTCAGGGCCACGCCGCCGGCACCGGCCAGCAGCCGACGCCGCTGCTGCAGGAAGGCGCTCACTGCAGCACCGCCGGCAAGCGCCGGAAGCCGCGGAAGCGCACGCGCCGGTCGCGTTCGGGGGGGCCCGCCAGCGCCAGCCGCGGAAAGCGCCGTGCGATCTCGCCGATCGCGATGCGCCCCTCCAGCCGCGCCACGTTCATGCCGGAGCATGCGTGCGCGCCCTGGCCGAAGGCGAGGTGGTGGTTGGGTTGGCGGGCGATGTCCAGCTCGTGCGGCCGGTCGAAGACCGCTGGGTCGCGGTTGGCGGCGCCGACGGCCAGCGTGATGAAGGTGCCGGCTGGCAGCACGGTGTGCCCGAGGTCGATGTCGCCCGCCGCGCGCCGGTTGTTGAGTTGCAGCGGGCTTTCGAAGCGCAGCACTTCCTCCACGGCGCTGTTGATCAGCAAGGGCTGCGCGCACAGGCGTTCCCATTGGCGGCGCTGCGTGAGCAGCGCGTGCAGCCCGTTGCCGATGAGGTTGCAGGTGGTCTCATGGCCGGCGTTGAGCAGGAAGATGCAGTTGTGCAGCAGCTCGGCTTCGCTGAGCGTGCCGTCCACGTCGCCCTGGATCAGGCGCGTGAGCACGTCGGCCTCCGGGTCGCCGGGATGGCGCCGCCGCTCGGCCACCAGGTCACGCAGGTAGCTGCAGAAGTCGGTGACGGCGGCATTGGCGGTGGCCAGCACCGCGGCGGCCGGTGCCGGCTCCAGGGCCGAGAGAATGTCCAGCGACCAGCCGCGCAGGGGGCTGCGGTCGGCGCGCGGCACATCCAGCAGGTTGCCGATCACTTCCACCGGGATCCGTGCCGCGAAGTGCTCGATCAGGTCCGGTGCCCGCTGCGCGGGCAGATCCTCCAGCAGACGGGCCACCAGGGCCGACACGCCCTCCTCCATGCGCGCCATGGCGCGCTGGTTCAGCGCGCCCATCAGGATGCGGCGCACGCGCGTGTGCAGCGGCGGGTCGCTGAAGACCAGGCTGGTGGTGTGGTGCTCGTAGATCGGCGTGCCGGCGCCCAGGCGCGGTGCGAACTCCAGCTGCTTGTCGCTGCTGGCCTGCGGGCTGCGGTAGACCGCCAGCACGTCGTCGTAGCGTGTCAGCAGCACACTGCCGGCGCCGAGCGAGTGCATCGGGGAGGCGCGGCGCAATGCGTCGTAAACGGGGTAGGGGTCGTCGATGAACCCGGCGGGAGGCGCTGCCAGGCTGAAACCGGCGGCGAGGGCGGCGTCGTCCATCGGCACATCGTAGCCGGGCCCTGGCGGCTGCTAAGCTCCCCGACCATGTTCACCGGCATCGTCCAGGCCCTCGCCACCGTGCAGGCCCTCACCGACCGTCCAGGCCTGCGCAGCTTCACGCTCGCCTTCCCGCCCGGCTTCTGCGAAGGGCTGGCCATCGGCGCCAGCGTGGCGGTGGACGGCACCTGCCTCACCGTCACCGCGCTGAAAGGCCCTGACGCCGCTGACTTCGACGTCATGCAGCAGAGCCTGGCACTCACCACGCTGGGCACGTTGGCCGAGGGCAGCCGCGTCAACGTGGAGCGCGCGGCGCGCGACGGCGCCGAGATCGGCGGCCACCCGCTCTCGGGCCACATCGACTTCCAGGGCCGGGTGTCCGAAGTGCGCGAGCCCGAGAACAACCGCGTGCTGCGCATCGCCGTGCCGGCGCCGTGGATGCGCTACGTCTTCGCCAAGGGCTACATCGCCGTCAACGGCGCCAGCCTGACGGTGGCCGAGGCCTTCCGCGAGCGCGACGGCGCGGGCTGGTTCGAGGTCTGGCTGATCCCCGAGACGCTGCGCCAGACCACCTTCGTCGAGAAAGGCCCCGGCGCGCCGCTGAACATCGAGATCGAACGCCAGACGCAGGTCTTCGTGGACACCGTGCGCGATGCGGTGGAAGAACGGCTGGGGCCGCTGGTGCCGGCGCTGGAAGCGCTGCTGCGGCAACAGGGCCTCTCGCTCGACGACATGGCGCGGCCGCCGGCCCTCACCCGGGACTGACATGGCGATCAACCGCCGCCTGTGGCTGGCCGGCGCCGCGGCCGCGCCGCTCTTCATCCGCCATGCCCGCGCGGCCGACGTGCCGCGCTTCGCCCACGGCATCGCGTCCGGCCAGCCGCAGGCCGAGACGCTGGTGCTGTGGACCATGCTCACCGGCACCGACCTGCCGCCTGAAGTGAGCGTGAAGTGGGAGCTGGCCGAAGACGAGGCCTTCACCCGCGTCGCCGCACGCGGCGAAGAGACGGCGCGCGTGGCCGAGCACCACAGCGTGCATGCCGAACCCGCCGGCCTGAAGCCGGCACGCGGCTACTTCTACCGCTTCCAGGCGCTGGGGCAGCAGAGCCCCGTGGGCCGCACGCGCACGGCGCCGGCGCGTGACGCCGTGGTGGACCGACTCAGCTTCACCATCACCAGCTGCCAGCGCTGGGACGCGGGCCACTGGGCCGCCTGGCGCGACGTGGTGGCGCAGGCGCCCGAGCTGGTGATGTTCCTGGGCGACTACATCTACGAGTACGGCGCCAACCTGGCCCCTGCCGATGCCCCGCGGCGCCACGAAGGCGGCAAGGTGCGCACGCTGGCCGCCTACCGCGCCCGCTATGCCCAGTACAAGAGCGACCCGGCGCTGCAGGCCGCCCACGCCTTCGCGCCCTGGCTGCTGGTGTGGGACGACCACGAGGTGGACAACGACTACGCCGGCCTGCAGGGCCAGGACCTTCAGGTCGACTTCGCCGCGCAGCGTGCCGCCGCCTACCAGGCCTACTGGGAGTTCATGCCGCTGTCGCGTGCGCAGCGTCCGTCGAACGGCCAGATGCGCATGCACGGTCGGCTGGACTGGGGCCGCCTGGCGCGCATCCACCTGCTCGACGACCGCCAGATGCGCGATGCCCAGGCCTGCCCGCGTGCCAACCGTGGCGGCGGCAGCAACACGGTGCGCGCGGACGATTGCCCGGCGCTGCTGGACCCGAAGCGCACGCTGCTGGGTGCCGAGCAGGAGCGCTGGCTGGCCGAGGGTTGGAGCCTGGACCAGCCCTGGAACCTGCTGGGCCAGCAGACGCTGATGGCCCGCGCCAGCTGGGAGCCGCTGGCCGAACACGGCGGCCGCTTCTGGACCGACGGCTGGGACGGCTATCCCGCCGCGCGCGAGCGACTGCTGGGCGTGGTGGCCGAGCGCAAGGTGCCGGGCGTGGTGGTGCTGGGCGGTGACGTGCATGCCAACTACGTGGCATCGCTCAAGCCCGGTGGCTACGCGGCCTGGGACGACCCGAAGGTGCCGGTGGTGGCCAGCGAATTCTGCGGCACCAGCATCAGCAGCCTGGGCCTGCCGCAGGACCGGCTGGACGTGGCAAGGCGCGTCAACCCGCACCTGCTGCACGCACGCAGCGACCAGCGCGGCCATGTCATGTTCACGCTGGACAGGCGGAAGCTGGCGGCCGAACTGCGCGTGGTGAACGACGCCCTCGACCCCGCCAGCGCATCGGCCGTGCAAGGCCGGTTCTTCGTCGAAGCCGGCCGGCCCGGGCCGCAACCCGCCTGAAAGGCAGCCCATGGCCCGCACGCCCGTCCACAGCCTGGTGCTCTTCGCCAAGGACAAGAAGCGACTGTCGGCCTTCTACCAGCAGGTGTTGGGGCTCGCGGTGGCCGCCACCGACCGCCACCATGACCTGCTGCAGGGCCGCGGCATCGAACTTGTCATCCACGCCATTCCGCCGAAGTACGCCGCCGAGATCGTCATCGCGAAGCCGCCGGCGCCGCGCGAAGACACGCCGATGAAGCCGGTGTTCCGCGTGCGCAGCCTGGCAACGGTGCGCCGGCACATCGAGGCCCATGGCGGCTTCCTGAAGCCGGCGGAGCAGGCCTGGGACATCCGTGGTCACACCGTGCTGGACGGTTGGGACCCGGAAGGCAACGTGCTGCAGTTCCGGCAGCCGGTGCGCTGATCAGTCGCGGCGACGCCTGATCAGGCCGTCGACGCATTCGCCCAGGGCGCGCGGGTTGTCGGCCTTGGGCACGAAGGCGTCGTAGCCCTTGAAGCCGGCGCGCACGGCGGCCTCGTCCACGCTGCTGTGCATGGCGATCACCGCCGTCGCGGCACGCGGGTGCTCTCGCAGCGCACGGCCGACGGCACGGCCGTCCATGCCGGGCATCTCCACGTCGAGCACGATGGCGTCGAAGGCGCCCTGCTCAACGGCCTCCAGGGCCGCGAAGCCGCTGTCCACCGCGTGCACGCTGTAACCCAGGTGTTCCAGCGAGGCGCGCATGACCTCTCGCGTCGTCGGGCAGTCGTCCACCGCCAGCACGCTGCCTTTGAAGATCGGATCGGTGGGCGAGCTCACCGCAAGAGCTTAGCGGCAGGGCGCGGCGCCGGAAAGTGGCTGTTCGGCCAGTGCGCCGACCTGCTGAAAAATCGGGCAAGGCCGCTTTGGGCGCCGCCTCCTGTACCTGTCCAGAGTTTGCGCGCAAGTTGTGCACAGGGTTCTCAACGCTCCGGGTCGGCAGACTTTTTTTCGCGCTCCGCGCGTCGGGGGACGAATGTCCTACCTGCCGGCTTCCTTGAACGTGGCCCAGTGCCGCGCCCGTTCCTGCGGCCAGCCCTGTTCGCGCTGGATGTCGAGCCAGGTGTTGAGGAAGGCGAGGAAGTCCGGGTCACCCTTGCGCACGGCGATGGCGGCGGATGTGGCGGGCAGCGGCTCGCCGGCGGGCAGGAACCAGCGCTGCGGCGCAGCGTCGACGATGGCCTGCGCCGACAGCGTGGCCACCAGTGCAGCCTGGGCGCGGCCCTCCGTCACCACGAGCAGCGCGTCGTCGTCCACGGCCACGAGGGTGGCGCGCGGGAAGCGGGCCTTGGCCACGGCCAGCTGGGCCGGGTCGACCGAGACCGCGATGCGCACGCCGGGCTGGTTGAAGTCGGTCAGCGTGCGGCGCTTGCCCGCCAGCGGCTTGCTGGCGAACAGGTGCATGGCCATGTGGGTGGTGGGCTGCGTGAAGTTGACGACCAGCGCCCGCGGCACGTTCTGCCACAGGCCCGTGACGATGAGGTCGGTGCGGCGTTCCAGCAGGTCGGGGATGACCTCGGACCACCAGGTCTCGACGAACTCCAGCTTCACGCCCAGGTCATCGGCCAGGCGCCTGGCCACGTCGATGCTGAAACCGACGAGCCGGCTGTCCTTGCCCGTCATCACCATCGGCGGCACCTGCACCACGCCCACGCGCAGCACGCCACGCTTGCGGATGGTGGCCAGCGTGTCGAAGGCGGGCGCGCGCGGCACCGGCTCCACGTCCTGGTGCGCGGCTCGGCGAGGCGCCGCGTTCGGGTCGACATAGCCCGCACCGGAGGCTGCAGCAGCCGGGGCTGGCGCCTGCGCGCCGGCGGCCATGGACAGCGTGAGCAGAGCCGCAGCGAGCGCCAGGCTGCGCGGCGCGAGGATCTTGTGGTTCATGGTTCAGTACCCGCTTCCGACATGTTGAAACTCCACCCGGTGCAGGGGGTCCTGCTCGTCGGTGGCGATGAAGCCCGGTCCGCTTTGGTCGATGCGGAACACGTGGCGCCCGGCCTCCAGGCGGTTGCCCTTGAGCTGGCCGGTGAACTCGTGCGAGCCGGCCTTGCCCTGCACGCGACCGCCGGGAAGGATGCTCAGTTCCACCGGCACGCCTTCCTTTTCGTCGCGCCCCTTGAAGCTGCCCACGGCCCAGGCAGCAACCTCCTGCGTCTCGGCCTTGTGGCGGCTGGCCGACAGCGCGATCAGTGCGGCAATGCCGGCCACGGCCACCGCGGCCGCCTTGCCGCCATGGCCGCGGCGGCCGACCTTGAAGTCCGCCGAACAGCCGTGGTTGACCCACACGCCGCGCCGGTCGTAGCCCCAGGAGCGGCCTTCGTGGCAGCTGAACAGAGAGTGCTTCCGGGTCAGCTCCACGTGGTCATCGGTGTCGACGCGGCAGTAGTTGTAGCCCAGGCCCTGGCTGTCGCAGCGGATGGTTTCCTCGGCCTGCGCGGGGGCGTGGGGCAGCGCCAGTGCAGCGCACACGAGCCCGGTGACGGCGCGGCGCATCATGGCGCCGCCCCGATGCGCGACAGGCGGCCGACCTGCACCGCCATGTCTGCGTAGTGCACTCTCGCCGTCTCGTCGCCGGCGGCCCGCGCCGCGGCCTCCAGGCGCTTCTGCAAGGGGGGCAGGGCGGCGCGCAGCCAGCCGATGAACACGGTGTCGTCGCCGGTCTCTGCGAGCGCCCGCGCCACCTCGGGCGTGAAGCCCAGCGGCTGCACCGCCGCGGCCTGTGCGTCTTCCTGCCGGCTGGCGCCGCTGGCCCACGCTTGCAGCATGCCACGCGCGGCCTCGATGAAGCCGTGCTGCAGCGCGCGCTGCGTGGGCGTGGCGGTGGCGAGCGGGCCCCACACGCCGGCCATCACGTCGCGGCCGAGGTCCAGCGAGGAGTAGGCCGAGGGGTCGCGCCTGTGCTGGCTCTCCAGCACGGCGACATTGGGGCCGTTGAGCAGGTCGGCCACCAGGCCGGCCTGCAGGCGGTCCACCGCACGGTAGCCGCCCACCACCGACACGCGCTCCACCCGGCGCGGCTCGGCGAAGGGCTCCAGCGAAGCGGCCCCCTCGCCCAGCAGGTAGCTCACGGCCTGCTTCTGCACGGCCGCCGGGGCCAGAGCGGCCAGTGGCCCT
>JAEUPH010000317.1 GCA_016790395.1 Rubrivivax sp. | reverse complement strand
GGTGCTGGCGATGTTCAGCACCACGCCCTTGATGCCGGCACCGTCCTTCGCCTTGAAGCGCGGCACGGCCTCGCGCATCGCCAGGTAGACGGCCTTCATGTTGACGGCAAAGAGGCGGTCGAACTCCTCTTCCGGCAGGCTTTCCAGAGGCTGAGGCAGGTGGCCGATGCCGGCGTTGTTGACCAGGATGTCCAGCGGCCCGAACTGGCGCTCGGCGGCGTCGAGCATGCCGCGCGCGTCGGTGGCCACGCTCACGTCGACCCTCACGGCGCGCGCTGCGCTGCCCAGTTCGGCAGCCACGTCCATCGCGGCGCTGAGGTTCATGTCGGCGACGATCACGCGCGCGCCCTCGGCGACGAACTTGCGGGCGATGCCCGCACCGAAGCCCGAGCCCGCGCCCGTCACCACCGCCACCTTGTCCTTCAATCGCATCCGCTCCCCCTTCAGCCGTGGCGGATGGCCACGGTCTTCAGCACCGAGAAACCGTACAGCGACTCGAAGCCCTTCTCGCGGCCGTGGCCACTGCGCTTGACACCGCCGAAGGGCAGCTCGACGCCCCCACCGGCGCCGTAGTCGTTCACGAACACCTGGCCGCAGCGCAGCCGGTGCGCCAGACGCATGGCGCGGCCGATGTCGCGCGTCCACACGCCCGCCACCAGGCCGTAGGCGGTGCCGTTGGCGATGGCCAGCGCCTCGGCCTCGTCGTCGAAGGGGATCAGCACCTGCACCGGGCCGAAGATCTCTTCCTGCGCCAGGCGGTGCGCCGGCGGCACGTCGGCCAGCAGCGTGGGCGCGATCCAGCAGCCGGCCTCGGGCAGGCCGCGGGGCAGCGGCGCTTCGGCAGCCACACGCAGGCCGCTCTCGCGGGCGTGCTGCAGGAAGCTGCGCACGCGCTGCTGCTGGCGGCGCGAGATCAGCGGCCCCACGTCCGGATCGTCCAGCGCCGGGCCCACGCGCAGCGCGCGGTAGCGGTCGGCCATGCGCTCCATCACCGCGCCGTAGACGCTGCGCTGCACCAGGATGCGCGAGGCCGCCGAGCAGGTCTGCCCGGCGTTCTGAAGGCCGGCGTTCACCAGGAATGGCAGCGCCTGGTCCAGATCGGCATCGGCGAAGACGACCTGCGGGCTCTTGCCGCCCAGCTCCAGCGTCACCGGCACCGCGTTCTGCGCCGCCGCAGCCTGGATCAGCGCCCCCACCGCGGCCGAGCCGGTGAAGGACAGGTGCTGGACGCCCGGGTGCGCCGCCAACGCCGCGCCGGCCTCATCGCCCAGCCCAGGCACCACGTTCAGCGCGCCCGGCGGCAAACCCGCCTGCTGCGCGATGCGCGCGAAGGCCAGTGCCGTCAGGCACGCTTCTTCGGCCGGCTTCAGCACGCAGGCATTGCCCATGGCGAGGGCCGCACCCACGCTGCGGCCGATGACCTGCATCGGGTAGTTCCAGGGCACGATGTGGCCGGTGACGCCGTGCGGCTCGCGCAGCGTCAGCGCGGTGGTGCCGGCGACGAAGGGCAGCGTCTCGCCGTGCACCTTGTCGGCCGCGCCGCCGTAGAACTCCAGGTAGCGGGCCAGCGCCAGCGCATCGGCGCGGCCCTGTTTCAACGGTTTGCCGACGTCCAGCGCTTCCAGCCGCGCCAGTTCGTCGGCCTGCTCTCGCACCAGCGCGCTCATGGCCATCAGCAGCCGGCCGCGCTCGGCGGCGGTGAGCGCGCCCCAGGCGCCCTCACGCGCGGCCTGCGCGGCGGCCACGGCGGCTTCGATGTCGGCCGCGCGGCCACGCGCGATGCGCGCCAGATCGCTGCCGTCGGACGGGTTCGACAGCGGCAGGGTCTCGTCCACCGCGGCGGCGCGCCAGACACCGCCGATCAGCATCTGCTTGGTCTCGAACGGGATCATGGACGGCCTCCCTGGGAGCTTGCGGCATCATAGGTCGCGATGGGTCCTTTCCTGCTGCGCCGCTGTCTCAGCTTCCTGGCCACCCTGGCGGTGGCCTCGGTCGTCGTCTTCGCGGTGCTGGAACTGCTGCCGGGCAATGCGGCCGAAGTCATCCTGGGTGAGACCGCCACGCCGGAATCGGTGGCCGCGCTGCAGGCCAGGCTGGGCCTGGACCGCCCGCCGCTCATGCGCTACCTCGATTGGGTGGGCGGCCTGCTGCAGGGCCGCAGCGCCCACAGCGTCAGCTACGACACGCCCACCGCCGAGCTCATCGCCGAGCGCCTGCACGTGACGCTGCCCCTGGCGGCCATGGCCATGGTGCTGACGGTGGTGCTGGCGCTGGCCCTGGGCCTGTATGCCGCGTCGCGCCACAACAGGATCGGCGACGTGGGCGTGATGGCCGCCAGCCAGCTGGGCATCGCCATCCCCAACTTCTGGTTCGCGATCCTGCTGATCCTGCTCTTCGCGGTGAAGCTGCAATGGGTGAATGCCGGCGGCTTCCCCGGCTGGACCGAAGACGATGGCGGCGGCTTGCGGGAGGGCTTCGTCGCGCTGCTGCTGCCGGCGCTGGCGCTGGCGCTGGTGCAGGCCGCCATCCTCACGCGCGTGACGCGCTCGGCCGTGCTGGAGGTGCTGCGCGAGGACTTCGTGCGCACCGCCCGCGCCAAGGGCCTGAGCCGGCGCCAGGCGCTGTGGCGGCACGTGCTGCGCAATGCGCTGATCCCGGTGCTGACGGTGGCCGGGCTGCAGTTCGCCAACCTCATCACCGGCACCATCGTGGTGGAGAACGTGTTCGTGCTGCCGGGCATCGGGCGCCTGGTGTTCCAGGCCATCGCCAACCGCGACCTCGTGCTGGTGCGCGACGTGGTGATGCTGCTGGCCGCCGTGGTGGTGGTGGTGAACCTGGTGGTGGACCTGCTGTACGCCGTGGTGGACCCACGCCTGCGTCATGGCTGAGCGCTTCGCGACCCGTGCCGCGCGCCACAAGAGCTTCGCCATCGGCGCGGCGCTGAGCGCCGTGCTGGCACTGGCAGCGCTGCTGTCGCTGGTGTGGCAGCCCTACGCGCCGGCCGAGATCGACATCCCCAACAAGCTGGCCGCGCCGAGTGCAGCGCACTGGCTGGGCACCGACAGCCTGGGCCGCGACATCGCCAGCCAGCTGCTGGTGGGCGCGCAGAACAGCATCGTGGTCGGCGTGGTGGCGGTGGGCATCGGCCTCGTGCTCGGCGTGGCGCTGGGCTGCCTCGCGGCGGCCAGCCGCGCGCAGGGGCGAAGCTGGCTGGACGAAGCGGTGATGCGCGCCGCCGACTTCACCTTCGCCTTCCCGGCGCTGCTGTCGGCCATCATGCTCACGGCCATCTACGGGCCGGGCCTGCTGATGAGCATCGTGGCCATCGGCATCTTCAACGTGCCGGTGTTCGCGCGCATTGCACGTGGCGCGGCGCAGGTGGTGTGGGCGCGCGAGTACGTCATGGCCGCGCGTGCCGCCGGCAAGGGGCCGTGGGCGATCACGTGGGACCACGTGCTGCCCAACATCGCCAGCCCGCTGATCGTGCAGGCCACCATCAGCTTCGCCACGGCGATCCTGGCCGAAGCCGCGCTGTCCTACCTGGGCCTGGGCACGCAGCCACCTCAGCCCAGCTGGGGGCGCATGCTCAGCGAGGCGCAGACGCTGATGTTCCAGGCGCCGCAGCTGGCGCTGTGGCCGGGGCTGGCCATCGTGTTCAGCGTGCTGGGCCTGAACCTGATGGGCGACGGGCTGCGCGACCTGATGGACCCGCGCCTCGCCCGGGCCCGGTAGTGTTCAGCGCGGCTCCGCCAGCCGGCGCCGCGCGGCCTGGTACTCGACGTACTCCACCACGCCCAGGTCGATGACGCGCCGCCAGTACTCGCGCGCCTTGGCCGCGTCGCCGTCGATGGCCAGGCGCTCGGCCAGGTAGTACAGCGCCTCCGTCTGCTGCTCGGCCGCCTGCTTGCCGGCGCGCGCGGCCTGCAGCATGACCTCGGTGGAGACGCCGGCCACCAGCGTGTCCAGCACCGGCCGCGGCCAGTCGCTGGGCCACTGGTCGCGCGGGTACTTCTGCAGCAGCGGCGCCACGTCGCCGCCGGTGCGCCGGGTGCTCAGCGCCAGCCACAGCAGCGGGTAGCCGCGGCGCACGGCGGAGCGTTCGGTCAGTGCCGCTTCGAAGTCAGCCCGCGCGGCGTCGAAGCGCCCGGCGAAGTAGTGCGCCAGACCGCGCGTGTGCAGTGTCTGGCCGTCGCGCGGCTGCTGCGCCAGCACGCGGCTGGCCAGCGCCACCGCCTGCTCGGCATCGCCACGGGCCTGGGCGTTCACCGCCGCGGCCGACAGCACCGGCAGGCTCTCGGGGTCGAGCGCCAGGGCGGCGTCGAAGTCGGCGCGCGCCTCGTCCAGGCGGCCCAGGTTGTCCAGCGCCACGCCGCGCGCCACCAGCGTCTGCGCGCGCAGCCGCGGCGACAGCCGCCCGCCGGCCAGCTGCTCGCTGAGCAAGAGCCGCTTGTAATGCGACTCCATCTGCACCGACGTGCGCATCTTGCGCCGGCCCTCGCGCACGTCCTCGTCCAGCAGCTTCAGTTCGCGCTGCAGCGCTTCGGTGCGCGCCAGCGGAATCGCCGACAGGCTGATCGTCGAGCCCAGCTTGGGCAGCGCCTGCTGCAGCTTGGCCGTGAAGCTGCCCCAGTCGGCCGCCGGCACCTCGTCCACGCCGATGCGCAGCTCGCTGCTGGCTTCGGCGTAGTCGCGGCCGGTCTCGATGCTGGTGGCCAGGTTGAAGTGGCGGTCGCCATCGTCGCTGCGGCGCGAGAAGGGCTCGCGGTAGACGTCCTCCGGGTACTGCACGCGCACGCGGTGGCGGAAGATGCCCGGGAAGGCATAGCCCAGCGGCAGCTTGCGCGCCTCGGTCTTGGGCGGCAGGATCCAGTCCACCGGCGACCACTGCATCACCTCGGCGGTGAGCATGCGTTCGTCGGGGAAGCGCCAGAAGTCGGGCAGCTCGAAGCGTTGCACCAGCTCGAAGCTGTTGTCGGCGCCCGGCGGCTCCAGCTTCGGCTCGCCGAGGCGCTTGAGCTTCGGGTAGGCGCGCACGTAGCCCTGGTTCACGCTGTCCACCAGCGTCGGCAGGCCCTGGCTGGCCAGGCCGTCGCGCATCATCTCGGCCAGGTCGCCGCGGTAGCGGATGCGCGACTCCAGCACCGGCGGCTGGTCGAACTTCGACACCACGATGGTGTCCACGACCTGCAGGCGCTCGACGTCGTAGGGCACCGCCAGCTGGGCCAGCGCCGTGACGCCGGGGGCCAGCTCCAGGCCCTTGCCCATGCCGATGGCGCTGCGCGCGTCCAGCGTGCCGCTCTGGTGCGAGCGCGTGGGATCCAGCAGCCAGCTCTTGCCGTCCAGGTCGACGCGGGCGATGACGTGGTCGAAGGCCAGCGGGCTTTCCAGCATGCGGTCCGTGGCGTTGCGCAGGTGCACCGACACCAGCACCGGCCGCACGGCGATGTCCATGCGGCGCAGCAGCGCCGAGAACAGCGCCACCTTGTCCTTGCAGTCGCCGTAGCGCTGCTCCAGCACCTGGTCGGGTTGCGAAGGCCTGTGCGAGCCGGCGCCCATCTCGATGCCGAAGTAGCGCACCTCCTGCTGCACGAAGCGCAGCGCCTCCAGCACCTGCTCGGCCTTCGTGGCCTTGGCGGCGCGGATCTCGTCGGCCTTCTGCTCGGTGCGCGTCACGGCCGTGGGGCGGAACAGCGTCTCGCCCCAGGCCGCCACCTCGGCCCAGCTGGCGAACTCGCTGAACTGCGCCTGCTCGTCCAGGAAGGCCCAGGCCGGCGCACCGGGCTCGGCGCGGTACATGGCCACGTTGTCGCGCCGGAGCACCGTCTCGCGCCAGGCGCCGTCCACGCGGGAGGTCTCGACGATCTCCGGCGCCCCCTTCTTCACGCGGATGGCCCGCTCGGCCGGCGCCAGCAGCCGCACCTGCACGCGCTGCGCCGGGCCACGGCTGGACTGCGTCCAAGTGCTGTGCACGAACTTGCCGCCGAACACCGGGTTGGCGCCGCTGATGGTGTAGGCGATGTCGATC
Organism: Rubrivivax sp.; assembly: GCA_016790395.1. Lineage (GTDB taxonomy): Bacteria > Pseudomonadota > Gammaproteobacteria > Burkholderiales > Burkholderiaceae_C > Rubrivivax. Next base: position 8,348 of record JAEUPH010000317.1, on the reverse strand, counting down.
TCGTCGCCCACGCGCATGTCCTCCAGCACCACGCTGGCGGTGACGCGGCCGTCGTAGATGCGCTGCTCCAGCTGCTTCTCGCGCTGCAGCAGTTCCACGCGCTTGCGCTCCAGCTTGGGGATGCGCTGGCCGCCGCGCAGCGCGTCGATGCGGTGGAAGGTGAGCGTCTGGTAGGCGGGGTCGAACTCGATGTCGATCTGCGTGGCCGTGGGCAGGCCGGCCGCTTCGCGCACCACGCGCAGCACGCGCGAGCTCATGTGGTGGGTGTGGCCTTCCACGCGCAGCTGCTCGTCGATGACGCGCGTGAACATCGGCGAGGGCGTGGTCGGTGCGCCGGTGGGCACCTCGGCCGGCACCACCCAGGCCGGCACGGGGCCGATCTGGAAGCTGAAACCGGGCTTGGTGGCGGCCTCGACGGCCGGCGCGGCGGAAGCCGCCCGCGCCGGCGGCTTGGCCGCAGCCGGCTTGCGCGCAGGTGCCGGCTTGGCGGGGGCCTGGGCCCAGGCCGGGGCCAGCGCCACGGCCAGCAGCAGCGCCGCCGTACGGCGCCACGTCACGATCTTCAACATCAGCTTCTCGCCTCCCTGACAAGCCAATGTAGCAGCGCCGCACGGCGCGGCTCCGTACACTGCCCAGCCCGACCCTGAAGAGAACCTCCGCATGAGAATCGACTTCGTCTCCGACGTGGCCTGCCCCTGGTGCGCCGTCGGCCTGAACGCGCTGGAACGCGCGCTGGACCAGCTGGGCGAGGACGTCGCCGTCGAGCTGCACTTCCAGCCTTTCGAGCTGAACCCCGACATGCCGGCCGCTGGCACCGACGCGGCCACCTACCTGAAGGGCAAGTACGGCATGACCGACGAGCAGCTGGCGCACAACCGCGGCGTGCTGCGCGACCGCGGCGCGGCGGTGGGCTTCGCCTTCGGCGAACGCGGCCACGTGTGGAACACCTTCGACGCCCACCGCCTGCTGCACTTGGCCGGGCTGGAAGGCCAGCCGGCCGAGGCGCAGCGCGCGCTCAAGCATGCGCTGCTGAAGGCCTACCACGGCGAGTCGCGCAACCCCGGCGCGCGCGAGGTGCTGCTGGAAGCCGCCGCCGGCGCTGGCCTGGACGTCAGCGCCGCCGCCGAGGTCTTCGACAGCGGCCGCTACGCCGACGAAGTGCGCCAGGCCGAGCAGTTCTGGCAGCAGGTGGGCATCCGCTCGGTGCCCTCCGTCGTCATCGACCGCGCGCACCTCATCCAGGGCGGCCAGCCGCCCGAGGTCTTCGTGCAGGCGCTGCGGCAGATCGCCTCGGCATCGCCACGCTGACATGGGGCCCCCAGTCTCACTTCGTTCGCCGCCCCCCAAGGGGGCGCTCAGTGGCTTCGGAACGGCCGAGCGCCACTGAGATGCCGCGCAACATCGAGATCAAGGCGCGCATCACCTCGGTGGAAGCACTGCTGCCGCGCGCTCAGCAGCTGGCCGGCCACGGCCCCACGCTCATCGACCAGGACGACAGCTTCTTCACCGTGCCGAACGGCCGGCTGAAGCTGCGCCAGTTCGCCGACGGCAGCGCCGAGCTCATCCACTACCACCGCGCCGACAGCGCCGAGACCAAGGCCAGCGACTACGTGCGCGTGCCGGTGGCCGACCCCGCGGCGCTGCGCGAGGCCCTGGCGCGTGCCTGCGGCCTGCGCGGCCGCGTCGTCAAGCGGCGCTGGCTGTTCCTGGTGGGCCCCACCCGCGTGCACGTGGACCGCGTGCAGGGCCTGGGCGACTTCATGGAACTGGAAGTGGTGCTGGGCGACGGCATGAGCGACGAGGAAGGCGGCGCCATCGCCGAGCGCCTGATGGCCGAGCTGGGCCTGGCCGACGCCGAACGCCTGAGCGGCGCCTACCTGGACCTGCTGGCCGTGCGCTGATCGGCGCTCAGCCGGCCAGCCGCGGCGGCAGCGCCTCGGCCAGGAAGTCGAAGACGCGCCGCACGACGCGGTTGCCGCGGATCTCGCGGTGCACCGCCAGCCACACCGGCAGCGAAGGCAGCTTCAGCATCGGCAGCAGTGGCACCACGCCCGGCCACAGGCGCTGTGCATAGGCGGCCACGAAACCGATGCCTGCGCCTTCGGCCACCAGGCGGCCATAGGCGATCTGGTCGTCGGTGCGCAGCGCGAACTGGTCGCGCGTGACCGGGTAGCCCATGGCGGCGAAGCCGCGCAGGATGCCGTCGTCGCGGTCGAATCCGATCAGCGTGTGCCCGAACAGCTCCGCCGGCGCTCGCGGCGTGCCGGCGCGCTGCAGGTAGCGCTCGTGCGCCGCCACCACCAGCGGCATGTCGCCGATCTTGCGCGCCACCAGCGAAGCCTGCGCCGGCCGCACCATGCGCACGGCGATGTCGGCTTCGCGCCGCAGCAGGTTGGTGATGGCGTTGGAAGCCACCAGCTCCACCTGGATGCCCGGCTCGGCCACGCGCAGCTCGGCCAGCGCGGGCGGCAGCAGCCAGGCCGCTGCAGCCACGCTGGTGCTCAGCCGCACGCTGCCGCTGGTGGCGTCGCGCGTGCGCTGCAGGCCGCGGCCCAGCTGCTCGGCGCCGGCCTGCATCTGGCGCGCGGCGTCCACGATGGCCAGCGCCGCCGCCGTGGGCACCACCCCGCGGCCGGTGCGTTCGAACAGCGGGCTGCCGAGCTGGCGCTCCAGCTCGGCGATGTGGCGCGAGAGCGTGGGCTGCTGCGCGCCCGTGGCTCGCGCGGCACCGAGCAGGCTGCCGGCGTCGAGCACGGCCAGGAAGCTGCGCACGAGCGACCAGTCGAAGGCGGGTTGAGCCATGCAGGAATGTATAGCTTGCTTGCCAAGTTCGGCAATTGTCGGATGCCGTTCGCAGACCCAGACTCGCACCCATGCCCACCCCCCATGTCCCCACCATGTCCCGCCCCACCGTCCTCGTCCTCGGCGCCCGCGGCCGCCTGGGTGCCATCGCGACACAGGCCTTCGCCGCGGCCGGCTGGCGCGTGCTCGCGCAGGTCCGCCAGCCTCCTGACGTGCTGCCCACGGGCGTGGAAGGGCTGTGCCTGCCGCTGCACGACACGGCGGGCCTGGTGGCCGCCGCCCAGGGCGCACAGGTGGTGCTGCACGCCGTGAACCCGCCCTATGACCGCTGGGACGACGAACTGCTGCCGCTGGCGCGCCAGGCCATGGACGTCGCCGAAGCCCTGGGCGCCACCTTCCTGTTGCCGGGCAACGTCTACAACTTCGGCGAAGGCATGCCGGCGCTGCTGGAGCCGCAGACGCCCTTCCGGCCCACCACCGCCAAGGGCACGCAACGCGTGCAACTGGAAGCCGAGCTGCAGGAACGCGCCGCCGGCGGCCGCATGAAGGCCGTGGTGCTGCGCGCCGGCGACTTCTACGGCGCCGGCCGCGGCAACTGGTTCGACCAGGCCATCGTCAAGGACATCGCGCAGGGCAAGCTGGTCTACCCGGGTCCGCTGGACCTGCAGCACGCCTGGGCCTACCTGCCCGACCTGGCGCAGGCCTTCGTCGCCGTGGCCGCGCGGGCCGTGTGGCGCGAAGCACCGGCCTTCGAGGTGCTGCACTTCGAAGGCCACACCTTCACCGGTCGCGAACTGCTGGCGGCCCTCGAGCAGGCTGCCGGCGAACTGGGCGTGCAGCCGAAACGCGGCTGGCGCCACGCCGGCCTGCCCTGGGGCTTCATCCGCGCCATGGGCTGGGTGCGGCCCATGTGGCGCGAGCTGGCGCGCATGAGCTACCTGTGGCGCGTGCCGCACGCGCTGGACGGCCATGCGCTGCGGCAGGCCGTGGGGCCGCTGCCGCCCACGCCGGGCGGCGTGGCCGTCAATCGTGCGCTGCGCGAACTGGGTGTCGGTGCGGGCGCCGGCGGGCGCTCAGCGAACCGCGCGGCCACGCCGACGCCAGCGCACGCCGGCCCAGGCCAGTAGGCCGGCCAGCACGCAGGCCAGCGTGCCGGGGGCGGGCACGGCGTGGGCGGGATCGTCCTCGCCGCCGCCCACCAGCGTGGTGAGCTTGAGCTGAGAGGGCATGGCGCCACCCAGGCCGCGCAGGCGCAGTTCCTCGGAGCTGGACGAGGAGCCGCCGATCACGGAAACATTGCCGCAGACGTCGGGCACCATCACCGAGACGCGGCGGCCACGTTCGTCCTGCGCTTCGTAGAGATCGGCCGCCTCGCTGTGGCCGGCGGGAAAGTTGACGCGCGTCTCCAGGCACAGCGTGCGGCCGTAGGTCATGGCGAAGCCGCTGGCGGCGAAGACGCGGGTGCTGCCTTCCTCGCGGATGCCGTCGTTGGCGATGACCAGACGGCCATCCGGCCGCTTCGCCGCCACCTTGGCCACGATCTGCGCCTGCGCGGCGGCTGGCAGCTTCGCGCTGCGCAGCGCCTCGCTGACGCTGCCGCGGTAGGGGTTGCGGCCGGGCCGGCCCCAGACGCAGGCACCGCGCAGGTCCAGCGGCGCAGCGGCCACGGCCGCCGGCTGGGCCAGCGGGTGCGCGGCGGGCAATGGGTCGCCATCGTGGTATTCGCCGGGGGGCAGCACGGCGCGCACTTCGGCCGGCGTCGGGGCATGGGCACGCTCCCAGGCCGAGCCCACGGCGGCACCGACGCTGGCGCCCAGGCCGATGAGCCCCAACAGGCCGGCCGCGCGCGCCAGCGGGCGCAGCGCCACGGCCAGGCGGCGCACGCGGCGGCGCGTCCACCAGGCCGCGCGGCGCCGGTTCGCGCGGCGCGGCACCCAGCCTTCGAAGCCACAGCCCTCGGCGGTGCAGCGCATGTGGGTGACACGGCCGTAGCCGGCCCGCGGCGCGGACAGGCCCTCGCCCTTGCGGCGCCCGCCCACGCGGCGCAGCGACACCTGCCCGCAGTGCGGGCAGGGGCGCTTGAGGATGCCGGTGCGGCGGGGCGGCGCGGGCGGCGGGCTGGAAACAGGGTCCATCCGGTCTTCTATCGGCCTGGCGACGGCCGTCTGTAGCCCCGCTGCGCTATCGTCGCGGCCCGTGACCGAACCGCTCTTGAAGGTGCAGGACCTGCGCGTCACGCTCGCCACGGCGCGCGGGGCGGTGGAGGCCTTGCGTGGCGTGAGCTTCACGCTGGAGCGCGGGCGCACGCTGGGGCTGATCGGCGAATCGGGCTGCGGCAAGAGCCTCACGGCGCTGGCGCTGATGGGCCTCTTGCCCGAACGCGCGCAGGTCAGCGGCTCCATCGCCTTCGACGGCCAGGAACTGACCACGCTGGACGAGCCCGCCTGGTGCCGCCTGCGCGGCGACCGCATCGGCATGGTCTTCCAGGAACCGATGACGGCGCTGAACCCGCTGCAGCCGGTGGGGCGGCAGATCGCCGAATCGCTGCGTCTGCACAAGAAACTGCCGGCCGCGGCAGCGCGCGCCGAGGCGCTGCGGCTGCTGGAGCGCGTGCAGCTGCCGCAGGCGCGCGAGCGGCTGGACGCCTACCCGCACCAGCTCAGTGGCGGCCAGCGTCAGCGTGTGGTCATCGCCATCGCGCTGGCCTGCGGGCCGGCGCTGCTGATCGCCGACGAGCCCACCACCGCCCTGGACGTGACGGTGCAGCGCGAGGTGCTGAAGCTCATCCATGAACTCGTGCGCGAGGACGGCATGGCGCTGCTGCTGGTGAGCCACGACCTCGGCGTGATGGCCGACCAGGTGCAGGACCTGCTGGTGATGTACGCCGGCACGGTGGTGGAGCGCGGCCCCGTGGCCGGGGTCTTCCGCCGCCCCGCCCACCCCTACACGCGCGGGCTGCAGGCGGCACGGCCGCGCCTGGGCCTGCCGCGGCACACGCGGCTGGCCACCATCCCCGGCCGCGTGCCGGAACTGCACGCCATGCCGCCGGGCTGTGCCTTTGCCGAACGCTGCGAGCAGGCCACGGCCGAATGCCGCACGGCGCTGCCGCCCGAAGTGAGCGTGGCGCCGGGCCAGGCCACGCGCTGCATCCACCTCGAAGCATGAGCGAAGCGCCGCTGCTCGCCGTCGAGCACCTGTCCCGGCGCTACCGGCTGCCGCGCGCGCACCTGCTGGCGCCGGCACCGGAGATCCACGCGCTGACGGACGTGAGCTTCACGCTGCAGGCCGGCCGCAGCCTGGGCGTGGTGGGCGAATCGGGCTCGGGCAAGAGCACGCTGGCGCGGCTGGTGATGGCGCTGGAAGCGCCTTCGCAGGGCCGCGTGCTGCTGGACGGCGTGGACCTGCAGGCCCTGGGCCCGGCCGCGCTGCGCCAGGCGCGCCGCAAGCTGCAGATGGTGTTCCAGGACCCCTACGGCTCTCTCGACCCACGCCGCAAGATCGGCCGCACGGTCGCCGAACCGCTGGCCGTGCTGCACGGCGCCAGTGCGGCCGAGCAGCGCGAGCGCACCGCCGAAGCGCTTGACGCCGTGGGCCTGCGCGCCACCGACGCCGACAAGTACCCGCACGAGTTCAGCGGCGGCCAGCGCCAGCGCATCGCCATCGCACGGGCGCTGATCACGCGGCCCCGGCTCATCGTCGCCGACGAGCCGGTGAGCGCGCTGGACGTCTCCGTGCAGGCCCAGGTGCTGAACCTGATGCAGGACCTGCAGGACCGCTTCGGCATCACCTACCTCTTCATCAGCCACGACCTCGCGGTGGTGAGCCTGGTGTGCGACGAGGTGCTGGTGCTGCAGCACGGGCGCATCGTCGAGCAAGGTCCGCCGGCGCGCCTGTTCACCGCGCCCGAACACGCCTACACGCGCACGCTGCTCGCCGCCGTGCCGGGCGCGCCACAATCCGCGCCGTCCGCCGGCTGAAGACGAACCACCGCGATGACGCTGCAACGCCGCCACTTCAACGCCCTGCTGGGCAGTGCATCGCTGCTGGCATCACCCGCCTTCGCGCAGGCGAAGAAGGACAGCGCCGTGCTGGCTCTGGTGCTGGAACCGCCGGGGCTGGACCCGACGGTGTCGGCCGCTGCCGCCGTCGGCGAGGTGGTGCACTACAACGTGTTCGAGGGGCTCACCAAGGTGCAGATGGACGGCGCCGTGACGCCGCTGCTGGCCGAGAGCTGGTTCCACACGCCCGACGGCAAGACCTACACCTTCACGCTGAAGAAGGGCATCCGTTTCAGCGACGGCTCGCCGCTGGACGCCGCGGCCGTGAAGTTCAGCTTCGAGCGCGCCAAGGCGCCGGGCAGCACCAACAAGTCGAAGAAGGTGCTGTTCGACAACCTGAGCAGCGTGCACGCGCCCGACCCGCACACGGTGATCCTGGTCTTCAACCACGCCGACGCGATGCTGCCCTTCCGGCTGGGCGAAGGTCCGGCGGTCATCCTGCACCCGAAGACGGCGGCCCAGGCCGGCACCCGACCCGTGGGCACCGGGCCCTATGTGCTGCAGCAGTGGCAGCGCGGCGCGGCGCTCACGCTGGCGGCCTGGCCCGGCCACCGCGACGCGGCCAAGGTGAAGCTGAAGAAAGTGACCTTCCGCTTCATCAACGACAACGCCGCGCAGGTGGCGGCGCTGCTGGCCGGCGACGTGGACGCCATGCCGCGCTTCGACGCGCTGACGGCGGTGAAGCAGTTGCAGGCCGACAAGCGCTTCACGGTGGAGATCGGCAGCACCGCGGGCAAGGGGTTGCTGGCCATCAACAACCGGCGCAAGCCCTTCGACGACGTGCGCGTGCGCCGCGCGCTCAGCCACGCGGTGGACCGCCGGGACTTCATCGCCGGCGCGCGCGAAGGCTTCGGCAAGCCCATCGGCAGCCATTTCGCGCCCACCGACCTGGGCTACCAGGACCTCACCAGGATCTACCCCCACGACCCCGAGAAGGCCAAGGCGCTGCTGAAGGAAGCCGGTGTGACGACGCCGCTGAACGTGACGCTGACGCTGCCGCCGCCGGCCTACGCGCGCAAGGGTGGCGAGATCATCGCGGCGCAGCTGGCCAAGGTGGGCGTGATCGCGAAGGTCGAGAACGTCGAATGGGCGCAGTGGTTGAGTGGCGCCTTCAAGGGCCAGTTCGACCTCACCCTCATCAACCACGTCGAACCGCTGGACTACGCCACCGCCTACGCCGACCCGAACTACTACTTCGGCTACGACAGCGCCAAGTTCCGCGGCCTGGTGGCCACGCTGGCGGCCACGGCCGACCAGAAGGAGAAGGCCCGCCTGTGGCGCGACATCCAGCGCCAGATCGCCGAGGACGCGGTGAACGTCTTCCTCTGGAACGGCGCACAGGTGGCGGTGTTCAAGAAGGGCCTGCGCGGCGTGTGGAGCAGTTCGCCCATCGTCGCCAACGACCTGTCCGCGCTCAGCTGGGCGCCCCCACCGGTGAAACTGTGATGAGCCAGAAAACCATCGAAGCCTTCTACGCCGCCTTCGCCA
>JAEUPH010000296.1 GCA_016790395.1 Rubrivivax sp. | reverse complement strand
GGGAAGCCCTTCTGCAGCATGCTCATCAGCGGGATCGTGCCGCCCTGGCCGATGTAGCCCACCGGGGCGCCGAAGTGGGCCCTCGATGCCGCCGACATGGCCTCGTCCAGCCAGGGGGCCAGTTCGGGTGCGTTCCAGCCCGTCGCCCCCAGGGCGCCGGCGCGGCCGTCCGCGTGGAAGGTGACCCTGGCGTTGTAGGGCGCGTTGTCCTCCAGCAGCGTCTTCAGCGCCAGGCTGGCCTCGTTGCCATCCACCAGCGGCGGCAGGCGCAGGCTCAGCTTGAAGGCGGTGTAAGGGCGCAGCACGTTGCCGGCGTTCTTCAGCTCCGGGAAACCCTCGGCGCCGGTGACGGACAGCGTGGGCCGCCAGGTGCGGTTGAGCAGGCCTTCCACCGGGTCGGTGGTGGTGGGCAGGGTGGGGCCGCCGTCGGCGCCGCAGGCCCAGGGCATGCGCTTCCACACCTCGTCCTTCAGGATCGCGGCGGTGGCACGCGCCTGCTCGATGCGCGAAGCCGGAATCTCGCAGTGGAAGCTCTCGGGCAGCAGCCGACCGGTTGCGCTATCTTCCAGGCGGTCGAGCACGTGGCGCAGGATGCGGAAGCTGCTCGGCACGAGGCCGGAGGCATCGCCCGAGTGGATGCCTTCGGTGAGGATCTCCACCTTCAGCACGCCGCTGACCATGCCGCGCAGGCTGGTGGTGAGCCAGAGCTGGTCGTAGTTGCCGGCGCCGCTGTCCAGGCACACCACCAGGCCCACCTGGCCCAGGCGCGGTTTCAGGGCGTCGATGTAGGCCGGCAGGTCGTAGGAGCCGCTTTCCTCGCAGGTTTCGATGACACCCACGCAGCGGGGGTGCGGCAGCTTCTGCGCCTGCAGCGCTTCCAGCGCCGTGATGGCGGCATAGATGGCGTAGCCGTCGTCGGCGCCGCCGCGGCCGTAGAGCAGGCCGTCCTCGTACCGGGGCGTCCAGGGGCCGAGGCCGTTGCGCCAGCCGCTGAACTCGGGCTGCTTGTCCAGGTGGCCGTAGAGCAGCACGGTGTCGCCGTCGGCGCGACCGCTGGCCGGGATCTCGAAGAAGATCACCGGCGTGCGGCCTTCCAGGCGCACGACCTCGAGCTTCAGCCCGGGCACCCTGCGCGACTCCACCCAGGCGGCGGCGTCCCGCACCACGCGCTCCACGAAGCCGTTCTTCGCCCAGTCGGCGTCGAACATCGGGCTCTTGGCCGGGATGGCGATGTAGTCGGTGAGCGCGGGGACGATGCGTTCGTCCCAGGCCTGATCGGCAAAGGCGGCCAGCGCGGTGGCTTCGGCAGTACGCGTGGGGGCGTTCATGGCGTTCTCCGGCGGTGCATCAGGCCTTGGGCATGCAGAAGACGTTGAGCTTGTTGCCGTCGAGGTCGCGGAAGTAGCCGGCGTAGAAGCCTTCGCCGCGTGGGCCGGCCGGGCCGGCGTCGGTGGCGCCGAGCTCCAGGGCCTTCTTGTAGAGGGCGTCCACCTGCGCCGGGGTCTGCACCACCAGGGCCACCATCACCCCGTTGCCCACGGTGGCCGGCTG
>JAEUPH010000273.1 GCA_016790395.1 Rubrivivax sp. | reverse complement strand
GACTTGTCGGCACCGGCGGAGAAGGTGGCCGTGGCGGTTCCCGTGTTGTCGGTGACCGTGCCCACGGACGTGAGCGTGCCCGTGTTGGTGGTGAAGGACACCGGCGTCAGCACGAGCGCGTTGTTGTTGGAGTCCTTCACGAAGGCGCGGATCGACACCGTGTCACCGCCCGTGCCCACCGTGGTGGCACCGGCGATCACTTCGATGCTGGCAGGTACGGACGTGGTGGTGCTGGTGACCACCTGCAAGGTCGTGGTCTTGGTGATGCTGCCGCTCTTGGCCGTGATCGTGATGACACGCGGCGCCGTGAGGTCGGAGCCCAGCGAGACCGTGGCCAGCAACACGCCTGACGAATTGGTGACCGAACCGTCGGCGCCGCTGACCGAGATGACGCCGCTGTCGGTGCTCAGCGTGACAGGCACGGCCGCCACGGTGGTGCGGTTGGCATCCAGGGCCGTGACGGTGACCGTGACGACGCTGGTGATGGTGTTGGTGATGGTCGGCGCCGACAGCTTCACGTCGAGGTCGGCCACCGAGGGGGGCGTGGTCGTGCCACCGCCGCCGCTGCCGCCCCCGGGGAAGGGGTTGGTGCCGCTGCTGCCACCACCGCCGCCGCAAGCGGCCAGCGACAGCATCGCGAGGATCGAGATCAGTTTCTTGAGAGTCATCATGGTCTGTCCTGCATCTCCCCGGCGCCCGCGGAGGGGCCGTACGGACAAGGGCACGAAGGGGTGTTCTCGATCAGCGCGCGGCCGAACGGTCGGTCACGATCTTCGGCGTGATGAAGACCAGCAGTTCCGTCTTGCGGGTGCTCTTCACGCGGTTCTGGAACAGGTAGCCCACGAAGGGGATGTCACCCAGCAGCGGCACCTTGTTGATGGTGCTCTGCTCGTCCAGCGTGAAGATGCCGCCGATCACCACCGTGCCGCCGTTCTCGACCAGCACCTGCGTCTTCACCTGCTTGGTGTTGATGGCGGGGCCGGCATTGGTGAGTTCGCCGCGGCTGTCCTTGTTGACTTCCAGGTCCAGGATCACGTTGCCTTCCGGCGTGATCTGCGGCGTGACGTCCAGGCTCAAGCTGGCCTTCTTGAACTGCACCGCCGTGGCACCGCTGGAGGTGGCCTGCTGATAGGGGATCTCCTCGCCCTGCTCGATGCGCGCCTTGGTCTGGTCGGCCGTGATGACGCGCGGGCTGGAGACGATGTTGCCCTTGCCCTCGGCTTCCAGCGCCGAGAGTTCCAGGTTCAGGAATCGGTTCGCGGTGGCGCCGAACAGCGACAGCGCAAAGGTGGCCGCCGACGCGCCGCCGAAGGTGGTGGTGCTGGCCGGCAGGTTCACGAACTGGGAGTCGGGGATGTAGCTCGTCGACGTGTTCGGCGTCTGGCCGGTCTGCACGCCCGTGTTCGAGTAGTTGCCGCCGATGGCCACGTAGTTGTTGCCGCCCACGTTGTAGCCCGGGATGCCGTTGCGCAGGCCGCGCAGGTCGGTGGCGCCGAGCTTCACGCCCAGCGAGCGGCCGAAGCTGTCATCGGCCTCGACGATGCGGGCCTCGATCAGCACCTGGCGCACGGGGATGTCGATCTTGGCGATCAGCGCCTGCACTTCCTCGAGCTTGGACGGGATGTCGTTCACGAAGAGCTGGTTGGTGCGGGTCTCGAACAGCACGCTGCCGCGCGCCGAGAGGATGCGCGAGGACTGTGCGGCGGTCCCCGTCGAGCCCGAGCCCTGCGACTGCCCCGTGAGGCCACGCGCCACCACTTCCGCCTTGGTGTAGTTCAGCTGGAAGGACTGCGTGCGCAGGGGTTCCAGTTCGGCCACCTTGCGGCGCGCCTCCAGGTCGCCTTGCTCCTTCGCGGCAAGCTCGTCCTTGGGCGCGATCCACAGCACGTTGCCATTCTTGCGAACGCCCAGGCCCTTGCTCTGCAGGATGATGTCCAGCGCCTGGTCCCAGGGCACGTCCTTCAGGCGCAGCGTCACGGTGCCGGTGACGGTGTCGCTGGTGACGACGTTGAACTGCGTGAAGTCGGCGATCACCTGCAGCAGCGCGCGAACTTCGATGTTCTGGAAGTTCAGGCTCAGCTTCTCGCCCTGGAAGCCGGGGCCTTGCGTCAGCTTGTTGGGGTCGATCTTGACGGGCCGCACCTCCAGCACGAACTGGTTGTCGCTCTGGTAGGCGCTGTGCTCCCAGGCACCTGTCGGCTCCACCACCATGCGGACGCGGTCGCCGCTGGTGAAGGTGGAGACGGTCTTCACCGGGGTGCCGAAGTCGGTGACGTCCAGCCTGCGGCGCAGGTTCTCGGGCAGGCTGGAGCGCATGAACTCGACGACCAGAGACTGGCCCTGCTGGCGGATGTCGACGCCCACCTGCGAACTGGGCAGGTTGACGATGACACGGCCGGCGCCATCCTGTCCGCGGCGGAAGTCGATGTCGCGCAGCGGCGCCACGGTGTCGGTCTGGGCAGGGCTGAAACGCACCGGTTGGTCAGCCGCCGCGGCGGGGGCCGCCGCCATCGCGGGAGCGCCGCCGTTGTCCAGGAACAGCAGGAGCGACTTGCCCTGGATCTGCGCCCGGTAACTCGAAGCCTGCTTCAGATTGAGCACGAGGCGGGCTCGTTCACCGGCCTGCGCCACGCTCACCGAACGCAGGTTGCCCTGGTTGATCTCCACCGTGTTGCGGCCCATGCCATTGGTGACGCCAGGCAGGTCGATGGCGATGCGCGGAGGCGCCTGGACAGCGAAGCCGTTCGGCACGGCCGAGAGCGCTTCGCTCAGTTCGATGCGGACAACCTCGCCGCCAGCCTGCTGCGTGCTGGTGATCGACTGGATGGCGCTTTGCGCCCAGGCGGCCAGTGGCGACAGCAGCGCGCCGGCGGCGGTGATTGCGGCAAGGGCGGCTCGCCAGTGCAACATGGTGCGGATCTCCTCGTGTGCTGCTGTCATCGCGCCCTCTCCTGCAGTTGCAGCGTGGCGGGGCGCTCGATCATCTCGCCGCCCGAGTCCTGCACGAGCTCGCGCAGGACGATCTCGGTCTCGCTGATCTTCCGGATCTGGCCGTAGTTCTGGCCCAGGTACTCGCCGACCTTCACCTGGTAGAGCAGGTTGTCGACGCGCAACAGGGCGTATGGCTGCCCCTGTTTGGTGATGCTGCCCACCATGGACATGCTGTCCAGCGGGTAGGCCTCCAGCGGTTCCTTGCGGCGGTTCAGTTCGGCGGCGAGCAGGGAATTGGGTTGCTTGGCCTCCTGCTTGAGCGCCACCGACAGCTTCTGGTTGCTGAAGGGTTCGACCGCCTGCGCCGCGGTGTAGGGCTGGGGGTCGAACTTCTTCGGTGCCTGCAGCGGCTTGACGTTCGGTCGCGCCTCGCGGCGTTGCTGCTCCATCCAGGCGCGGAGCTCGTCGTGGTCGGCGCTGCAACCGGCCAGCAGGCCGGCGCCGAGCAGCAGGGTGGCCAGGGTGCGGACTGTCATCGCTTCGCGCCTCCTGGCGTCTTGGCGGCTGCGGCGGCACGACGCTGCTCGGCGATTTCGGAGGCGTCGAGGTACCGGTAGGTGCGAGCCGTGGCGTCCATGGACAGCGAGCCGGAAGGCATGTCCTTGGAGCCGACCGGCGTGATCGAGAGGTTCTGGAGCGTCACGATGCGGGACAGGTTCGCGACGTCGGCGGCAAAGCTGCCGACGTCGTGGTAGCGCCCGGTGACGCGGATGGAGATGGGCAATTCGGCGTAGTAGTCCTTCACCGCCTGCTGGCCCGGCTTGAACAGCTCGAATTGCAAGCCGCGGCCGAGCCCGGCCTGATTGATGTCGGACAGCAGCGCGTCCATTTCAGCCTTGCCCGGAAGCTGCTTCTCCAGCTGCGTCACGTACTCCTGGACCTGCAGCTTCTGCTTGCGGTACTCGCTGAGGTTGACAGCCTGGCCCAGGCGGTCGGTGTAGGTGGTCTTCAGTCCGGGCTCGGCCTGTCGCTGGGTCTCCAGCGCATCCGAAGCCGACGACAGCACCGCGAACCATCCGATCAGCACCACTGCGGCGGCGGCCGCCGCGAAGGTGGCGACCTTGGGCAGCGGAGGCCACTGGCCCGGCTCGTTGGGGTTGAGGTTGCGGAACTGCGACGCGGCCTGGTCGACGAAGCCGGTGACATCGAAACCGTGGGTGGAAGGCTTGGCCATGACTGCCTCAGCTCGATTTCGCAGGCGCTGCGGCTGGCGCAGCGCCCGACGCGGGGACGGCCGGGGCGGCGGCTGCGGCCTGCTGGCGCTTGATGGTCACACGCAGCGAGAAGTCGTACAGCCGGCGCTGGTCACGGGCGCTGGTCGTGCTGGACGTCTTGATCTCCAACAGTTCCGGCCGTTCCAGCCAGGTGCTGTTGTAGAGCGTGTTGCGCAGGAACTCGGACACGCGCTCGTTGGTCTGCGCCACGCCGGTGAGCGACACGATCTGTCCGTTCTGGCGGATGTTGGTGAGGTAGACGCCTTCCGGCGTCTGCTTCACCAGTTCGTTGAGCAGGTAGACGGGCACGTTGCGGTCGGTCTGCAGGTCTTCCACCGCCTTCTGCCGCGCCTTCAGCGCCTCGATCTCGCTGCGCAGGGTGGCGATGTCCTTGATCTGCGCGTCGAGCCGGGCGATCTCGGCCTTCAGGAAGGCATTGCGCGATTCCTGGTTGGCCGTCATCTGCTGCAGCACGGTGTACCAGCCGAGCACGATGCCGGCGCCGACCAGCGCCGAGACACCCAGGCTGATGAAGTAGGCGCGCTTGCGCTGGCGTCGCTTTTCCTCGCGATGAGGCAGCAGGTTGATGAGGATCACTGCAGGAACCTCCGCATCGCCAGCCCGCAGGCCGTGAGGTAGGCGGGTGCCTCGCGCCGCACGCGGCTTTCACGCACCGCCGAACCGAGCTGCATCTGATCGAAGGGATTGACCACGCTCGAAGCGAAACCGGTCAGATCGGTGACACGGTCCTTCAGCCCCGGCAGCGTGGCCGTGCCTCCGGCCAGCATCACGTAGTGCACCTTGTGGTGAGGGGTGCTGGTGAAGAAGTACTGCAGCGCGCGGCCGATCTCCTGCGACAGGCTGTCGACGAAGGGCGTGAGGATGGCGCTTTCGTAGTCTTCGGGCAGGTCGCCACTGAGCTTCTTGGTCTCGGCTTCCTCGAAGCTGAAGCCGTACTGGCGGCTGATCAGCTGCGTGAGCTGCGAGCCGCCGAAGGCCTGGTCGCGGTCATACAGCATCTCGTCGTCGCGCAGCACCTTGAGGCTGGTGGTGTCGGCACCGATCTCGAACAGCGCCACCAAGGCGTCGCGCCCCTCGTTCGGCAGCGCCGAGACGACGCGGCCCATGGCCAGGCGGGAAGCGTGGGACTCGATGTCCAGGACCACGGGCTTCAGGCCGGCGGCTTCGGCCAGGCCCTGGCGGTCCTGCACGCGGTCGCGGCGGCTGGCGGCGATGAGCACTTCCACATCGCCCGCCGAGGTGGGGCTGGGCCCGATGACGCAGAAGTCGAGACTCACCTCGTCCAGCGAGAACGGGATGTATTGGTTGGCCTCGCTCTCGACCTGGATCTCCATCTCCTCTTCCCGCAGGCCGGCGGGCAGCATGATCTTCTTGGTGATGACCGCCGACTGCGGCATGGCCATCACGACCTGCTTCGTCTTGGTGCCGCTCTTGCTGACCACCCGTTTGACGGCGGCGGCGACCTCATCGAACTTCTCGATCTGGCCGTCGGTGATCCAGCCCTTCTCGAACGGTTCGGACGCGAAGCGCTCAAGGACGAACTCACCGCCTGGGGTCTGGTCCAGTTCCACCAGCTTGACGCTGGACGAACTGATGTCCAAACCGATCATCGGCGTGTGTTTGCGTCCCAGCAGTGTGTCGAGAAAACCCAAGATACCCACTCCCCGCCGCTTGCCGACTTCGGGTCCGAGACCTGCTCGGGAACCCAAAACGACCCCCGCGCTTGTTAAGAAGTTACTTCAATGCTAGCAGTAAAGCCCTTGTGCACCAAAGAAAAAAGCCGTTTCGGACCCCCTTGCTCGTTGCCAATCCCTCACTTTGCCGGGGTAGTTGAAACAACGCGCAAGGCCTTCGAACGGAAGCCCTGGGGGATGAGGGTGGCCCGATCCCTGACGATTCCACGTCTTCGCGAAAGCCGGTGTGGCATTTGTGTCCGGGCGTTCGTGAGGGCCCGCTTCCTATAATCTTTCGGCCCGATTGCCGGGTTCTGTATGCCGCCCAACGAACCCGCATCGTCGCCCCCGCCGCCCGCCAGCCCTGCCGCACGGCCCGAGTCGGGTTGGGGACCGACCGTCCTGAGGGGCCTGGGCTGGGCTGCAGGTCTGTTGGCGGGCGGCCTCTTTTCCGTGCTCCTGCTGGTGGCGCTGGCACTTGCGGTGGCCTACCCGAACCTGCCGGAGATCGACAGTCTCACGGACTACCGGCCCAAGCTGCCGCTGCGTGTGTTCTCGTCGGACGGCGTGCAACTGGGCGAGTTCGGCGAGGAGCGGCGCAACTTCATGCCCATCGGCCAGATGCCGCAGGTGATGAAGGACGCCGTGCTGGCGGCCGAGGATGCCCGGTTCTACCAGCACGGGGGCGTGGACTACAAAGGCGTGGCGCGCGCCGCCCTGGAGAACCTGCGTGACGCTCGCAGCCAGGGCGCCTCCACCATCACGATGCAGGTGGCGCGCAACTTCTACCTCTCCACCGAGAAGACCTTCACCCGCAAGATCTACGAAATCCTCCTGGCGCTGGAGATCGAACGGAAGCTGGCCAAGGACCAGATCCTCGAGCTCTACATGAACCAGATCTTTCTCGGCCAGCGTGCCAACGGCTTCGCGGCCGCGGCGGAGATCTACTTCGGCAAGAAGCTCAAGGACGTGTCCGTGGCCGAGGCGGCCATGCTGGCCGGCTTGCCCAAGGCGCCCTCGGCCTACAACCCCATCGCCAACCCGAAGCGGGCGACGCAGCGGCAGCGCTACATCATCAATCGCATGTTCGAGAATGGCTTCATCACCGAAGCCCAGCACGAGGAAGCGTTGGCGCAGACCTTGCGCTACCGCGTGCCCAGCGACGCTGCCGTGCACGCCGAGTTCGTCGCCGAAACCGCCCGCCAGCTCGTCTTTTCGCAGTACGGGGAGGAGACATACACCCGCGGCCTGAATGTCTACCTGACGATCTCTGCCGCCGACCAGGCGGTGGCCTACCGGGCGCTGCGCAAGGGGCTAATGGACTTCGAACTGCGCCAGGTCTACCGCGGCCCCGAGGCCTACGTCGACCTGCCGGCGGATGCCTCACTGATCGACGCCCGCGTGG
Source organism: Rubrivivax sp. (assembly GCA_016790395.1). Taxonomy (GTDB): domain Bacteria; phylum Pseudomonadota; class Gammaproteobacteria; order Burkholderiales; family Burkholderiaceae_C; genus Rubrivivax. The sequence continues at coordinate 9,930 of JAEUPH010000273.1, read as the reverse complement.
CCGAGGCCCTGGCCGAGCATCCCGACAACGACGACCTGCGCTCGGCCGTCGTGCTGGAGGCTTCGCCCCGCAAGGTGACGGCGATGCTGCAGTCCGGCGACACGATCACCGTGACCGGTGAAGGTCTGCGGCCGGTCACCTCGGGCCTGTCGGGCAAGGCCGGGCCCAAGACGCAGATCCGCCGCGGCGCCGTGGTACGGGCCTACAAGCACCCCGCCTTCAACAAGGGAGAGTGGTCGCTCACCCAGGTGCCGGAGGTGGAAGGCGCTTTCGTGGCCCTGGACCCTCGTACCGGCGCCCTGAGGGCGTTGGTCGGGGGGTTCGATTTCAGCAAGGGCAAGTTCAACCATGTGACGCAGGCCTGGCGGCAACCGGGTTCCAGCTTCAAGCCCTTCATCTACTCTGCGGCGCTGGAGAAGGGATTCACGCCGGCCACGGTGGTGAACGACGCGCCGCTGTTCTTCGATGCCGGCACCACCGGCAGCCAGCCCTGGGAGCCGAAGAACTACGACGGCAAGTTCGACGGGCCGATGCCCTTGCAGACGGCGCTGGCCAGGTCCAAGAACATGGTCTCGATCCGCGTGCTGCAGGCCACCGGACCCGAGTTCGCCCAGGAGTGGATCCAGAACTTCGGCTTCGAGGCCGAGAAGCACCCGGCCTACCTGACCATGGCGCTGGGTGCCGGCTCGGTGACGCCGATGCAGATGGCCACGGCCTACAGCGTCTTCGCCAACGGGGGCTTCCGCGTGACGCCCATGCTGATCCAGCGCATCACCGACCAGAAAGGCCGCTTGCTGCTGGAAGTGAAGCCCCCGGCCTTCGACGAGAGCCAGCGTGCCTTGCCGGCACGCAACGCCTTCGTGATGGACACGCTGCTGCAGGAGATCACCCGGTCCGGTACCGCAGCCCGGGCTCAGGGCACGCTCAAGCGCCCCGATCTGTACGGCAAGACCGGCACCACGAACGACTCGATGGATGCCTGGTTCGCCGGCTTCCAGCCGACGCTGACGGCCGTGGTGTGGATTGGCTACGACAACCCCCGGAAGCTGGGCGACCGCGAAACCGGTGGCGGTCTGTCGCTGCCGGTGTGGATCGAGTTCATGCAGCATGCCCTCAAGGGCGTGCCGGTGCAGGAGATCCCGCCGCCCGAGGGCGTGTTGCAGGCAGGGGGCTACTGGATGTTTGACGAGTTCGCTCACGGCGCTGGTGTGGCCAGCCTGGGGCTGGAAGACAAGGTTCCGCAGCCCGCCACCAGCGAGGAGCGCAGCAGCATCCTCGACCTCTTCAAGCGTTGAACTGGGGCCCCCAAGCTCGCTGGCGCTCGCTACCCCCCGAGGGGGCCGTCCGCCTGCGGCCCGGCAGAGCCGGTTCCGCGGCGGGAAGCTGGGTCAGAAGCGCAGCGGTTTGCCGCCCTGGGCGCTGGCGTGTGTTGACAGCGCCGCGATGAACTCGCTGCCGTCGCGCGTGTCGCGCCATTGCCCGCCGCTGAAGCGGTAGTGGAAGCCGCCGGCCTTGGCCGCCATCCACACTTCCTGCAGCGGCGGCTGCGTGTTGATGATGATCTTGCTGCCGTTGGGAAACAGCAGTTCGAGCAGCCCGCCGGTGCGGTGGGTGTCGATGTCGATCACGTCGTCCTGCAGCCAGGCGTCGGCCGCGGCCTCGATGCGGCCAAGCAGCGCGCTCGTCTCGCGCTGGTAGTCGAGTGCCGACAGCGGGTCGGCAGCGGGGACCGTACTCATAGAATGCCTCGCATGCGTTGGCTTGTTGCAGACAGTTTATCGACCCGGGCTCTGGCATCCGCGACCGCGGGCTTGTGCCTGCTCCTGGCGGGCTGCGGCCAGAAGGGTGCGCTGTACCTGCCGGCCGCGCCCGCTGCGCCGGCGTCCGCGGCGTCGTCGGGCTCCCGATGAGCCTGCCTGGCGCGCCCTTTCTCACGCGGGCAGGCGGTGAGCTGCGTTTCGACGGCCACTCGCTGGCGGACCTCGGCCGCCGCTTCGGCACGCCGCTGTACGTCTATTCGCGCCGCGCCATGCGCGCCGCCTTCGACGCCTACGAGCGGGCCTTGGCCGGCCGGCCGCACCTGGTGTGCTACGCCATGAAGGCCAACTCCAGCCTGGCCGTGCTGCAGACCTTCGCCCAAGCCGGCGCCGGCTTCGACATCGTTTCCGGTGGCGAACTGACGCGCGTCCTGGCCGCAGGCGGACGTGCCGACAGGGTGGTGTTCTCGGGCGTGGGCAAGACCCGCGCCGAGATGCGGCAGGCGCTGCTGGCCGGGGTGCGCTGCTTCAACGTCGAGAGCGAGCCCGAGCTGGAGACGCTCAACGCCGTGGCCCTGGAACTGGGGCGTGTTGCGCCCGTGAGCCTGCGGGTCAATCCGGACGTCGATGCCGGCACGCATCCTTACATCTCCACCGGTCTGAAGGGCAACAAGTTCGGCGTCGCGCATGCCGACGCGGTGGCCACCTACCGCCGTGCCGCCTCGCTGCCGGGTCTGCGCGTGGCGGGCATCGACTGCCACATCGGCTCGCAGATCACGCAGATCGGCCCCTATCTCGATGCGCTGGACCGCCTGCTGGACCTGGTCGAAGCCGTGGAAGCCGCCGGCATCCCCATCCACCACGTGGACGTCGGCGGTGGCCTGGGCATCACCTACACCGACGAGCAACCGCCGCCGGCCGCCGACATGGTGCGTGCCTTGCTGGCCCGCTTGGACGCCCGCGGCCATGGTCACCGCGAGGTGCTGTTCGAGCCGGGCCGCTCGCTGGTCGGCAACGCCGGGGTCCTGGTCACCGAGGTGCTGGTGCTCAAGCCCGGGGAGACGAAGAACTTCTGCATCGTCGATGCGGCCATGAACGATCTCGTGCGGCCGGCCATGTACGAGGCCTGGATGGCGATCGAACCTTGCGTCGCGCGGGCAGAGCCGCCCATCACCTGGGACGTGGTGGGCCCGATCTGCGAGTCGGGCGACTGGCTGGGCCGCGAGCGCGTGCTGGCGCTGCAGCCCGGCGACCGGCTGGCCATCCTGTCCGCCGGCGCCTACGGCATGACCATGGCCAGCAACTACAACACCCGCCCCCGCGCCGCCGAGGTGATGGTGGATGGTGACGCCGTCCACCTCATCCGCGAACGCGAACGCGTCGAGACGCTGTTCGCCGACGAACGCTTGGTCTAGACGCGGCCTTCGCCGACGGCGTGGCAGGCCACCTGCACGCCCTGGAACAACGCGAGCGCCGGCCGCTCGGCCTTGCAGCGCTCGTTGGCATGGGGGCAGCGCGGGTGGAAGCTGCAGCCCGAAGGTGGATTCAGCGGGTTCGGCACCTCGCCCTGCACCGGCGTTCGCGCGCGGCCGGCCATGCGGATGTCGGGAATGGCATCCAGCAGCATGCGCGTGTACGGATGGCGCGGCCTCGCGAAGAGCTCGGCCTTGGGCGCGATCTCCACCAGCCGCCCCAGGTACATCACGCCCACCTCGTCGGCCACGTGGCGCACGACGGCCAGGTTGTGGCTGATGAAGAGGTAGGTCAGGCCGCGACTCTTCTGCAGGTCCTTCATCAGGTTGAGCACCTGGGCCTGCACCGAGACATCCAGCGCCGACGTGGGCTCGTCGCAGACCAGGAACTCCGGCTGCGTGGCCAGGGCACGGGCGATGGAGATGCGCTGGCGCTGGCCACCGCTGAACTGGTGCGGGAACTTGGCGCCGTCGGCCCCGGCCATGCCCACCTGGCCGAGCAGTTCGGCCACGCGCTCGCGGGAAGCGGCGCCCTGGGCGAGCCCGTGTTCGCGCAGCGGCTCGGCCACGATGTCGGCCACCTTCCAGCGCGGGTTCAGGCTGGCATAGGGGTCCTGGAAGATCATCTGCATGTGCCGGCGCAGGCTGCGCAGTTCGGCGGCGCTGCGCTGGCCGACGGCCTGGCCCTCGAACAGCACCTGGCCGGCCGTCGGCGCATACAGACCCACCAGCAGGCGCGCCACCGTGCTCTTGCCGCAGCCCGACTCGCCCACCAGCGCCAGCGTGCGCCCGCGCTCGATGGTGAAGGAGACACCGTCCACCGCGTGGACGAAGCGGCGCGGCTGCCGTTCCAGGACGCGGTTGAGCCAGGGCGCCGAGACGTCGAAGGTCTTGGCGAGGTCCTGGACCTGCACCAGCGCTGTCACCGTTGCGCCTTCCAGCAGGCGGCGCGCGTGGTGCCTGCGTCCATCAACTCCGGCCGTTCCGTGCGGCAACGGTCCAAGACTTCCGGGCAGCGCGGGTGGAAGGCGCAGCCCGTGGGGATGGCCGTGAGCCGCGGCATCGCGCCGTCGATCTGCAGCAACCGCTCGCGGTCTTCGTCCATCGCCGGGATCGAACCCATGAGACCCCGCGTGTAAGGGTGCTGCGGCGCGTGGATGACGTCGGCCACGGGGCCGATCTCGGCCACGCGGCCGGCGTAGAGCACCGCCACGCGGTCGCAGGTTTCGGCGATCACGCCCATGTCGTGCGTGACCAGCATCACCGCCGTGCCGTGGTCACGGCACAGGCGCTTGATGAGCGCGATGACCTGGGCCTGGATGGAGACGTCCAGCGCCGTGGTCGGTTCGTCGGCGACGATGAGCTCCGGCTCGGCCGCCAGAGCCAGCGCGATGACCACGCGTTGCCGCATGCCGCCGCTGAACTGATGGGGGTACTGGTCGATGCGCTGCTCGGCCGCCGGAATGCCGGTCTCCTGCAGCAGCCGGATCGCCCGCTGGCGCGCTTCTTCGCCGCTCACGGGCAGGTGGGTGAGGATGGTCTCGGTGATCTGCCGGCCGATGGTGTAGAGCGGGTTCAGCGAGGTCAGCGGGTCCTGGAATATGGCGCCGATGCGCTTGCCGCGGATGGCGCGCATGCGCTCAGGCGGCAGCGTGTCGATGCGCTCGCCGCCGAGCCGGATCTCGCCACCGGCGATGCGCCCGGGCGGTTCCAGCAGGCCCACGATGGCGGCACCCGTCAGCGACTTGCCCGCGCCGGACTCGCCCACCACGCCCAGCACCTCGCCAGGCGAGATGTCGAAGGACACGTCGTCCAGCGCCCGCAGCGTGCCGCGCCGGGTGGGGAACTCGACGCGCAGCTTCCGGACTTCCAGCAGTGGCCCGCCGCTCATTGCAGCCTCGGGTTCAGCGCGTCGCGCAGCCAGTCGCCCAGCAGATTCACCGACAGCGAGATCAACACCAGCATCGCGCCAGGAAACACGGTGATCCACCACTCGCCGGAGAAGAGGAAGTCGTTGCCGATGCGGATCAAGGTGCCCAGCGACGGCGAGGTCGGCGGCACGCCCACGCCCAGGAAGGACAGCGTGGCCTCGGTGATGATGGCCGAGGCCACCTGGATGGTGGCCAGCACCAGGACCGGGCCCAGCACGTTGGGCAGGACGTGGCCGAACATGATGCGCCGCGGCGCCACGCCGATCACGCGGGCGGCCTGCACGTACTCCTTGTTGCGCTCCACCATCGTCGAGCCGCGCACCGTGCGCGCGTACTGCACCCAGCCCGGCAGTGCGATGGCCAGCACCAGCACGCCCAGCGCCAGGTTGTCCGGCGCGTTGGGGAACATCGCGCGGGCCACGCCGTTGATGAGCAGCGCAACGAGGATGGACGGGAAGGACAGCATCACGTCGCACAGGCGCATGAGGAAGGCGTCCAGCCGGCCGCCGACGAAGCCCGAGACCAGCCCCAGCGCCACGCCGACCAGCGCCGACAGCGCCACCGACGCCAGCCCGACGACCAGCGACAGACGCGCGCCGTAGAAGAGCGCCGAGAGGATGTCGCGCCCCTGGTCGTCGGTGCCGAGCAGGTACTTGCGCGAACCCTCCGCCATCCAGGCCGGGGGCAGGCGCGCATCGGACAAGCTCAGCGAGGCCAGGTCGAAGGGGTTGTGCGGCGCCACCCAGGGGGCGAAAGCAGCGCAGAACAGGCAGGCCGCCGCCACCAACGCGGCGCCCATGGCCACCGGGCTGGAGCGGAAGCTGAACCAGACGTCGCTGTCCAGCCAGCGGCTGAGCTTCGACGGTTCGGCAGCGCTTGCGGTGTTCATGGACTCAGTGGCCGCTGCTGGCGCGGTCCATGCGCAGGCGCGGGTCGACGGCGAAGTAAAGCAGGTCCACCGCGAGGTTCACGATGACGAAGATCAGCGCGATCAGGCACAGGTAGGCAGCCATCACGGGGATGTCGGCGAACTGCACCGCCTGGATGAAGAGGAAACCCATGCCGGGCCACTGGAACACGGTCTCCGTGATGATGGCGAAAGCGATCAGCGATCCCAATTGCAGCCCGGTGATCGTGATCACCGGCACCAGCGTGTTCTTCAGGGCGTGGCCGAAGTGCACCCTGCGATCCTTCAAGCCCCGGGCGCGCGCGAACTTCACGTAGTCGGTGCGCAGGACTTCCAGCATCTCCGAGCGCACCACGCGCAGGATGAGGGCCAGCTGGAAGACGCACAGCGTGATGGCGGGCAGCACGAGGTGCTTCCAGCCGTCCACGGTCAGCAACCCGGTCGTCCAGTTGCCGAAGGCCACCGTGTCACCCCGGCCGAAGCTGGGCAGCCACTTGAGCGTCACGCTGAAGACCAGGATCAGCAGAATGCCGATCAGGAAGGTGGGCAGCGACACGCCCAGCAGCGACACCGTCATCACGATCTGCGCACCGAGGCGGCCGCGCTTCAATGCGGCATACACCCCCAGCGGCACCCCCGCCACCAGGGCCAGCACGGCAGCCGCCAGCGCGAGTTCCAGCGTGGCGGGCAGACGTTCGACGATCAGCACCGAGACCTTGCGCCCTTGCTTCAGGCTGAGGCCGAAGTCGCCCCGGACGGCGTTGCCGACGAAGCGCGCGAACTGGACGGGGAAGGGCTGGTCGAGCCCGAGGTCCTTGCGCAGGGCATCCCGCTGATCCTGCGTCGCGTCCTGGCCCAGCATGTTGCTGACGGGGTCGCCGACGTACTGGAAAAGCATGAAGGCGATGAAGGCCACCGTCAGCATGACGATCATGGCCTGGATCAGGCGGCGCAGGATGAAGGGGAGCATCGCGACAGACGGCGTGCGTGGCGTCCAGGAACGAACAGGGCGCCCCGGGGGCGCCCTGTGGCCTCATCGTCGAAGCACGAACTGCGCCGCAGCCGGGCCGTGATGCCCGGCGCGGTGGCGTTCAGAAGCGGTGACGGACGCCCAGCGCGAAACTGCTCGCGTCGACGCCGGCCGAGGTGGTGACACCCCCCAGGTAACCGGCCGCACCGGGCGCCGACTGGGCATTCTGCGTGTTCACGAAGCGCGTGACCACCGCGTTGATGTCCGTGCGCTTGGACAAGGCGTAGGTGTAGGCGAAGCCGTACGACGAGGTGTCGGCGTTGGCCGGGCGCTTGTCATTGAGCTTGTTGTAGGCGACGTAGAAGGTGTTCTGCCCCAGCGCCACCTTGTAGCCGACGTGCATGGCGTTGGCGTCCTGCTTGAACGCATTGATGTAGGCGCCCTGCACGATGGCGGCCGTGGCGGCGCCGACCGAAGGCGTCACCTGCGCGGCGATGCCGGACAGGCCGGTGGGGTTGTCGTCCTTCACCTGCACGAACTCGGCCGACACCGTGCCCGGGCCGAGGTTCGCCGAGACGCCGAACACCGTGCTGGTGAGCGACTTCAGGGACTTCTCGTTCTCGCGCTTGTTGAAGCCGATGCCCACCGCGAACAGCGGCGTCTTGTACATGGCCATGCCACCCATGAACTGCCCGGTGGACGCGGAGCCCTCGCCGGCAGCCACCATCAGGGAGGCCGTGAAGCCCCCCTGCTGGACACGGTAGGCCAGCGCATTGGACTGGCGGATGTCGATGGACGCCGGGATGGAGGCCACCTGACCGAAGGCCAGCGCCGACTGCGTGCCCAGGGTGTCGAAGGTGGCGCTCACCTCGTAGGCCGGCGTGTACTGCCGGCCCGCCAGCACGGCGCCGACGGGCGTGATCAAGCCAGCGAAGGCTTGGCGATCCCAGAAATTGCCGGCCAGGTTCACGCCGATCGTGTTGCCGATGCTGCCGGAGACCGCCGTGACCACCGGTTGCAGCGCGGTGGGCAGGCCCAGCGCGGCAGCCTGCGAGACGCGGTCGGGCAACTGGGAGCCCGAGGGCGGCCGGTTGCTCGTGGAGCCGTTGTCCAGTTCCAGGCGGCTCTCGAGGGTGAAGATGGCGCGCCATCCGCCGCCGAGGTCTTCATTGCCGCGGAAACCCAGACGGGAGCCGTCCATGATGCCGCTGGACAGCAACTTCATCGAACCGCCCTTGATGCCCGAAACGCGGGACACGCCCGCATCGACGACACCATAGACGGTGACACTGGACTGCGCCAACGACGCCGATGCAGCCAAGGCCAGCGACGAGAGCGCGAGCAACTTCTTCATATGAGTCATCTCCTCGGAACGTGAACTGCAGGATTGTCAGCCTGCGCGACGGCCCGGCCTCAGCGGCTGTTGCGGTCGAAACACACTCCATAACCCTTAGCGCGCCCAGGAAGGGAGCCCGGAATGCAAACAGGCCGCCCGAAGGCGGCCTGCTGCAGGACCTCTTGCACCCCGCCGCGAAGCGGGGACGTGGATCAGAAGTCGTGGCGGATGCCGAACTCGTAGCCGGTGGAGGTCTCGCCGCGCTTGATGCCGGCCGGGCCGGACGACGTGGCGGTGAAGTTCGCACCCGTGGTGGCCGTGCCGCCGTTGTCGACGCTGCCGTAGCTGGCGTACAGCGAGCTGCGCTTGGACAGGTTGTGCACGTAGCCCAGGCCGAACGAAGTGGCCTTGTACTGGTCGGGCGTGGCGGTGTTGCCCTTGCCGGTGGACTTCGTGTACTGGGCCTTGATCAGGCCGGCGCCCATCGGCACGCGCAGGTTCACGGTGGTCAGCTTCTGCTCCAGGGCAGCGTACTTGCTCTGCTCGTACAGGGCGCCGATGATCGCGAAGCCGGCGTTGAAGGTGCCGCCGAAGTTGACGGTCTTCAGGTCGGCCGTCATGGCCTTGTCCTTCTTGAACATGCCGTAGCTGGCCGACACCATCACGGGGCCGGCAGCGTAGCCCAGGCGGGCCGCCATCGACTTGTTCTGATTGGCCGCGTTCTCGCCAGCGCCGACCTGGAACTCACCGGTCAGGCCGCCCAGGCCGCCCGGCAGGTAGTAGGTGACCAGGTTGCTGTTGCGCACGGCAGCGGCGGTGAGGCCGGCATTCGAGTAGAACGAGCCGCGCAGGTTGGCGGCCGTGGCCACGCCGACGTAGCCGAAGATCTCGACGGCGTTGAAGCCTTCGAAGGTGGAGGTGTTGTAGCGGCCCAGACGGACTTCGCCGAAACCACCCATCAGGCTGACCGACGAGCGACGGCCCCAGAACACGCCCGTGGCGGTGCCGACGGTGCTGCCGGCGGCGCCATTGTCGGCACCGATCTCGCTTTCGAGCCAGAAGCCGGCCTTCAGACCGCCGCCCAGGTCCTCGACGCCGCGGAAATAGATGCGCGAGGTGGCCTGGCCGCCGCTGCTCAGCGACGAGATCGAGCCCGCCGTTCCATTCTTCACACTGCGGGCGGCGACGTCCATGATGCCACCGACCGTGACCGACGATTGCGCCGACGCCACGCCGGCGAACGCCGTCAGCGTTGCCAGGGCGAGCAGGGTTTTCTTCATTGCGTCTATCTCCTAGGTTTGAACGTGAGGCCCCGATCGGGAGGCACCCGGGGCGTCGGGCGGATCAGGCCAACCTCCATTTCGGAAGTTCCGGCTATTGCACCAGACCGTTCGTTCCCATGCCAAGGCCCGCCCCGGAAAACGCGGGGCGCTGTTGTCTGACAACAACGTAGTTACGGCCGACTTGGCGTCGTCATTCCGCTATGCTTTCTCAGCATCAACCCTGAGCAAGCGTCGAAATGTCGCCTCGAGCCCGCCGTTCTGAGCAGCCCTTCGA
>JAEUPH010000252.1 GCA_016790395.1 Rubrivivax sp. | reverse complement strand
TCCCCACGCTCGAGCAGTACGACTACGCCGGCGCCACCGCCATCGCGGTGGTGATGCTGGTCACCGCGTTCGCGTTGCTGCTGTCCATCAACCTGCTGCAGGCCTGGTCGCGCAAGCGCCAGGGTGGCCTGTGAGCGGCGCACCGCAGCTGGCCATGCCGGTACCTTCGACGGCACCCGAAGCGGCCCCGGACGCGCGGGGGAATGCTCCGCACGCCCCGGGCGGCACCGCGGGCACGGCGCCCCGACGCGTGGCCAACGCCACCACTGAGCCGCGCTGGGTGCAGCTCACGCTGATCGGCGCGGCACTGGCGTTCATGACGCTGTTCCTGTTCGTGCCGCTGGCCACCGTGTTCGTCGAGGCACTGAAGAAGGGCGTGGGCGTCTACCTGGCCGCCATCACCGAGCCCGACGCGCTGGCGGCCGTGCAGCTCACGCTCACCGCCACGCTCATCAGCGTGCCGCTGAACGTGGTGTTCGGGCTGGCCGCGGCCTGGGCCATCGCCAAGTTCGACTTCCGCGGACGCCAGCTGCTGCTGACGCTGATCGACCTGCCGTTCTCGGTGAGCCCGGTGATCGCCGGTCTCATCTACGTGCTGGTGTTCGGGCTTCAGGGCTGGTTCGGCGAGTGGCTGCGCGACCACGACCTGAAGGTCATCTTCGCCGTACCGGGCATCGTGCTGGCCACGGTGTTCGTCACCTTCCCGTTCGTGGCGCGCGAGCTCATCCCGCTGATGCAGGCACAAGGCATCGAGCAGGAAGAAGCCGCGCGCGTGCTGGGCGCCAACGGCTGGCAGATCTTCCGCCGCGTGACGCTGCCCAACGTGCGCTGGGCGCTGCTGTACGGGGTGATCCTGTGCAACGCGCGGGCGATGGGCGAGTTCGGCGCCGTCAGCGTCGTCAGCGGCCACATCCGGGGGCAGACGAACACCATGCCGCTGCACATCGAGATCGTCTACAACGAGTACCAGTTCGCCGCGGCCTTCGCCGTGGCCTCCCTGCTGGCCGGCCTGGCGCTGGTGACGCTGGTGCTGAAGTACGTGGTGGAGCAGCGCGTGAAGGGCCAGAAGCGGCAGGCCGGGGAAAGATCCGAATGAGCATCGAAGTCCGCAACCTCAACAAGCGCTTCGGCGCGACCGTCGTCTGCGACGACGTCAACCTCGTCATTCCTTCCGGGGAACTGGTGGCGCTGCTCGGGCCCTCGGGCTCGGGCAAGACGAGTCTGCTGCGCATCATCGCCGGCCTGGAAGTGCCCGACAGCGGCAGCGTGCGCTTCCACGGCGAGGACGCCACCCACACCGACGTGCGCGAGCGCCAGGTCGGCTTCGTGTTCCAGCACTACGCGCTCTTCGGCCACATGACGATCTTCGAGAACGTCGCCTTCGGCCTGCGCGTGCGGCCCAAGGCCACGCGGCCTTCGGACGCCGAGATCAAGAGCAAGGTCATGGCCCTGCTCAAGCTGGTGCAGCTGGACTGGCTGGCCGACCGCTACCCGCACCAGCTCTCTGGCGGCCAGCGCCAGCGCATCGCGCTGGCCCGCGCGCTGGCGGTGGAACCCAAGGTGCTGTTGCTGGACGAGCCCTTCGGCGCGCTGGACGCCAAGGTGCGCAAGGAACTGCGCCGCTGGCTGCGCCGCCTGCACGACGAAGTGCACGTCACCAGCGTGTTCGTGACGCACGACCAGGACGAGGCCATGGAGGTGGCCGACCGCGTGGTGGTGATGAACCACGGCAAGATCGAGCAGCAGGGCACGCCTGACGAGGTCTACGACCACCCGGCCACGCCCTTCGTGCTGCAGTTCCTGGGTGACGTGAACCTCTTCCATGGCCGGCTCGGCAACGAGGGCGACGTCACCTACGTGCGTCCGCACGAGTTGGAGGTGGTGGCCGAGGCCGACGACGACACCTGGCCCGTGACGCTCAGCCAGACGCTCACCGTCGGCCCCAACACGCGCATCGAGTTCAAGCGCGAAGGCCCGGCCGGTGCCGACAGTGGCTATGTGGACGTGGAACTGCCGCGCGCCGCCTACACGGCGCTGCGCCAGCGCGTGAACCTCGCGCCGGGCGCCCGGCTGCACCTGCGGCCGCGCCGCATCACCCGCTTCGACGAAGGCGCCGGCATCTGAAGCCGCCGGCGGCGCTCAGCGCTTGCCGATGCCGATGTCCAGCGCCTTGAGCGCGTCCAGCACGGGGATGAAGAAGTTGAAGCCCTTCTCGCCGCGCAGGCCGCTCTTGGTGATGCCGATGACGCGACCTTCGCCGTCCAGCAGTGGCCCGCCACTGCTGCCGAAGGTGACAGCGGCGTCGCTCTGCAGTTCGTGCACGCCCTGGCTCACGCGGTCGGCGCTGAGCACGCCCCGTGTCATGGTGCTGGTCAGCACGCCCAGCGGCGTGCCGATGGCGAAGACCTCATCGCCCACTTCCAGCGCGTCGGGGCGCACGGCCAGCGGGTCGAAGTCCACCGGCACCGACTTCAGCAGCGCGATGTCGTCGCGTTCGCTCACCTTCAGCACCTCGGCCACCAGCTTGTCGCCGTTGAGCAGCTTGACCTTCACGAACTTGGAGCCGCTGACGACGTGGAAGTTGGTCAGCAGGTAGCCCGCGCGGTCGATGTAGAAGCCGCTGCCGGAGCCGCGTGCCGTCTCCAGCGTCACGACGGCTGCGCGCAGCCGGGCCTGGTTCTTCTGCGCGCCGCCGGGCGCGGCCGTGCCACCGGCCAGCTGCAGAGACGCCGTCGCGCCGGCGCCGGCCACGGCCGTGCTGGCGGGTGCCGAGGCCGCAGTGCCCGCCGCCGAGGCGGCCGCGGCCGAAGGCGCCGCGGCCTGTGCCACCGCCGTTGCGGCTGCCGGCGCCTTGAGCGCGGCCAGCACCTCGGGCGCCGCCAGGAAGTTCTCCACCGCCACGGTGAGCGCGCGGTTGCCCAGGTCGGGGATCTTGTCCTTGCTGAACATGAGGCCCTCGGTCGTGCGCTGGAAGACCACGCGCTTGGCCTTCTCGGAGTACAGGGCCCAGTCGATCTTGGCGTAGATCCAGCCCTCGCTGGCGTTGGTGCCGTGGCAGACCTCCATGCGCAGCTCGCGCAGCACGCCGCCCACACGGAAGTCGGCCGCGGCCGCCTGCTCGGTGTCGAAGGCGCTGGTCTTGCTCTGGTTGGCCAGCGGGTAGCCGTTCTTCTTCAGCGACTGCTGCACCACGCTGGCCACGAAGTTGCCGTAGTTCTTGAGGAAGTTCTCGCCCACGCTGAGCGGCTGCGCGTTGATGCAGAAGCCACCGTAGCTCGCGTTGCCCAGCTCGTCGCCCTGCAGCAGGCCGATCTTCACCGGGTCCACGCCCAACTTGACGCTGAGGTTCTCGCCATGGACCTTGATGGGGTCGAGCACGGCCACGTTGGGCGGCTTCGCCTCGCCGGGCTTGGTGGCCGGTGCGGCCGCTGCCGGCGCCGAGGCCGCGCCGGCCGCCAGCAAGGCGGCGGCGTCGGGCTTCACGGCCGCCAGGAAGCCCGGCGCGCCGAGGAAGTTGTCCACCGAGGACAGGATCGCGCGCCGCGACAGGTCGGCGATCTTCTTGGGGCTGGTGGCCAGGCCCTCGGTGGTGAGCTGGAAGACGACCTTCTGCTCGCGCTCGGCGTACAGCGCCCAGTCGATCTTGATGTAGAACCAGCCTTCGGACTCGTCGCCGGTGCGGCAGGTCTCGAACTTCACCTCGCGGATGATGCCGCCCAGACGGAAGTCGGGCGCCGCGGCCACGTCACTGCTGTACGCCGATGCCGTGCCCACGCTGGCCATCGGGTAGCCCAGCTTCTTCAGCTGCTGCGTGGCGATGGAGGTCTCGAAGGCGCCGGTGTTCTTCACCACCTCTTCGGTGGCCCGTATCGGCTGGCGGCCGCTGCAGAACATCCCGCTGCTGACATGGCCCAGTTCGTCGCCCGGCAGGATGGTGGTCTTGAGCCGGTCGACCGCGAACTTGACGGTCAGCGCCAATGGCGCCACCGACACGGCTTCACGCTGGGCGGGCACGGTGGGGGCGGGCAGGTCCACGGCTGCGGCGCTGCCGCAGCACACCAGGGCCAGCCAGGCCCGGCAGAAAAACGTCTTCAAGAATCCACTCCCTGAGCAGCGACTGCGGACGCGCAGTATCGCCGCAGCGGCCGGCCGGCCCGAACCCCGCCTGCGGGGGTCAGAGCGCGAAGTCGCTGCCCGGCTCGGCGGCCATGGCGCGTTCGACCACGGCGCGCGTCAGCGGCGGGGCGAAGGTCTCGATGAAGCCGTACACGTAGCCGCGCAGGAAGGCGCCACGGCGCACCGCCAGGCGCGTCATGTTGCTGGCGAAGAGGTGGCGCGCGTCGATGGCCTGCAGGTGCGCGTCGCGCTGCTCGTCGTGGGCGATGGCGGCGATGATGCCCACGCCCATGCCCAGTTCCACGTAGGTTTTGATGACGTCGGCGTCCATGGCCGACAGCACGAGGTTCAGCGTCAGCCCCTGGCGCGTGAAAGCGGCGTCGATGTGGCTGCGGCCGGTGTAGCCGGCTTCGTAGGTGATGAGCGGGAACTGCGACAGCCGCGCCAGCGTCAGCGGCACGCCACGCGCCGCGTCGTCGGCCAGCGGGTGGCCCGGCGGCACGATGACCTTGTGCGTCCACTGGTAGCAGGGCAGGGCCACCAGTTCGGGCACCTCGGCCAGGGCCTCGGTGGCCACGCCGATGTCGGCCTGGCCCGCCAGCAGCAGCTCGGCCACCTGCCTGGGCGAGCCCTGGTGCAGGTGCAGCGTGACCTGCGGAAACGCGGCGCTGAAGTCGCGCACGGCCAGCGGCAGCGCGTAACGGGCCTGCGAGTGTGTGGCGGCGATGGTCAGCGTGCCGCGGCCTTGCGCCGCGAACTCCTCGCCGGCCCGCCTGAGGTTGTCGGCCTCCTGCAGCAGGCGCTCGACGATGGGCAGCACGGTGGCGCCCGGTGGCGTGAGCCCGGTGAGGCGCTTGCCGGCGCGCTCGAAGATCTCGATGCCGAGTTCGTCCTCCAGCTCGCGGATCTGGCGGCTGACGCCGGGCTGTGAGGTGTGCAGCACTTCGGCCACCACCGTCAGGTTGAAGCCCTGGCGGACGGTCTCGCGCACGGAGCGGAGCTGCTGGAAGTTCACGGCGGGCGGGGCGGCGCCCCTTGCTTATGCGGAGACCGAATTATGGACAGCGGCAGGCGCGTCGCTTCATCGATTTCCTTCGAAGCTTGCGCGGCGCCTGCATGAGCGGCGCCCGCAGGGCCATCAGCGGAACAGGCCCAGGCGCTGCGCTTCCAGCGCCGCTTCCGCGCGCGAGCTCACGTTGAGCTTGCGGTAGATCTGCTTGACGTAGTCGGCGATGGTGTGCCGGCTCAGGCCCAGCTGCACGCCGATCTCGGGCAGGGTGTAGCCCTTGGCCACGCGCAGCAGGACCTCGCTCTCGCGGTCGGTCAGGCTCACGTTGGGCATCAGGTGCTGCTGCGGCTGCGGCTTGGCCTTGGCGCTGAAATAGGCCATGACACGGCGCGCGATGCTGGGGCTCAGCGGCGGCTCTCCCTGGCTGATGCGCTGCAGCTGCTCGGTGATCAACTCGCGCGCCTGCTCCTTCAGGATGTAGCCGAAGGCGCCGGCCTGCAGTGCGGGGAAGAGGTGCTCATCGTCGTCGTGGATGGTGACCACGACGCTCTGCGCTTCGGGTTGCACGTCGCGCAGCTTGGTGACGACGTCGACGCCGCTGCCGTCGGGCAGGCCGAGATCGACGAGGGCCAGATCGAACTTCACCGCGGCCACCAGTTCGATGGCGTCCTGCACGCGGGCGCTCTCGGAGATGGTGGCGCCGGGGAACACCTGCAGCACGAGCTTGCGCATCCAGGCCCGGATCTCGGGCAGGTCTTCGAGCAGCAGGATGGTCTTCATCGGCGTGAGGGAGAGATAGCGTTCGATCTTATCGGCGCGTCCATCCTCCTCACGAGGGCTGCACGGCCCTGTCCAGTGGAATCGTGAGACGTATCACGGTTCCATACCCAGGTCCCGACTCCACCAGGCACTGCCCCTGCATTTGCTTGGCACGCGACTTCATGCTGGCCAGGCCGTGGCCGCGGTCCAGGCGGCCCTCGGGGACGGGCGCGATGCCGTCGCCGTTGTCGTGCAGCACGAACTGGAAGTCGTTGTTGCTGATGCTCACGACCACCGAGCAGTGCGTGGCGCCGCTGTGCTTGATGATGTTGCTGGTGGCCTCGCGCAGGATGCGCGTGGTCTGCACGTAGGCGCGCGCACTCAGCGTCTGCGGCAGCTCGTCAGGGCCTTCCCAGTCGCCCTGGATGCCGGCCTGGGCCAGGCGCGAGATCACCTCGGCGCGCCAGTCGCCGAGGGCGTCGCTCAGACGCACGGGCCGGCCCGTGAGGCCGCGCACCGACAGGCGCATCTCCTCCAGGGCCTCGCGCGCCAGCGTGCTGATGCGCTCGCTTTCGCTGGTATGCACGATGGTCAGCAGCTTGGCGCCCAGGTCGTCGTGCAGGTCGGCCGCGATGCGCTTGCGCTCCTGCTCGGTGACCTGCTCCACGCGCAATTCCGCCAGCTGGCGGAAGTTGCGCTCGATCTCGGCCGTGGCTTCGCGCACACGCTGCTCCAGCTGCGCCTTGCCCTGCTCGGCGTTGTGCAGCGCGCGCCCGTGCTGCTGCACCAGGCGCAGCCCCACCAGCACGAAGATCACCGGCACCACCTGCTGTGCCAGCAGTGCCGCCAGCGGGCGGTGGCCGGTCCATTGCGAATAGAACTCCACCGCGCCGGC
Organism: Rubrivivax sp.; assembly: GCA_016790395.1. Lineage (GTDB taxonomy): Bacteria > Pseudomonadota > Gammaproteobacteria > Burkholderiales > Burkholderiaceae_C > Rubrivivax. The sequence continues at coordinate 7,862 of JAEUPH010000252.1, read as the reverse complement.
CAGGGCCACGGCGCCCAGCATGGCGGCCATGGGCCACAGCGCGCGGCTCTTGCGGATGGCGCGCAGATGCCACAGTGCCGCGGCCGCCACCTCCAGCGCCAGCACCAGGTACCAGAAGCTGGCCACCGCATGCAGGCGCTGCGGCCCGCCAGCCACCAGCGAGACGGCCAGCAGCGCGCACTGCGCTGGCAGCGCCATGTCCACGCCCTTGTGGCGCACGCCGGCGTAGCGCAGCAGGAACTGCACGCTGGCCCAGGCGATGAAACCCAGCATCGCGCAGAGCAGGAACTCCACGCCCGAGTGCGCCAGCGGCACGCTGCGCAGCCACAGCCGCATGTCCACCAGCGCCCAGCCCACCGACAGCGCGCCGAAGTAGGCCAGGTGACTCTCGCGCCGCGTGATGAAGCCCAGCACGAACATGAAGCCGCCCATCAGCACCAGCGTGGCGCTCACGGCCTGCGGTGCCCACACCTGCAGGGCGGTGCGCCGGGCATGGCGCAGCGAGAGCTCGGACTGCGGCCCGATCTCCAGCACCGACAGCGCACCGGCGCGGTCGCGCGAGCCCACCTCTGCCAGCGGGTGGCCGGCCACGCGCAGGTCCAGCGTGTTGCCCTCGGGGCGCAGCAGCGCCGATGGCAGCGACACCAGCTGCGGGTGGTTGCAGTTGTTCGTCAGCGGGCGCGTCATGCGGCCGCCGCTGTGCACCAGGTGGCCGTTCAGGTAGACCTCCAGGTTGCTGCAGACATGCTCGATGAACAGCGCCATCAGGTCGTCGCTGTCCAGCGGCGCGACGCGCGGGAACTCGACGCGGTACCAGACGGCGGCGTCCGGGCCCGACAGCCGGGCCGACCACTCGTCGGGCAGCGTCACCGTCGTGGCCAGGCTGGGGTCGGGGAAGGCGGGCAGCCGGCCGGGAGCGGTGAGTGCGGCCGTCAGTCGCACGGTCTGCGCCGCGGCCGGTGGCACGTGCAGGCCCAGCGCCAGCGCCAGCAGGAGCAGGCAGCGGAGGGCAAGGGCCACGGGCGACGGCATCGGCGCCACATTGTGCCCGCGGCCCCTGCGCGCGGCCGCTGCCACAATGCGCGGCCCGTGCGCTTTGACGCGTGCAGGGCGCCACCACCTTGATCCGCCGCCACAGCTTCGAACCCGCCGACAACCGCCGCCTGGCCCACCTGTGCGGCCCGCTGGACGCGCACCTGCGCCGCGTCGAGGCCGCGCTGGGCGTCAGCCTGGCGCGCCGCGAGGCGAGCTTCCGCATCGAAGGCCCGCGCGACGGCGTGGAACGGGCGGTGCGGCTGCTGGACGAGCTGCACGCGCAGGCGGCGCAGCCCATCGGCGAACGTGCGCTGCAGTTGGCGCTGGTGAAGTACGCCGCCGTCGCGGCCGCGGCGCCGACGGGCGCCGAGCCGCCCGCCGACGTCGTGCTGCACACCCGCCATGCCGACCTCACCGGCCGCACGCCCAACCAGGGCCAGTACCTGCGACAGATCCTGGCGCACGACATCACCTTCGGCATCGGCCCGGCCGGCACCGGCAAAACCTTTCTCGCCGTGGCCTGCGCGGTGGATGCCCTGGAGCGCCACGGTGTGCAGCGCATCGTGCTCACGCGCCCGGCGGTGGAGGCCGGCGAACGCCTGGGCTTCCTGCCCGGCGACCTGGCGCAGAAGGTCGACCCGTATCTGCGCCCGCTCTACGACGCGCTGTACGACCTGATGGGCTTCGACCGCGTGACCAAGGCCTTCGAGAAGGGCCAGATCGAGATCGCGCCGCTGGCCTTCATGCGCGGCCGCACGCTCAACCACGCCTTCGTCATCCTGGATGAAGCGCAGAACACCACGCGCGAACAGATGAAGATGTTCCTCACGCGCATGGGCTTCGGCAGCAAGTGCGTGGTGACGGGCGACGTGAGCCAGGTCGACCTGCCCAAGGGCATGGCCAGCGGCTTGGTGGAGGCCGATGACATCCTGCAGCGCGTGCCCGGCGTGGCCTTCACCCACTTCACCGCGGCCGACGTCGTGCGGCACCCGCTCGTCGCGCGCATCGTCGAAGCCTATGACCGCCACCGTGGCGACGGCGAGCACGCCTGATGGCCCGCCCCGCCTTGCAACTGTCGCTGCAGTTCGCCGACGCCACGCACCGCGAACACCTGCCGCGGCACCGCGTGGCGCGCTGGATCCGCGCTGCGCTGGACGTGCCCGGCCACATCGCCGTGCGCATCGTTGGCGAGGAAGAAGGCCGGGCGCTGAACCGCGACTACCGCGGCAAGGACCACGCCACCAACGTGCTGACCTTCGACTACGCGCACGAGCCCGAGGTCGAGGCCGACCTGGTGATCTGCGCGCCGGTGGTGGCGAAGGAGGCGAAGGCGCAGCGCATCGCGATCGAGGCGCACTACGCGCACATGGTCGTGCACGGCACGCTGCACGCGCAGGGCTTCGACCACGAGGCCGAGGACGAAGCCGCCGCGATGGAGGCGCGCGAGAGCGCGCTGATGCTGGCGCTGGGCTTCGCCGACCCGTACCGGCGCGCGCGCCGAGGCTGAGTGTCGAAAGCGTGCCGGCGCGATCGTCGTGCCGGACCCGAACCCTGGAGGCCGCCATGCACCCCCTTCCGACCACGCTGGCCCTGCTGCTGGCCACCACCGCCGCCGCCGCGGCGCCCACCACTTACGTGATCGACCCGGGGCACACCTTCCCCAGCTTCGAGGCCGACCACATGGGCATCTCGGTGTGGCGCGGCAAGATGAACAGGAGCAGCGGCAAGGTCGTCTTCGACAAGACCACGGGCACCGGCACGGTGGAGATCAGCACCGAGCTGACCAGCATCGACTTCGGCCACGACGCTCTCAATGCCTGGGCCCGCGGCAAGGACTTCTTCGACGTGAAGAAGCACCCGCGCGCCGTCTTCAGGGGCACGCTGCAGGCGCCGGTGAACGGCGTCCCCACGCAGCTGGTGGGCGAACTCACGCTGCGCGGCGTGACGAAGCCGCTGACGCTGGCCATCCATGCGCTGAAGTGCATCCCGCACCCCATGCTCAAGCGCGACTACTGCGGCGCCGACGCCAGCGGCAGATTCCAGCGTGACGACTTCGGCCTCGCCGCCGGCAAGGACTACGGCTTCCGGATGGACGTCGAACTGCGCATCCAGGTGGAGGCGCTGGCCGAGCGCTGAGCAGCTACTTGGTGCCGAACAGCCGGTCCCCCGCGTCCCCCAGCCCCGGCACGATGTAGCCATGCTCGTTGAGCTGCCGGTCGATGGCCGCGGTGTACACCGGCACGTCCGGGTGGTGCTCGTGGAAGTTCTTCAGGCCCTCGGGTGCGGCCAGCAGGCTGACGAAGCGGATGGACTTCGGCCGCGTTTCCTTCAGCCGCTCCACGGCCGCCACGGCGGAGTTGCCGGTGGCCAGCATCGGGTCCAGCACGATGGCGTCGCGCTCGTGCATCTCGCCAGGCATCTTGAAGTAGTACTCCACCGCGATCAGCGTCTTCGGGTCGCGGTACAGGCCCACGTGGCCGACGCGGGCGCCGGGCACCACCTCCAGCATGCCGTCCAGCAGGCCGGCGCCGGCGCGCATGACGACGACGAAGCAGGTCTTGCGGCCTTCGATCATCGGTGCCTGCATCTTCTCCAGCGGTGTCTCGATCTCCACCAGCTGCGTGGGCATGCCGCGCGTGACCTCGTAGGCCATGAGCATGCTGATCTCGTGCAGCAGCCGGCGGAAGCTGTTGGTGCTGCGGTCCTTCTGGCGCATCAGCGTGAGCTTGTGCTGCACCAGCGGGTGGTCGATGACGGTGACGGAGGCGGTGGTGTTCATGCCCCGACGCTAAGCCATGCCGCCGGCCCTGCCAAGCGCCCGGGCCGGCGGCGCTGCGCTCAGGGGGTGGCGGCGGCGGCGGCGCGTGCCACTTCGGCGTTGAAGCTGCGCACGCCGTTGAGCACGCCGCGGGCGTAGGCCTCGCGGTCGATCGTCAGCAGGTACTCGGAACTGCTGCGCTGCACGTTGCCGGCGCCGAAGAGGCTGAGCACGGTGCTCACCGCGTTGGCCGTCTGCGGCGTGGTGTCGGCGGTCTTGGTCACGGCGCCGGCCTTTTCGCTGACGTTGACCACCTGGGCCTTGGTGGCGACGCCGGGAATGCCGCGCATCATCCGGGACTTGGGCTGCCCCATCCAGTGCGCGCGCGCCCAGAGGAGGTTCATGCCCTCGGCGATGTTGGCTTCCGCCGAGACCGACTTGTAGCCGCTGGAGGTTTCCGTCCAGGCCTGCGGGGCGTTGAAGGTGAAGTGCGGGATCACGATCGTCGCGTCGGTGATGCGGCTCTTGCCGCCGCTCTGGAACTCCGAGAAGGCGCCACCGGCGAAGCCGCTCTTGAACAGCTGCTCGTCGCTGGGCGCGGCCAGGATGTAGCTGTTGCCGCCTTCGCTGCTGGTGGGCAGGCCCAGCGGGCCGGCGCTGGCGTCGCGTTGGGCGCCGCGCAGCACCTCGCGGTCCTTCACGTCGGCATAGGTGAGCACCGTGTAGCCGGCCTGGCGCAGCTGGGCGACGAAGTCGTCGTAGGCGGCCTGTGCCAGCTGCTGCGCGTAGGCCTTGTCCAAGCCGGCCACCTTGTAGCTGGCGGCAGCCCGCGCCGTGGCGTTGCCGCCCGAGAAGAAGCCCGACTGCTTGCCGGCCGACACGCGGCCTTCGGTCAGCAGGCTCAGGTACAGCGTCGGCACCAGCAGCGTCTTGTTCGTGTCCAGCAGGTCTTCGGGGTTGACCACCTGCACGTCCACCTTGAGTGTCGGCGCGGAGACGGCCGCCGGGGCCGCCGCCGATGCGGCGGCGTCGGGCGCGGTCTGGGCGTGGGCGGGTGTGGCGGCCGCCAGGGCCAGCGCGGCGGTGAGGGTGAAGGCGTGCAGGTGCTTCATGGCGACAGGCGCGGATGGGCCCGGACGGGCGGGCGGTCCCCGGAGCCGGCACTTTGCAGGCCCTTGCGCGCTTACGCGAAAAGGCGGCTTCGCGCGGATCACCCCCGGCCGCGGGGGCGCTCAGAACACGGTGCCGTCGCTGTCGATCTTCAGCGGCGGCACGCCGCCCGGGCGCTTCTCGCCGGCGATCTGCCGGCCTGCGGCCCAGGTGCCGCCTTCCAGGATGCAGGCCAGCGGCAGTTCCTCGGCGCTCCTGCCGAGCCGCTGGCGCACCAGCACCGCCACCTCGTCCAGCAGCGCCACGGTGCAGGCGCGCCACTCGATGATGAAGTCGTCCTTGGGCTTCCAGGTCTTGGCCAGCGAGCGCGGGTCGCGTGGCACCAGCACGCCGGCGTCCAGCAGCAGGCCACCGTTGCGGTACTCCGGCAGGCCACTCAGCGCATCCAGCCCGGTGACGCCGATGCCGGCCCACTGCAGCGGCTCCAGCAGCGAGTAGCTCAGCCACTGGCTCAGCTTGTGGAAGGGCACCCAGCCGGCGGTGGTGGGGTCTTCGCTGCCGTCGCCGCAGGCCGCGCCGGCCCAGCGGTGGGGCCACACGTCGCCCGCGGGCAGGCCTTGCACCTGGCTGCCACTGGTCCAGATCGGGCCCAGCGTGCGCAGCAACTCGCCCAGGATCTGCGTGGCACTCGTTTCGGTGGCCATGCCGTGGCGCGTGAGGCGGTCGAACAGCAGCGCCGGCCGCGCGCCCGCGCCACCTTCCTTGCGCAGTGCGGCGCCCAGGCGCTGCAGCAGCCCGGCGCGGCCCTCCAGGCCGACCATGGGGTTGGAGGGGCTGGCCTGGAACACGCTGCGCAGCGCCGCACTGTCCACCTTCTCCAGCGCCGCGGCGTCGGCGCGCAGCGGTTCCGCCGCGGAGGACGAGAACACGCCCCGCAGGAAGGCATGCCAGCTGGCCACGCCCAGGCCTTCGCTGCGCACGTACACGCCGCCGCCGTCTTCGGTGTATTTCCAGTCGGGGCCGGCGCCGGCATCCAGCAGCACGCTCACCACGGTGAGGTCGAAGCGAGTGCGCGCAGCCTCGGCCAGGCTCGCGGTGGCCAGCAGCGCGTCCAGCACCGGCTTGCGGTCGACGCCGCCGGCCTCGAAGTGGCGCCAGCGGCTGTGGTACGGGATGCGCAGGTCGGGAAAGCGCTGCAGTGTCAGTGCCGCCACGCGCTCGGCCACGGCCGGCAGGGCGCCGCGGTCGAGCCGGAAGTGCTCGCTGACGTTGCTGTCCACCGCACGCAGCACGGCGCGGCAGCGGGCACGGACGGTGCCGGGGTCGCGGAGTTTCTCGAGCGGGTGGCGGGTGTCCTGCGTCGATTCACTCAAGCCCGCGCCCCTTCACCTGCGCCAGGTCGGCTTCGGTGGGCACGGCGCCTTCGGTGAAGTAGCCGGCGGCGATCTTGGCTTCCATCTCCACCTTGGCGTCGGCAGGGATCAGCTCGTCGGGGATGGGCACGCGCTCGCCCACCTCGATGCCGCTGCCGGTGATGGCGTCGTACTTGTCGTTGCTCATGCTCACCAGCCGGTGGATCTTTCTGATGCCCAGCCAGTGCAGCACGTCGGGCATCAGTTCCTGGAAGCGCATGTCCTGCACGCCGGCCACGCACTCGGTGCGCAGGAAGTACTTGTCGGCGCTGTCGCCGCCCACCTGCCGCTTGCGGGCGTTGTAGACCAGGAACTTGGTGACTTCGCCCAGGGCACGGCCTTCCTTGCGGCTGTAGGCGATGAGGCCCACGCCGCCGGCCTGCGCGCCGCGGATGCACTCCTCGATGGCGTGCGTGAGGTAGGGCCGGCAGGTGCAGATGTCGCTGCCGAAGACGTCGCTGCCGTTGCACTCGTCGTGCACGCGGGCGGTGAGCGTGACTTCGGGCTTCGCGAGATCGCGGATGTCGCCGAAGACGTAGAGCGTCTGCCCGCCGATGGGTGGCAGGAAGACGTCGATGTCGCTGCGCGTCACCAGTTCGGGGTACATGCCGCCGGTCTCTTCGAAGAGCGCGCGGCGCAGGTCGGCTTCGCTCACGTTGAAGCGTTTGGCGACGCCCGGCAGCCACCACACGGGTTCGACCGCCACCTTGGTGACGCTGGCGCTGGCGTCTTCCAGCAGGATGCGGCCGTCCACCTTCAGGCGCTGGAAGGCCAGGGCCTGCTTGATCTCGGGCAGGTGCACGTGGGCCTTGGTCACCGCGATGGTGGGGCGGATGTCGTAGCCCTGCGCCAGGTAGTCGGCGTAGACCTTCTGCACGCTGGCGCCCCAGGGGTCGATGCTGACCATCTTGGACGGGTCGCCCCACTGCGCATAGGGGCCGATCTCGTCGGTCGGCGAGGTGTTGGTGAGGTCGGCACGGTGGCCGCGCGTCAGGTTGCCGGCGGCCACCGCCAGCGCCCGGTAGACGCCGTAGCTGCCGCTGTGCGTGCCCACCACGTTGCGCTGGCTGCGGTTGGTGGTGCTGCCGACGACGGGCCCGCGGGCCAGCGGGTCGGGGTCGCCCCAGCGGATGGCGGGCGCACCGGCCGTGCCCTGGCCGGGGTGCGAGGTGAGCCGGATGTGGCGCACGGGCGCCGGTGCGGGCGTGAGGGCGGAGGGGTCGGTGGTCATGGGGCGGCGGCCGTGGCGAAGGGCGAGAAGATACACCTCCGCGTGAATCTTCACGATGCGCTTGCCAACGCGGCGCAGACATCGAGAATGCGGGCACGCCTTACAGGGCGACACATTTCACGGGCCGGAGGGGCATCATGAAGAACCGTTGCATCGCAGCGCTGCTGCTGGGCTTGGCTTTCGCGGCCGGCGCGCAGCAGAAGTCGGCACCCACGCCGACCATCTACGTCGAGGTCAGCGACGGCCGCATCAGCGTGTCGCCTTCGGGCATGCGCACGCCAGCCGGCGAGACCACCATCACCTGGTGGCTGCGCAC
>JAEUPH010000272.1 GCA_016790395.1 Rubrivivax sp. | reverse complement strand
CTCCAGCGGCAGCGGCCACTTCACCGAGGCCGACTACGCCGAGATCCTGCGCCACGCCGCGGCGCGGCACGTGGAGGTGATCCCCGAGATCGAGATGCCCGGCCACGCCCGCGCCGCCGTGCAGGCCATGAACGCGCGGGCACGGCGCCTCTCGGCGGCCGGGCTGCCGGGGGCGAGGGACTTCCTGCTCGCCGACCCCGCCGACCGCTCGCGCTACAGCTCGGCCCAGCGCTACGAAGACCACCTGATGGACCCCGGCCTGCCTTCCACCTACCGCTTCATCGAGCACGTGGTGGCCGCCATCACCGCCATGCACCGCCGCGCCGGCGTGCCGCTGAAGCAGCTGCACGTGGGCGCCGACGAGCTGCCGAACGGTGCCTGGGCCGGTTCGCCGGCGTCGCTGGCGATGATCGAGCGCGAGAAGCTGGCCGGCCTGCCGGGCCTGTGGAACCGCTTCTACGACCGCGTGGGCGAGATCCTGCGCCGCCACGGCCTGGCCGCCGGCGGCTGGGAAGAGCTGGGCTCGCGGCGCGACAAGCTCGAAGGGGTCGACAAGGGCTTCGGCAGCGGCCCGCTGGTGCCCAACGAGCACTTCCTGGGGCGCGGCCACACGCTGTACGTCTGGAACAACCTCGACGAGGCCGACGACCTGGGCTACCGCCTGGCCAACGCCGGCTACCGCGTGGTGCTGGCGCCGGCCACCAAGCTTTACTTCGACATGGCGGCCAACACCAACCCGGGCGAGGCCGGCGTGAACTGGGCGGCGATGATCGAGTTGCGCGACGTGTTCGAGCACCGCCCGCTGGACGCGTTGCGCAGCCCGTCCGGCGTGGCCCTGACCCCGGCCGGGCGGGCGCGCGTGGCCGGCGTCGAGGGCACGCTGTTCGCGGAGATCATGCCCACGCGCGAGCGCCTGGAGCACCTCATGCTGCCGCGCCTGTTCGCGCTGGCCGAACGCGCCTGGGCGGCCGAGCCCACCGGCCCGCGCGGCGACGACGCCGCCTGGTCGCGCTTCGCCCACCAGGTGGGCCGGCAGCTGCTGCCGGCCTTGCAGCGCGACCTGCCCGACGTCGCCTTCCGCATCCCGCCGCCGGGCCTCAGGCGCGTGGGCGACGCGGCCGAGGTCAACACGGCCTGGCCGGGTCTCGTGGTGCGCTTCACCACCGACGGCAGCGAGCCCACGGCGCAGAGCCCGGCCGTGGCCGGTTCGCGCATCGAAACGCGCGCGCTGATCCGCGCCGCCGCCTTCGACCCGCAGGGCCGGCGCAGCCTGGTCTTCGATCTGGACCTGCGATGAAGGCCGCGGCACGAGAATCCCCTTTGTGCCCCCTGACACCCGTCGCTTCCGCCAGCGCCGCCTGCTGACCGCAGGCCTGGCCGCCGCCGCGCTGCCCGCGGCGCGCGCGGCCGAGGTCTCGCTGCAGGTGCTGCACTGGTGGACCTCGCCCGGCGAGCGCCGTGCCGCCGACGTGCTGGTGGCGCGCCTGGCCGAAGAAGGCATCCGCTGGCGCGACGCCGCCATCCCCGGCGGCGCCGGCGTCGGCGCGGGCAAGGTGCTGCGCAGCCGCGTGCTGGCGGGTGACGCGCCCGAGGCCACGCAGATGATCGGCGCCACCATCGTCGAATGGGCCGACACCGGCCTGCTGCTGGAACTGGACGGCGTGGCGCGCGGCGGCCAGTGGGCGCAGGCGCTCTTTCCCGAGGTGCTGCGCGGCGTGCAGCACCGCGGCCACGTGGTGGCGGCGCCGCTGGGCATCCACCGCATCAACCTGCTCTACGTGAACCTGGCGCTGTTCGAACGCCACCGGCTGGCCGTGCCGCGCCAGTGGGACGACTGGGCCGCCGCCGCGCAGGTGCTCCAGCAGGCCGGCGTGGTGCCGCTGGCGCTGAGCCGTGAGCCCTGGCAGGTGACGACGCTGCTGGAAGGCCTGCTGCTGGCCAGTGGCGGCCCGGTGCTGTACCGCGCACTCTTCTCGCGCCTGGATGCGCGTGCGGCCGCCGACCCGAGGTTCGCCGAAGCCCTGGCACGCCTGCGCCTGGCCAAGGCCTGGGCGGGCGCGGACCTCACCGAGCAGCCCTGGACGCGAGCGCTGGAGCGCCTGCGCAGCGGCAGCGCCGCGATGATGGTGATGGGCGACTGGGCCAAGGGCGAGCTCATGGCCGGCGGCTGGAACCCCGGCGAGCACTTCGCCTGCGTGCCCGTGCCCGGCACCGCCGGCCACCACCTCTACAGCGTGGACACGCTGACCTTCTTCGCGCGCGACTACGCGCAGGCCGCGGCGCAGGAGCGCATGGCCGGCGCGCTGCTGGCGCCGGCGCTGCAGGCCGAGTTCAACCGCGCCAAGGGCTCGGTGCCGGTGCGGCGCGGGCTGGACGCGGCGGCCATGGACGCCTGCGCGCGCGAGTCGTACACGCTCTTCGCCCGCGGCGGCGACGCGCTGGTGCCCAGCCTGGCGCACCGCATGGCCACCGGCGAATCGAACAAGGACGCCATCGTCGCCGAGCTGCACCGCTTCTTCGTCAACGATGCGCTGCCGGTGGCCGAGGCGCAGCGCCGCCTGGCCGCGGTGCTGCGCGTGCTGGCCCCCGGCGGCTGAAGGAACAAGGAAGGACCATGGCCCGCAAGATCCTCGTCGTCGACGACGACCAGAAGACCCGCCTGCTGCTGAAGACCTACCTGGAGAAGAACCAGTACGAAGTGCTGCTGGCGCAGGACGGCGAGAGCTTCATGGCCGAGTTCCACCGCCACGCGGCCGAGCTGTCGATGGTGATCCTGGACGTGATGCTGCCCGACACCGACGGCTTCGCGCTGTGCCGCGAGGTGCGGCTGCGCTCGCAGGTGCCCATCATCATGCTCACCGCGAGCTCCGACGAGACCGACCGCGTGGTGGGCCTGGAGATCGGCGCCGACGACTACATGGCCAAGCCCTACAGCCCGCGCGAGCTGCTGGCACGCATCAAGGCCATCCTGCGGCGCAGCGGCGCCGACGCCGCCACTTCCGCGCGCTTCCTGCGCTTCGACGGCTTCACGCTGGACCTGGTGGAACGCAGGGTGGTGGACGCCGAAGGCGCCGAGGTGCCGCTCACGGGGCTGGACTACCAGCTGCTGAAGGTCTTCGTCGAACACCCCGGCAAGGTGCTGGACCGCGACGCGCTCAGCGAGCAGACGCGTGGCCGCGAGAGCGGGCCTTTCGACCGCTCGCTGGACGTGCAGATCAGCCGCCTGCGCATGCGCCTGGGCGACGACGGCAAGCAGCCGCGGCTGATCAAGACCGTGCGCGGCGCGGGCTACGTCTTCGCCGCCGAGGTCAGCGCCTCCCATGCTTGAGAAGGCAGCGCGCTGGCTGCCCCGGTCGCTGCTGGGCCGCCTGACGCTGGTCATGGTGCTGGGCGTGCTGGCCACGCAGCTGGCGGCCAACGCCGTGTGGGCCTGGCAGCTGCGCGCCAAGGCCGAGGCCGACACGGTGGTGGCCGCCGAGCACCTGGGCCACAGCGCCGCCAACGCCGTGCGCTTCTTCCGCAGCGTGCCCACCAACTACCGGCCGCTGCTGATCCAGCAGTTCCGCGACATGGGCGGCACGCGCTTCTTCGTCAGCGTGGCCACCGCGCCGGTGGCCTTGAAGCCGATCGCCCCGCAGAGCCTGGCCGAACGCGCCAGCGCCACCGTGCTGGCCACGCTGAAGCAGGACCTGCCCTCGCTGCACGAGACGCGGCTGGCCTTCGTCGCGCCCGAGCAGCTGAGCATGCCCGACGGCGTGCGCCTGGCCGAGCTGCCCGACCACTGGGTGCAGCACATCCTCATCACACGGCCCGACCCCGCGCCCGTGCTCGTCATCCAGACCGAGCTGGAACCCGGCCACTGGCTGTTCCTGGCCTCGCTGATGCCCAATCCCTACTTCCTGCAGGCCGCCGACCCGCTGAGCGCGGACCGCCTGCTGCTGCAGGGCCTGCCGGTGGTCGCGCTGCTGGCGCTGCTGATCGTGCTGGTGCTGCGCTGGATCACGCGGCCGCTGCGACAGCTGGCCGTGGCGGCCGAAGCCTTCGGCCAGGACGAGCGCGAGCCCGCGTTGCCCGAGAGCGGCAGCCGCGAGTTCGTGAGCACGGCGCGCGCCTTCCGCGCCATGCGCCAGCGCATCCAGCAGTACCTGGAAGACCGCGAGCGGCTGTTCATCAGCATCTCGCACGACCTGCGCACGCCCATCACGCGGCTGAAGCTGCGCTCCGAACTGCTGGACGACGAAGCGCTGCGCGCCGAGTTCGAGGAAGACCTCGACGAGCTGGACATGATGGTCAAGGGCGCGCTGCAGAGCGTGAAGGACACCGAGATCCACGAGGACGTGGTCGACGTGCGCCTGGACCCGCTGCTCGGCCGCCTGGTGCGCGGCGCGCGGCTGGCCGGCAAGCTGGTGGTCTACCGCGACACCGGCCTGGTGGTGCGCGCCAAGCCCTTGGCGCTGAAGCGCGCCCTGGGCAACCTGCTGGACAACGCGCTGCACTACGGCGAGCGCGCCGAGCTGGACGCCGAAGCCGTGGAAGGCGGCGTGCTGATCCGCGTGCGCGACCACGGCCCCGGCGTGCCGCCCGAGGCGCTGCACACGGTGTTCGAGCCGCGCGTGCGCCTGTCGCACGGGCGCGAGCAGAACGCCGGCGGGCTGGGCCTGGGGCTGGGCATCGCGCGCAGCATCGTGCAGGCCCAGGGCGGCGAACTGCGGCTGGCCAACCACCCCGAAGGCGGCCTTGTCGCCAGCGTGCGACTGCCGGCCTGAGCCGCGCATCACGTTTTGCAAGCCCGTGTTGCGAAGCCTTGCGGCGCTGCGGCCCGCGCGGCAGGCCCGCCTTGCGCAACGTAAGCCGCGTGCCGCGGGCCAGCCTGCGCGGCCCAGACAAATCAAGGACTTAGCCGCCCGCGGCGGGCTGGGGCCGAAGTTCGCGTCACCGGGCTGGCGCTGCTAGCGTGGCCGCTTGTGAACGCTCCCACCGCGCCCGCTCGCAGCCAGGCCCTGGACGTCATGCGCGGCATGACGCTGGCGCTGATGATCGTCGTCAACATGTCGATCGGCGAGACGCAGTCCTATGCGCCGCTGCTGCATGCGGCCTGGCACGGCTTCACGCTCACCGACGCGGTGTTCCCCTGCTTTCTCTTCTGCGTCGGCGCGGCGCTGGCGCTGGTGCTGGACAAGCGCGCCGCGCAAGGCACGCCGGCGCTGCTGGCCAAGGTGGCGCGGCGCACGGCGCTGCTGTTCCTGTGCGGCTTCCTGCTGTACTGGTTTCCGTTCTTCACCGTGGACGCCGCCGGCCACTGGGCGCTGCGCCCGCTGGCCGAGGCGCGCATCCCGGGCGTGCTGCAGCGCATCGCCGTCTGCTACGGTCTGGCAGCGCTCATCGTGCACTTCGGCGGGCTGCGCGCGGCCTGGGTCTACGGCGCCCTCGCGCTGCCGCTCTACGCGGGGCTGCTGTCGGCCTTCGGTGACCTCACGCTGCATGGCAACGCCGCGCTGCGCTTCGACCGCTGGCTGCTGGGCGAGGCCCACCTCTACAAGGGCGAGGGCATCCCCTTCGACCCCGAAGGCGTGCTGGGCACGCTGCCGGCGGTCGTCAACGTGCTGGCCGGCACGCTGGCCGTGGCCACGTTGCGGCGCCTGGGCCCCACGCCGGCGGCGGTGTGGCGGTTGCTGGGCGCGGCTGCCGTGGCCATCGTGGCGGGCCTGGTGTGGAACGAGTCCATGCCCATCAACAAGAAGCTGTGGACGCCGGCCTACGTGCTGGTGAGCAGCGGCACCGCCACCGCGGTGCTGGCGGGTCTCGTCGCGCTGATCGACGTCCACGGCCGCCGCAGCTTTGCCTGGGCCTTCGAGGTGCTGGGCCGCAACACGCTCTTCATCTACCTGCTGGCCGAGTTCGGCATGGCCACGCTGTGGATCACGAAGGTGCAGGGTCAGGACACGATGATGTGGCTGTACGAGCAGGGCTTCCGCCCCTGGGCCGGCGACAAGCCCGGCTCGCTGCTCTTCGCGCTGGCCTTCACCGCGCTGTGCTGGGCGGTGGCGGTCTTCATGGACCGGCGCGGCTGGGTGGTGAAGCTGTGAACCGCTCGCGCTTCGACGTCCTCGTGGGCGTGGACGGCGGCGGCAGCCGCACCCGTGCGCGCCTGGCCGACATGGAAGGCCGCCCGCTGGGCTTCGGCACGGCCGGGCCCTCTTCGCTGGCGCTGGGCGCCGACGTGGCCTGGCGCGCCATCGAGGCCGCCATCGACGCCGCCTTCACCGACGCCGGCCGCGCCCGCCCGGCACCGCAGCGCCTGGCCATCGCCGCCGGCCTGGCTGGCGCGCAGCACCGGCCCTGGGTGCAGGCGCTGTGGCTGGCCGCGCCGCGCTTCGGCATGCTGGAGGTGGAAAGCGACGCCTGCACGGCCTTGCTGGGCGCGCACGGCGGGGCCCCGGGCGCGGTGATCGCCGTGGGCACCGGCAGCATCGGCATGGCCGAGACGGCCGACGGTGAACGCCGCACGGCCGGTGGCTGGGGCTTCCCCGCCGGCGACGAGGGCAGCGGCGCATGGATGGGCCTGCGGGCCGTGGCCCATGCCCAGGCCGTGATGGACCAGCGGCGCGAAGGCGGGCCCTTCGCCCAGGCCGTCATCCGCGCCTGCGGCGAGAACGGCCTGCTGGCCTGGTGCGTGGCCGCCAACGCACACCACTTCGCCAGCCTGGCCCCGCTGGTGCTGGCCCATGCGCGCCACGACGCCACGGCGCGCGCCATCGTCGACGCCGCGGCGGCGGAGCTGGCGCGCATCGCCGCCGCGCTGGACCCGGCGGCCACGCTGCCCCTGGCCTGGTGCGGGGGCCTGGCCGCGCCCATGGCGCCCTACCTCGACGCGGCGCTGCGCGCGCGCAGCCGTGCGCCGCAGGCCGACGGCGCCCAGGGCGCGCTGCTGCTGCTGCTGCGCCGGCTGGGGCTGGGCGAGCACGGAGACGCCACGCCATGAACCCCCTGATGCTGGAGGAAGCGCTGGCCGCCGCCGCCGCCGTCGAACGCCAGCTGGCCGCCGACGGCCCGCGCCTGCAGGCCCTGGGCGAGCACCTGCGCCGCAGCGCGCCCACGCGCGCGCTCACCGTCGCGCGCGGCAGTTCCGACCACGCCGCGGGCTACCTGGCCTACCTCGTGATGGCGCGCCTGGGCTGCCTGGTGGCGTCGCTGCCGATGTCGCTGGTGACGCTGCACCGCGCGCCGCTGGTGGCGCGCGACACGCTGGTGATGGCCGTCTCGCAGTCGGGCCAGAGCCCCGACGTGGTGGACCCGGTGCGCTACTTCCGCGAAGGCGGCGCCACCACGGTGGCGCTGGTCAACGATGCCGCGTCGCCGCTGGGCCAGGCCGCCGAGTGGACACTGCCGCTGCACGCCGGCCGCGAAGTGAGCGTGGCGGCGACGAAGAGCTACATCACCAGCCTGGTGGCCGCCGCGCGCCTGGTGGCGCACTGGCAGGACGACGCCGAACTGCACGCCGCGCTGGCACGCATCCCCGACCAGTTGCGGGCCGCCGCCGAGATGGACTGGTCCGCCGCGCTGCCCGTGCTGCGCGACGCGCCGCACTGCATGGTGGTGTCGCGCGGCGTCGGCTTTCCGCTGGCGCTGGAGGCGGCGTTGAAGCTCAAGGAAACCTGCGCGCTGCAGGCCGAGGCGATGAGCGGCGCCGAGATCCGCCACGGCCCGCTGGCGCTGGTGGACGAGGGCTACCCGGTGCTCGTGCTGGCCACGCGCGGCCCGGCGCGGGCCGGGCTGCTGGCGCTGGCCTCCGACCTGCGGCTGCGCGGTGCGCGCGTGCTGCTGGCCGCGCCCGCCGGCACGCCGGGGCGCGACCTGCCGCTGCCCACGGCCTCGCTGCCCGACCTGGACCCCATCGTCGCCGCGCTCACGGTCTACCGCTTCGCCGCACAGCTGTCGCTGGCGCGCGGCCTCGACCCCGACCATCCCCGGCACCTGAGCAAGGTGACGCGCACGACATGAGCACGCGGCGCGGGCTCCTGGCGCTCGTCGCCGCACTGATGTCGGCCTGCAGCGCCGGCGGCGGCGGCGCGCCACCGGCCACCGCCGCCGCGCCCTTCGCGCTGGAGCTGGTGGTGCGCACACCGGCCGCGCTGCGCACGCGCGCCGATGTCGACGCGCTGGTGGCCGCCGCCGCGCGCCAGGGCTTCGGCACGGTGTCGGTGCTGGTGAAGCAGGACGAGGACGGGCCGGGCGTGGTCTCCGGTCAGCTTTACGTGCCCGGCACGCTGGCCCCGGTGGCCCCCGGCTACGGGAACTTCGACGTGCTGCAGGCCACGCTGGACGCCGCACGCCCGCGTGGGCTGAAGGTGCGGGCCTGGCTGCCGCAATTCCACGACCAGGTGGCGGCGAAGATGAACCCCGCCTGGGCCATGCGCGCGCTGGTGGGCGGCACGGTCCAGCCTTACACCGGATCGCGCAGCACGGAGTACTTCGTCAACCCGCTCGACGCGGCGGTGCAGGACCACCAACTGGCGATCGTGCGCGACGTGGCCACGCGCTACGCCGTGGACGGCGTGATGCTGGACTGGATCCGCTTCGATGACTTCGCCATGGACCTGGGCGACGCCACGCGCGCGCGGTACCGCGCGCTCACCGGCATCGACCCCGCGACCATCGACTTCCGCAGCGACAACGCCGAACGCCGGCGCTGGAACGACTTCCGCACCGAGGCCATCGCGCGCTACACGGCGCGCGTGCGCGCGGCGCTGCCGGCCGGCATGGCGCTGGGCGTCTACATCCTGCCGCCCGAGTTCGTGGAGGTGGGCCAGGACGCGGCGCGCTTCGCGGCCCACGTGCAGCAGCTGGCGCCCATGTGCTACTTCCGCGACTGGGGCTACCCCATCGAGTGGCTGTGGACGAGCTGCCTGCCCAGCACCATGGCCAAGGCCGGCGCCACGCCCGTGGCGCCGACGCTGGACGCGCGGCTGCCCGACGACGAGGTGCAACGCATCGTCGCGAAGCTGCGCGCCGACTTCCCCGGCGTGCGCACGCTGGTGTGGTTCGAGCACGAACAGTGGACCGAGGCGAACCTGGCGCGGCTGGCGCGCCTGTCCAACCCGCCCTGAGGACCGCGGGCCTGGCAAGGGTTAACGAAGGTTTAACGTTGTCCAACTCGGCTTAAGAATCCGCGCATGTCGCTCCTGCACCCCTTGCTTTCCAGAAGTCCCTGGGCCACCGCCCTGCTGGCCGTGGCCCTGGCCGGCTGCGCCTCGGGCGATGCGCCCCCGGCGCCGCGCGCCGACGGCCCCGGCGCCACGCTGTGGCTGACCACCGGCGACAAGACGCAGCTGCTGGCGCGCAGCGAGGCCGGCCGCTTCGGCAGCGGTGCCGCCGCAGGCCTCGTCATCGACATCGACGACACCCAGCGCTTCCAGCGCATGGTGGGCTTCGGCGCGTCCATCACCGACGCCACCGCCATCCTGATGCAGCGCCACATGAGCGCGGCGCAGCGCGAGGCCCTGCTGCAGGAACTC
The DNA here is from genome assembly GCA_016790395.1 of Rubrivivax sp. Lineage (GTDB taxonomy): Bacteria > Pseudomonadota > Gammaproteobacteria > Burkholderiales > Burkholderiaceae_C > Rubrivivax. The sequence continues at coordinate 1,769 of JAEUPH010000272.1, read as the reverse complement.
TTCGGCCGCGGCGAAGGCGGCGTGGGTTTCGAACTCACGCGGCTGACGCTGGGCGCCAGCGACTTCTCGCCCACGCACTTCAGCTACAACGACATGCCGCCGGGGCAGACCGACCCCGGGCTCACGCGCTTTTCCATCGAGCCGATGCGCAGCGACGTGCTGCCCACGCTCAAGCGCGCGCTGGCCATCAACCCGCAGCTGACGGTGATGGCCTCGCCCTGGAGCGCGCCGGGCTGGATGAAGAGCAACGACAAGCTCATCCAGGGTTCGCTCAAGCCCGAGCACTACGGCGCCTTCGCGCGCTACCTCGTGAAGTACGTGGACGCCATGGCCGCCGAGGGCGTGACGATCGCGGCGCTGACGATCCAGAACGAACCGCACTTCGAGCCGCCCGGCTACCCCGGCATGCGCGTGGACCCGGCCGCGCGCGCCGCCGTCGTCGGCCAGCACCTGGGCCCGCTGCTGGAGCAGCGCGGGCTGAGGACGCAGATCATCGAGTGGGACCACAACTGGGACGAACCGGCCGCGCCGCTGGCCATGCTGGCCGACGCCACCGCGCGGCGCTACGTGTCCGGCGTGGGCTGGCACTGCTACGCCGGCGAGGTGTCGGTGCAGTCGCGCGTGCACGACGCCCACCCCGACAAGGACACCTGGTTCACCGAATGCAGCGGCGGCAACTGGAAGCCGAACTGGCCCGAGACCCTGCCCTGGATGGCGCGCAACATCGTCATCGGCAGCACGCGCCACTGGGCGCGCGGCGTGCAGATGTGGAACCTGGCGCTGGACGAGAACCACGGCCCCAAGCTCGGTGGCTGCCCCGACTGCCGCGGCGTGGTGACCATCGACTCCCGCACCGGCGCGGTGACGCGCAACCTGGAGTACTACGCCCTGGCCCATGCCAGCAAGTTCGTGCGCCGCGACGCGCAGCGCGTGGCGTCCACCGCCGTCGGTGAGGGCGTGGACAACGTGGCCTTCCGCAACGCCGACGATGGTTCCCTGGTGCTGGTGCTGAGCAACTCGTCGGCAGCCGCCCGGGCCCTCAGCGTGCGCCACGCCGGCCGCGTGCTGGCGCTGACGCTGCCGCGCGAGAGCGTGGCCACGCTGGTGTGGCAGCCTTGAAGCGCGTGCTGCTGCTGGCCGCGTGGGCGGCCGTGCTCGGCGCGCAGGCGGCGCCGAAGCCGGCGGCGATCTTCGCCGACGGCATGGTGCTGCAGCGCGACCAGCCCGTGCGCGTGTGGGGCCGCGCCGAGCCCGGCGAAGCCGTGGAAGTGAGCCTGGCCGGGGCCAGCGCGAAGACGCAGGCCGACGCCGAAGGCCGCTTCAGCGCCACGCTGCCGGCGCGTCCCGCCGGCGGCCCGCACGAACTGCAGCTGCGGGGCAGCAGCACGGTCACGCTGCGCGACATCTACCTCGGCGACGTGTGGCTGGCCAGCGGCCAGAGCAACATGGAGTGGGCACTGCGCCTGGCCGCCAACGGCGAGCGCGAGGTGGCCGCCGCCAACTTCCCGCTCATCCGCGAACGCCACGTGGCGCACCGCGCCAGCCTGCGGCTGGAAGACGACCTGGCGCCCGCGCCCTGGCGGCCCGCGCTGCCGCAGCACGCCGGCACGTTCAGCGCCGTGGCTTACTTCTTCGCACGCGACGTGCACCGCGCCACCGGCGTGCCCATCGGCATCGTGCACAGCAGCTGGGGCGGCACGCACGTGGAGACCTGGACCTCGGCCGCCGGCCATGCCCACGACCCCGAACTCGCGGCGCTGGTGCGCCGC
>JAEUPH010000202.1 GCA_016790395.1 Rubrivivax sp. | reverse complement strand
GGCCCAGTTGTGGCTCTGGCCGTCCTCGCGGCCGCGGGTGTTGTTCTCGGTCTTGCACGCGAAGGCGCAGGCGCCGCAGCCCACGCACTTCGCCAGGTCGATGACCATTCCAAGTCTTGTCATGATGGTTTCCTCTGGTGCGGTGGACGGGGTCAGGCCTTGACGATCTTCACGCCGGTGAAGCCGCCGTTGCGCGCGGTGGCGCCGCTGAGCCTGTCGTAGTCGTCGACCAGGATCTCGTTGTTGTTGCCGCCGCGGGTGGCCGCCTGGCCGTACTTGCCGGTGGCCACGCGCCCGTAGGCCCAGTGACCCTGGCCATAGCACTTGGTGACGGTGCCGGGCCGGATGCCTTCCCAGAGCTTCAGTTCGGTGGTGATGGCGCCCGCCGGCGAACTGACACGCACCGTGTCACCCGTCTTCAGGCCCAGCTTCGCGCCGTCCAGCGGGTTCATCTTGAGCACGTCGCCGTAGGACACGTCACCCGGGTCCACCTTCTTGAACTCCTGGTACCAGGGCAGGTTGGCGCTGCGGCCTTCGCGGTTCAGACGGCTCTTGTAGTCGACGAAGTCGAACGGGTAGTCGGCCGCGCTGCCATGGCGCTTGGGCGGTTCATAGTGCGGCACGAAGGCCGCTTCGCCACGCACGGCGTAGCCGCTGACGGTGAGGATGTCGTCGACCGTCGATTCGTACTTCTTCGCGTGCTCCTCCAGGCCCTTCTTCAAGGCCTCGCTGTAGAACTCGAACTTCTTGGTCGGCGTCGCGAACTTGCCGCCCCAACCCTTCTTCAGCGTGTACTTCGGGCCGCTGAACATGCCCTTGGCCTTGAAGTCGGCCCAACCCTTGACGGGCGCGTCGCCCTTCAGCGCCTCCTTGGGCATCCACAGCGGGGCGCTGCTGATCTTGGCGGCGATCTCGCTGAACTCCAGCGCCGTCGTCGGCAGCTTGCCGGTCTCGGGGTCCTTGAACTCCTGGGCGTAGTAGTCGTAGAGGTTGGGGAAGCCCTTGGCCTTGAGCTTCTCGGCCAGCAGCCACATGACTTCGGTCTCTTCCTGCTTCACGTCCCACAGCCGCTTCACGGCAGCCTGCTGGATGGACGCATAGCCGTGGCCGTTGCCCATGTTGCCGACGATGGACCAGCCCTCTGCCGCATTGAAGGTGGACGGCAGCACGATGTCGGCGAACTGCGTCATCTCCGAAGGGTTGGTGACCATGTGCACGAAGAACGGCACCTTGGCCATGGCCTTGTCCCAGCGGTCGGCGCCGGTGCAGGAGAAGTTGAAGTTGGCCCATGAAGCGATGAAGACCTTCACCGCACCCGGGTCCTTCAGCAGGCCGTTGGCCACGTTGTTGGTGACCACGCCGCTGCCGGGCTTGCCGCCCATCATGGCGGGCATGTCCTTGGCGCCGCGGCCATCGAGCTTCTTGCCCTTGCTGCCGGCCTTGGCCACGTCATCGACGTACTTGTCGGCGCTGGGGAACTTGCCCAGCGAGACGCTGCTGCTCTGCCAGACCCCGCCTTCGACGTCGATGCTGCCCAGCAGCCCGTTGAGCGCGTGCACGGCCATGGCGCTGTAGGTGCCGCGCGGGTGCATGGCGGCGCCAGGGCCCATCCAGACCGCGGTCTTGGGCGCTGCCTTGCCCATGGCCCGCGCCACGCGCAGGATCTGCGCCGCCGGGATCAGCGTTTCCTTTTCGGCCCAGGCGGGCGTGCGGTCTTTCAGCTCCAGGTTCCACCACTTGACGACACCGTGCGTCTCCTTCTCGGCGAAGGCGGCTTCATCGACGGTCTGGCCGGCCACGAAGAGGTTCCGGCCCTCCTTGAAGTCGCCCACGAACTCGCGGTTCCACAGGCCTTCGGTCAGCAGCACGTGGGCGATGGCGCCGGCCAGCGCGCCGTCGGTGCCGGCCTTCAGCGGCAGCCACTCCTGGGCCTTGGCGGCAGCATTGCTCAGGCGCGGATCGACAGCGATGACGGTGCCGCGCTTGACGATCTCGTGGAAGCGGTGGATGGTGTTGGGCACCATGCGGTTGGAGGCCAGCGGGTCGCAGCCCCAGACCACCAGGCAGTTGGTCTTCTCCAGGTCGTAGTCGCGGTAGCCGTAGAAGCCCTGCGTGAGGCCCGGGCCCATCTTCTCGGCTTCGGCGCAGATGGCGCTGTGCGAGAAGTAGTTCGCCGTGCCCCAGACCTTGGGCAGCGTGCCGTACAGCAGGTCGGTGGACGTGGACGAATAGCGCCCGCGCATGTACATCAGCTTGCCCGGCTCGCCGGCGCGACGCAGGGCCATCATCTTCTCGGCCACGGTGTCCAGCGCTTCGTCCCAGCTGATGGGCACGAACTTCGGGTCCACGCCGCGGCCCTTGACCGGGTTGGTGCGCTTCATCGGCGTCTTCACGCGGTCGGGGTCGTACATCTGCTGCGGGATCATGTGCCCGCGCGGGCAGACGTAGCCGTGG
>JAEUPH010000158.1 GCA_016790395.1 Rubrivivax sp. | reverse complement strand
GGCTGCCTGCGCATCGCATTCCACACCAGGCCGCCGCGGTGGTTGGCCAGCATGGCCAGCAGCGGGCCGACTTCGATGCCCAGGAAGTCGGTGTCCACCCAGCCGAAGCCGGGCACGACGCGGCCGTGCGTGAGCTTGATGTCGGTGAAGTGGAAGCTGCGGTTGTAGGCGAAGTAGCCGTAGCGGCCGACGATGTGCCGGCCGTGGCTGTTGCGCATCGCGGCCAGTGTGGGCACCACGTGCTCCGGCGCGAAGGCGATGGAGGAGCCGGCGCCATAGGGCGCGATCGTGCCATCGTCATAGGCCCGCATGCCGCGCCCGCCGTAGCTGATGAAGCGGCGCAGCCTGCCGTTCCATTCGCGCTGCACGTCCACCGGGCCGTCGCAGGCCGTCACGCCCCAGCTGTGCTCGCCATAGCCGGCCCAGCGGTCGGGGTTGGCAATCGCGTAGTCGCGGTGCGCCAGCGTGGCGCGGCGCGAGTTCTCGGCGTAGTCCAGGCCGCGGCTGCGCATGTAGGCATCGGGCATGCCGCGGAAGTCCACCCAGATGTGCGTGAACTGGTGGACGAAGAGGCTGGGGTAGTCCAGGTAGGTGTGGCCCTGGTGCGTGCCCCAGTGGCGCGGGTAGGTGCTGCACCAGGCGTCCCAGGCCGCGGCGTCCACCGCGTGCGTGGGCGAACCCAGCGCCAGCAGGTACAGCAGCATGGCCTCGTTGTAGCCCTTGTAGTCGCTGCCCAGGTGGCCGCTCTCGGGCTTCCAGCCGTGGCCCATGGCCGGCGGGCGGATCTGCGCCCAGCGCCAGTCGATGCGCTCGTAGATCGTGCGCACGGCGCTGCGGATCTCGGCCTCGGCGGCGTCGTTGCCGTCGAAGTACTCGGCGCAGTGCAGCGCACCGGCCACCAGCAGCGCGGTGTCGATGGTGGACAGCTCGACGTCGCGGAAGCGCGCGCCGGTCTGCATGTCCAGGAAGTGGTAGTAGAAGCCGCGGTGGCCCGTCATGCCCTGCGCGGCGGGGCCCTGCGGCGCGTCGCGCAGGAAGCGCAGCGTGGTGAGCACGCGGTCGCGCGCCTGCGCCCGCGTGACGTAGCCGCGCGCCACGCCGATGGGGTAGGCGCTGAGCCCGAAGCCCACCGCGGCCACGCTCGCGAAGGACGGCGTGGGCCAGCGGTCGGGCACCAGGCCGTTGGCCGGATTGGCGCGCTCCCAGAAGAAGTCGAAGCTGCGCCGCTCGAGTTCGGCCAGCCAGGCTTCCTCGCCCAGCGGCGGCAGCGCACCCGGGTCGGTGGCGGCGGGTCGCGGTTCACCGCAACCCGCCAACGCGGCCAGCAAGCCGGTGGCTCCGGCTGCCGCCAGCCAGCGGCGCCGGGTCAGTTCCGCAGCCAAGGCCTCAGAACTTGTAGGACAGCATCAGCCGCATGGTGCGCGGGTCGCCACGCACGCTGTTCGGCTTGCCCAGGTTGGCGTTGTCGCCACCCACCGCGTTCTGCGGGTTGCCCGGGCCACCGCCCCAGTCGTCGAAGCCGCCGTAGTTCGTCTTGTTGAACAGGTTGAGCACGTCCAGGCGCACCGTCACCGATTGCGTGCCGAACTTGATTTCGTTGCTCACGCCCAGGTCGAACTGCGTGAAGGCCGGCGCATCGCCTTCCACCGACACGCACTTGTCCCAGCCCGCCGCGCAGCTGGTGATGCGGCGCGGCTTGCCGCTGGCCCAGGTGGCCTTGCCGGAGACGATGAAGCCGAAGGGCAGCACGTTGTCGGCCACGCCGCCGACCACCAGGCGCTGCTTGTCCACCAGCGTGCTGGGGTTCCAGCCGCGGGCGCCGGGGCGGCCGTAGGTCCAGTCGAAGATGTCGTCGTTCCACTCCTTGCTGGTGGTCTTGGCGTTGGCCAGCGTCAGCGCCGCGCTCAGGCCCCAGCCCGAGGCCTTGCTGTAGGGTTTCTCCATCTTCACCAGCACCGAGTTGGTCTTGGTCTGGCCGACGAAGTCCCCCAGGATCAGCGTGCCGAAGCCGTTCGGCCCGCCCCACAGCGGGTCGATGGGGCTCTGCGTGCCGTAGCCGCCGTTGGGATCGCGGTTGCCGCCGAACCAGATGAACTGGTTCTCGGCACGCTCGCTCACCAGCGTGACGTCCAGGTTCCACGTGCCCACGGCCTGGCGCAGGCCGACGCTGAACTGGTCGGCATAAGGCATCTTGAACTCGTTGCGGATGAGCCAGATCTCGCCGCCGGCCTGCTTGTTCTTCTGCAGTTCGTCCAGCGCGTGGTTGGCCATCGTGCGGTCGTAGCTGCGGCCCCAGCCTCCGAACACCACCGTGGCCTTGTTGCCGAAGACGTCGTAGCTGGCGCCCAGGCGCGGCGCCAGCGCGCCCTTGTAGGTCTTGCGCGAGCTGCCGGTGGCGATGTAGTCGTCGATGTTGATGCCGCCCTTGGCCAGGCTCTGCGCGTAGGTCTGGCCGGCCGGCGCGGTGATGCCGGCGATGGTGCGGCCGTCCAGGCCCTTCAGCGCCGCCACGCGGTCGGCCGGCGTCGTGTAGCCGTTGTTGAGCATGTTCGACTCGTAGTCGTAACGTGCGCCCAGATTCAACTCGAGCTGCCGCGTCACGGCCCAGTCGTCCTGGATGTACAGGCCGAACTGCGTGTTGCTGAAGGAAACGTTCACCGGGGCCAGCGCCTTGTCGATCTTGCACTGGTCGCTGTTCAGGCCGGTGTTGGTGACGTTGGTGCCGGTGCAGGCGCCGTTCGTGTAGTACGGCAGGCCGGTGGTGCGGTCGATCAGGGTCTCGACGATGTCCACGCTGCGCGAGGTACCGCCCAGCTCGTACTTCATCGCCTTGACCTTGACGCCGCCCTTCATCGTGTGGCCGGCCAGGCCGGTGAAGGTGAGGTCCTGGCCGACGTAGACGCCGGTCTGCTTGCGGTCCTGCGAATCGGGCGAGCCGCCGTCGATGGCCACGTCGTTGGAATTGCCCAGCACCTGCAGCGCGGCGTTCAGGCCGACCTTGTAGCGGAACATCGGCGACGTGGCCGACGAATGCGGGTTCCAGCGGAAGCTCTCGGTGCCCACGCGAGTCTCGGACAGCCAGTCGCCCAGCGTCCATTCGTGCTTCAGGTCGACGCGCGTCTCGTCGTTGCCGCGGTCCTTGTCGTTGCCGGGCACGCTGAGCTTCTTGTCCTCGGCGATCTTGTCCGACTCGCGGCGCAGCCGCATGCTCAGCGACAGGCGCTGCTGGTCGCCCAGCACGGCGTCCAGCTTGCCGAACAGCAGGCTCTCGCTGAAGCTGTCCACCGTGCTGCCGGCCTTGCCCTTGATGCCGGGCACGATGCCGGCGTTGGGCAGCAGGTCGGTGCGCTGCGGCACGAACTGGCGCGAGTCGTCGATCTTCTTGCCGTCGTAGGCGAGGAAGAAGTGCAACGTGTCGGTCTTGATCGGGCCGCCCAGGGCGAAGCCGTACTCCGTCTTCTTCGACGGCGGCAGCGGCACGCCGGCGGCTTCGTTCTCCTGCTCGAACACCGTCTTCTTGCGCCAGCTGGTGCCGGTGCGGTCGATGTAGGCATCACCCTGCAGCGTGTTAGTGCCCGAGCGCGTGATGGCCGTGATGGCGGTGGAGCTGACCTGGTCGAACTCGGCCTTGTAGTTGGACGAGATCACGCGGTACTCGGCGATGGCCGACTGCGGGAAGGGGTTGCCGCGCGAGCTGTCCTGGCCGGTGACGCCGTGGCGCAGGATGTTGTTCTTCTGGTTGATGCCGTCGATGAACACGCCCACGTGGTCGTTGTTCTGCGAGCCGCCCTGCAGCCGCGTGTTGCCGCCGTTGTCGCTGATGAACTCCACGCCCGGCGCCAGGTCGGCCGAGCTGAGGAAGTTGCGCGTGACCTGCGGCATGGTCTCGATCAGGCGTCGCGGCACCACGGTGCCGACCTGCGAATCGCGCACGCCCTGGCGCTGCGCCGTGCCGGTGATGGTGATGGTCTGGGCGGCACCCAGCGTGAGGTCCAGCGCGGCGGTTTCACCCACCGTCAGCGTCACCGTCTCGCCCTTGCTGCCGCCGGCGGCGCGGATCTCGTACACGCCCGGGGCCAGGCCCACCAGCGAGTAGCTGCCGTCGGCGCGCGTGGTGGTCTTGTAGGTGGCGCCGGTGTCCTTGTTGACGGCCGTCACGGCCACGCCGGCAGCGCTGGTGGCGCCGCTGACCTGGCCCTTGATGGTGGACGTGCTGACCTGGGCCTGGGCGGCGCCGGCCAGGGCCAGGGCCACGGCGGCGGCCAGCAGGCCAGGGCGGAAGCGGGGTCGTTGTTGCATGTCTGTGTTCCTCAGTCGTTGATCGGTGTGGTTCTTCTGGGGTCGCGTTGTCGTGCAGGAAATCAATGCGCCTCGGGCGGCGGCGCGGGGGGCGGCGGGCCGGTGCCGCTGGAGCGGCGCACGACCAGTTCAACCGGCATCACGGTGGCGGGGCCGGCCGCGTCGCCCGGCCCCGCTTCCATGGCTTTGCCCAGGGCCTCCAGCGCGGCTGCGCCCAACGCGGCGATGGGCACGCGGATGGTGGTGAGTGCGGGCGCCACGTAGCGGGCGATGGGGATGTCGTCGAAGCCCGCGAGCGCGAGGTCGTCGGGCACGCGCAGGCCGGCTTCGTTGAAGGCCGCCAGGCAGCCGATGGCCATCATGTCGTTGGCGGCGAACACGGCGTCGGGGCGCGGCTTCGCCTGCGCGATGCGGCGCCCGGCCAGCCAACCGGATTCCTGCGAGAAGTCGCCTTCGAAGACGCGCTCGCGCTGGCCGGTGCGCAGGCCGGCGCGATAGCCGCGCAGCCGTTCCTGTGCCTCGTGGTTGCCATCGGGGCCGGCGATGAAGGCCACACGCTTGCGACCGGCGTCGCACAGGTGGCGCGTCATGGCCTGTGCACCGCCGAAGTTGTCGATCACGAAGCTGGCGTGTCCCGGCAGCATGGCGCCGGTGTTCATCAGCACCGCGGGCAGGCGCCCGGGCAGGTTGCGCTCCAGAAAATGTGCGTCGGCGTGCGGCGACATCACGAGCAGGCCGTCCACCCGACCGTTCATCGCGCGCAGCGCGGCGGCGGCCTCGTCGGCGTCGCCGTGCGAGCTGGAGACGAGCAGGTGCAGGCCACGCGCGCGCGCCGCCTGGTCGATGCCGCGGATCAGTTCGGAAAAGTACTCGCCGTGCAGGTCGGGCAGCAGCGCGCCCACGGTGTCGGTGCGCCGCGTGATGAGGCTGCGCGCCGCACCCGAAGGCGTGAAGCGCAGCGCCTTCGCGGCGTCCTGGATGCGCTGGCGCGTCTCGGGCAGCACGTTGTCGGCGCCGTTGAGGGCGCGCGACACCGTGGCCACCGACACGCCGGCGGCCTTCGCAACGTCCTTGATCGTGGCCGGCATGAGGCTGTCTCCAGGGCTGGGGCGTTGATGCACCCCGGCCCATGAAAAGGTTTACATGCGATTGGAGCGCGACGGTACGCGCGCCATGTAATCGTTTCCACCAATCGACGGTGTTTCGTTGCGGAAAAGCCGCGGCCGCGGGGGTGCTTCGTACAATGCGTGGCTTCGCCCGCACCCGGTCCCCGGCCCGGTGCGCCTTCCACAGCCCCTGGATCCACACCATGCTCCGCTGTGTTCTGCTGGCCGCGCTGGCTGTCGCGCTGGCTCTCCCCGCCGCCGCTCAACCCGTCCGCAAGTTCACGGCGCAGACGCTGCGCGGCGAACTCGTGGTCACGCAACCGCCCTTCGCCAAGCTCAATGGCCAGACCGCGCAGCTGGCGCCAGGCGCACGCATCCGCGGCGCCGACAACATGGTCTACCTGTCCGGCGCCGTGGCCGGCAAGAAGCTGCTGGTGCACTACACGCTGGACGCCGTGGGCAACCTCCAGGATGTATGGGTGCTGACGCCCGCCGAGGCCGCGCGCCAGCCCTGGCCCGCCACGGCCGCGCAGGCCGCCACCTGGCGCTTCAATGCCGACGCGCAGGTCTGGATGCTGCCATGAGCAAGAAGGTCTACATCCGCACCTTCGGCTGCCAGATGAACGAGTACGACTCGGACAAGATGGCCGACGTGCTGCGCGCCGCCGAGGGCTACGAGCCGACGAACGACCCCGAGGAGGCCGACCTCGTGCTCTTCAACACCTGCTCGGTGCGCGAGAAGGCGCAGGAGAAGGTCTTCAGCGACCTCGGCCGCGTCAAGCACCTGAAGAAGAAGGGCGTGCTCATCGGCGTCGGCGGCTGCGTGGCCAGCCAGGAAGGCGCGGCCATCATCGAGCGCGCGCCCTATGTGGACCTCGTCTTCGGCCCGCAGACCCTGCACCGGCTGCCCCAGATGATCGAGGCGCGCCAGGCCGAGCGCCGCGCGCAGGTCGACATCCGCTTCCCCGAGATCGAGAAGTTCGACCACCTGCCGCCAGCGCGCGTGGAAGGCGCCAGCGCCTTCGTGTCCATCATGGAAGGCTGCAGCAAGTACTGCAGCTACTGCGTCGTGCCCTACACGCGCGGCGAAGAG
>JAEUPH010000149.1 GCA_016790395.1 Rubrivivax sp. | reverse complement strand
TAGCGGGGGACAGCGCGCCGGCTTCAGCCGCGGCGCGCCGCCTCGATGGCCGCGATGTCGATCTTCGTCATCTGCATCATCGCGTCGAAGGCGCGCTTGGCCACCGCCGGGTCCGGGTCGGTGATCGCCGCCGTCAGCGCGCGCGGCGTGATCTGCCACGACAGCCCCCATTTGTCCTTGCACCAGCCGCAGGCGCTGGGTTGGCCGCCATGGCCGATGATCGTGTTCCACAGGCGGTCGGTCTCTTCTTGATCCTCGGTCGCCACCTGGAAGGAGAAGGCCTCGGTTTGCTGGAAGGCCGGGCCGCCGTTCAGCCCGAGGCAGGGGATGCCCATCACCGTGAATTCCACCGTCAGCACATCGCCCTGCTTGCCCGAGGGGTAGTCGCCGGGCGCGCGCATCACCCTGCCCACCGCGCTGTCCGGGAAAGTGCGGGCATAGAAATGCGCCGCCTCTTCAGCGCCGCCGTCGTACCAGAGGCAGATGGTGTTCTTGCTCGTCATCGTCGTCTCCTTTCCATAGCTCTCAGCGCAGGTGTCCCAGCGGCAGTACCGCGCCCGCCTTGACCTCGCCCAGCGAGAAGCTGGTGTGCAGGTCCTTGACGTTGGGCAACTTGAACAGCTTGTCCATCGACCAGCGTGAATACGCGTCCAGGTCGGTGCATATCACCTGCAGTTCGAAGGTGCCTGCCCCACTGATGTAGTGGCACGCCACCACCTCGGGCAACGCACGGATGCCGTCCTCCAGCGCGCGCGTGGCCTCGGCGTTGTTGCGCTCGGCATCGACGCGCACGAAGGCCAGCACGCCCAGGCCGATCTTGCGGCGGTCGATCTCGGCGCGGTAGCCGGTGATGTAGCCCTGCTCCTCCAGCCACTTCACGCGCCGCCAGGTGGGCGCGGCCGACAGCCCGATGCGCGCCGCCAGCTCGGTGTTCGACAGCCGCGCGTCGCGCTGCAACTCGGCCAGGATGGCCACATCCCAGCGGTCCAGCGAGGCGCCGTGGGCCTCGGCGGGCTCGGTCAGGGAAGAGCGGGTTTTCCCTGAATCCACGTTCCTTGGCAATGTTCTTTGTGATGTTCCCATGTTTGAGCAAGATCCTTTCTCTCATCATGCCCGCACGGGCATCAAAAGAAAAGACATGCCGGGGCTGTTTTCCTACACTGCGGCACGCCGCTTGCCTGCGGCGCGGCCGCCCGTGCGCGGCACATCCTCAGGAGCCCTGACGCATGAACGCCCCCCTGCCCGAATCGGTTCGCAAGGCCCTGGAATCCGTGACGCTGGACGACAAGTACAGCCTCGCCGCCGGCCGCGCCTTCATGAGTGGCGTGCAGGCCCTGGTGCGCCTGCCCATGCTGCAGCGCCAGCGCGACGCGCGCGCCGGCCTCAACACCGCCGGCTTCGTCAGCGGCTACCGCGGCAGCCCGCTGGGTGGCTACGACCAGGCGCTGTGGGCGGCGAAGAAGCACCTGGAAGCCAACCACGTCGTCTTCCAGCCCGGCGTGAACGAGGAACTCGCCGCCACCGCCGTGTGGGGCACGCAGCAGCTGGCGCTGTACCCGAAAAGCCGCAAGTACGACGGCGTGTTCGGCCTCTGGTACGGCAAGGGCCCGGGCGTGGACCGCTGCAGCGACGTCTTCAAGCACGCCAACATGGCCGGCACCAGCCAGCACGGCGGCGTGATCGCCATCGCCGGCGACGACCACGTCAGCAAGAGCAGCACGGCCGCGCATCAGAGCGACCACATCTTCAAGGCCTGCGGCCTGCCGGTGTTCTTCCCCAGCAACGTGCAGGACATCCTCGACATGGGCCTGCACGCCCTGGCGATGAGCCGCTTCGCCGGCATCTGGGCGGGGCTGAAGACGATCCAGGAGGTGGTGGAGTCCTCGTCGTCGGTGATCGTCGACCCCGACCGTGTGGACATCGTGCTGCCCGAGGACTTCGTCATGCCGCCCGGCGGCCTGCACATCCGCTGGCCCGACGCGCCGCTGGAGCAGGAAGCGCGGCTGATGGATTACAAGTGGTATGCAGCGCTGGCCTACGTGCGCGCCAACAAGCTGAACCACGACGTCATCGCGGGCCCGAACGACCGCTTCGGCGTCATCGCCAGCGGCAAGGCCTTCAACGACACGCGGCAGGCCCTGGCCGACCTGGGCCTGGACGATGCCACCTGCCGCGCCATCGGCCTGCGCCTGCACAAGGTCAACGTGGTGTGGCCGCTGGAAGCCACCATCACGCGCGACTTCGCGCAGGGGCTGCAGGAGATCCTCGTCGTCGAGGAGAAGCGCCAGGTCATCGAGTACCAGCTCAAGGAAGAGCTCTACAACTGGCGCCCCGACGTGCGTCCCAACGTGCTGGGCAAGTTCGACGAGCCCGAGGGCGACGCCTCCGGCGGCGAGTGGAGCCGTCCCAACCCGAGCGAGAACTGGCTGCTGCGCGCCAAGGCCGACCTCACGCCGGCCATCATCGCCAAGGCGCTGGCCAGGCGGCTGAAGAAGCTGGGTGTCTCCAGCGACATCGCCGCGCGCATGGACGCGCGGCTGGCCGTCATCGCCGCTCGCGAACAGCAGCTGGCGGCGCTGAAGGTGGACACCGGCGACCGCGCCCCCTGGTTCTGCAGCGGCTGCCCGCACAACACCAGCACGCGCGTGCCTGAAGGCAGCCGCGCCCTGGGCGGCATCGGCTGCCACTACATGGCCACGTGGATGGACCGCAGCACCACCACCTTCAGCCAGATGGGCGGCGAAGGCGTGGCCTGGACGGGACAGGCGCCCTTCTGCACCGACACGCACGTGTTCTCCAACCTCGGCGACGGCACCTACTTCCACAGCGGCATCCTGGCGGTGCGGCAGAGCATCGCCTCGGGCGTGAACATCACCTACAAGCTGCTCTACAACGACGCCGTGGCCATGACCGGCGGCCAGCAAGTGGGCGAGCGCCCCGAGGGCCACAGCGTCATCCAGATCCACAAGAGCCTGCTCGCCGAGGGCGTGGCCAAGCTGGTGATCGTCAGCGACGACCCGGCCAAGTACGCCGGCGTGAACCTGGAACCCGGCGTCACCGTGCACCACCGCGACGAGCTGGACGCCATCCAGCGCCAGTTCCGCGAGATCAAGGGCACCACGGCCATCATCTACGACCAGACCTGCGCCACCGAGAAACGCCGCCGCCGCAAGCGCGGCATGCTGGCGACGCCGGACAAGCGCGTGGTCATCAACGAGCTGGTGTGCGAAGGCTGCGGCGACTGCAGCGTGCAGAGCAACTGCCTGAGCGTGGAGCCGGTGGAGACCGAGTTCGGCCGCAAGCGCCGCATCAACCAGAACAGCTGCAACCTCGACTACTCCTGCACCAAGGGCTTCTGCCCCAGCTTCGTCACCGTCGAAGGCGGCACGCTGAAGAAGCCGCAGAAGGACAAGAAGGGTTCGCTCGACGGCCTGCCTGCGCTGCCCGAACCCTCGCTGCCGCCGGCCGCGAAGGCCTGGGGCATCGTGGTCGGCGGCGTCGGCGGCACCGGCGTCATCACCATCGGTTCGCTGCTGGGCATGGCCGCGCACCTGGAAGGCAAGGGCGTGGTGACGCAGGACGCCGGCGGCCTGGCGCAGAAGGGCGGCGCCACCTGGAGCCACATCCAGATCGCCGACACGCCCGAGGCCATCCACACGACCAAGGTGGACACGGCGCAGGCCGACCTCGTGATCGCCTGCGACAGCATCGTCGGCGCCATGAAGTACACGCTGACCGTGATGCAGCAGGGCCGCACCTTCGTGGCGCTGAACACGCACGGCACGCCCACCGCCGGCTTCGTGAAGAACCCGGACTGGCAGTTCCCCGGCGCCAACTGCGAAGCCGCCGTGCGCGGCAGCGTGGGCGAGGCGCTGGTGGGCGCCTTCGACGCCGAACAGGTGGCGCAGCAGATGCTGGGCGACAGCATCTACACCAACCCGCTGATGCTGGGCTACGCCTGGCAGCAGGGCCGCATCCCGCTGGCGCATGCGTCGCTGATGCGTGCGATGGAACTCAACGGCGTGCAGGTGGACAACAACAAGGCCGCCTTCGAATGGGGACGGCGCTGCGCGCACGACCTGGCCGCGGTGCAGGCGATGTTCAAGGCGCAGGCGGTGATCCAGTTCGTCAAGCGTCCGTCGCTGGACGACATGGTGAAGACGCGCGTCGAGTTCCTCACCGCCTACCAGGACGCCGCCTACGCTGGCCAGTACCAGGCCTTCGTCGAGAAGGTGCGCGCCGCTGAAGCGCCGCTGGGCGGTGGCACCGCGCTGAGCGAAGCGGTGGCACGCTACCTCTTCAAGCTGATGGCCATCAAGGACGAGTACGAGGTGGCCCGCCTGCACAGCGACCCGGCCTTCACCGCCAGGGTGGCCGAGATGTTCGACGGCGACTTCAGGCTCGTGCACCACCTGGCGCCGCCGGTGATCGCCAAGACCGGCAGCGACGGCCTGCCGAAGAAGGCGCCCTACGGCCCCTGGGTGCGCAAGCTGTTCCCGTGGCTGGCGAAGATGAAGGGCCTGCGCGGCGGCGCGCTGGACTTCTTCGGCCACACCGAGGAACGCCGCATGGAGCGCGCGCTGATCGGCGAGTACCGCGCCTGCATCGAGGAACTGCTGCCGACGCTGAACGCCGGCAACCGCGCGCTGGCGGCGGAGATCGCGCGCATCCCGGAAGAGATCCGCGGCTACGGCCACGTGAAGGAGCGCCACCTCAAGGCGGCACGTCCGAAGTGGGACGCCCTCATGCAGCGCTGGCGCAGCGGTACGCTGAAGGCGGCGGCGTGAACGTCGCGCTGGCGCAGAAGCACCAGCTGCACGGCGTGCAGCCGGTGCTGGCGGTCCCCGATGTCACCGCAGCGGCGCAGTGGTTCGTGGACATCCTGGGCTTCACGCTGGAGTTCACGCACGGCGAGCCGCCGCAGCACGCGCGCGTGAAGCTGGGCGATCGTTCCTGGGGCGATCCGATCTACATCCACCTGTCGCGCCGCGAGGCGGCCGCGCCCGCCGAGGTGCGCCTGCACGCCGGGCACGACATCGACGGCCTGCACGCCCATGCCGCAGCGCAGGGCGCCCACGTGCTGCAGCCGCCCACCGACCAGCCCTGGGGCCTGCGCGAACTGGTGCTGGAGGCGCCGGGTGGCCACCGGCTGGTGATCGGCGCGGAAATCAGCGGCGTCGCGACGCACGACGCACCACGCACGGTGATCGCCTGCTACCGCCCCAAGCCCGGCCAGGAAACCGCGCTGCGGGCCCTGGTGCGGGCGCATGTGCCCGAACTGCGGCGCCTGGGCCTGGCCACCGAGCATGCGCCGCTGGCCATGACGGCGGCCGACGGCACGGTGCTGGAGGTGTTCGAGTGGTCGTCCGCGCAAGCCATCGAGGCCGCGCACGGTCACCCCGAAGTGCAGGGCTTGTGGGCTGAGTTCGAGCGCTTGTGCCAGCACGTCAGGCTGGCAGACCTGCGCGAGGCGCAGGGGCTCTTTGCCGAGTTCGCGCCCTTGGCAGACAGATGACGGTCGTTGCCCGCCTCGGCCGACGGCCCATGATCCCACCCCCCGCCGCGGCGCGCTTCGACCCGGCCTGAGCCGCGCCCACATTCGCCGCCCCTCACGGCCGCGAACAAAAGGATTGAACGACCGGCCAGGGGCCGGCCCGCACACTTCGGGCCGCAATGAACGCCGCCGCCCGCTACACCCGTACCGCCATCGCCTTGCATTGGTTGCTGGCGCTGGCCATCTTCGGCAACTTCGCGCTCGGCATCTACATGCACGAGCTGCCCTTTTCGCTGACGCGCCTGAAGCTCTACAACTGGCACAAGTGGGCCGGCGTC
>JAEUPH010000264.1 GCA_016790395.1 Rubrivivax sp. | reverse complement strand
CTGTTAATCCGTAGGTCCCTGGTTCGAGCCCAGGTCGGGGAGCCAAAAAGTAAGGCCCTGCACGCGAGTGCAGGGCCTTTGTTCTTGAGCCAGGGATGATCCCGATCACCCCTTCACGCACACCACCTGCTTGAGCGTGTGCACCACGTCCACCAGGTCGCGCTGAGCCTCCATCACGGCGTCGATGTCCTTGTAGGCCGCCGGCGTCTCGTCGATGACATCCTTGTCCTTGCGGCACTCGACGCCTTCGGTCGCGGCGCGGTGGTCGGCCAGCGTGAAGCGGCGCTTGGCCTCGCCGCGGCTCATCACGCGCCCTGCGCCGTGCGAGCAGGACTCGAACGACTCCGGGTGGCCCTTGCCGCGCACGATATAGCTGCGCGCGCCCATGCTGCCGGGGATGATGCCCAGCTGCCCGGCCTTCGCGCTCACCGCGCCCTTGCGGGTGACGTACACGTCCTCGCCGAAGTGGTGTTCCTTGCTCACGTAGTTGTGGTGGCAGTTCACTGCCTCGATGTGAGTCTGGAAGTTCCTGCGGATGACCGTCTTCGCGGCTTCGATCACGCGCTTCATCATCACCTCGCGGTTGATGGCGGCGAACTTCTGTGCCCAACCGACCGCACGCACGTAGTCGCCGAAGTAGCGTGAGCCTTCCTCGAAGTACGCCAGGTCGCGGTCCGGCAGGTTGGCGTTGTTGCGCAGCGCGTCCTGCTTGGCCAGCTCGATGAACATCGTGCCGATGAAGTTGCCCACGCCGCGCGACCCGCTGTGCAGCATGAACCACACGAAGCCCGCTTCATCCAGGCAGACCTCGATGAAGTGGTTGCCGGTGCCCAGCGTGCCCAGGTGCTGGATGTGGTTGGTCTTCGCCAGCTTGGGGTAGTCGCGGCAGAGTTCCGTGAACTCCGGTTCCAGCTGCGCCCAGGCCGTGTTCACGCTGCCCGGCGCCTTCTGCCAGGCACCAGGATCTCTGCTCCCGGGCTGGCGGCCGTGCGGCACCGCGCGCTCGATGGCCGAGCGCAGCGGGCCCAGGTTGTCCGGCAGGTCTTCAGCCGTCAGCGTGGTCTTGCAGGCGATCATGCCGCAGCCGATGTCCACGCCCACCGCAGCCGGGATGATGGCGCGGAGGGTCGGGATCACCGAGCCCACGGTGGCGCCGATGCCGAAGTGCACGTCCGGCATCGCCGCGATGTGCTTGAAGACGATGGGCAGGCGCGCGGCGTTGGTCAGCTGGCGCTTGGCCTCGTCTTCCACCGGCACGCCGCGCGTCCACATCTTCAGCGGCACGCCACCGCCCACGTCCTCGTGGATGTAGTTCGTTTCCATGTTGAATTCTCCCAGTCCCGGGGAGGCTGCCGATGCAGCCTCCCCCAACGCTCAACGGAGCTTCACCAGCCCGTTGAGAACTTGGTCCAGACCCCCGAACACGGAGATCTTGTCGATGCGCTCGGCCACGCGTTCCAGCGTTTCGAGCTCCTTCATGCGCAGGGCGACGGGGTTGCCCTCCATCACCTTGGCGGTGTTGAGCAGCGAGCGGGTTGCCGCCGTCTCTTCACGGCGCCGGATCACGTTGGCCTCGGCGGCCTTGCCGGCCTCCACCACCTGGGCGAGGATGGTCTTCATCTCGCCCGGCAGCACGATGTCCTTCACGCCCACGCCGTCCAGCTGCAGGCCGTAGCCCGCCAGCTTGGCGGTAACCTGGGCGGTCACAACCTCGTCGATGACCGTCTTGTTCTCCAGCAGCTCGTCGAGCGAGCGCGTGCCCACCGCCGCGCGCAGGCCGAACTGCAGCTCGCGGTACAGGTGCTCCGCGGGCTTGGCCAGTTCCTTGAAGGCCTTCAGCACATCGGTGTAGCGCCAGGTGGCCGACAGGTTCAGCCGCAGCGCCACCTTGTCGCGGGTCAGGATCTCCTGGCCCGTGACCTCCAGGGTCTGCAGCCGCAGGTCGACCAGCTCGACCGCGACGTGGCGGTTGAACTTCCAGAACGCGTACGAACCCGCCGCCAGCAGCCGCTCGACCCGGCCGTCGACGGACAGCAGGCCGGCACCATGCTCGGGCACCAGCACCTGCAGCACGCCGGCCAGGCCCAGCACCACGCGTCGGCGCAGCTGAGTCTGCACGAGGCGCGCGGCCACCGCGGCCGGCACCTCGGCCGAGGCGGCGGTGTCGACCACCTCCACCTGCACGTCGACCAGGCCCTTCCAGTACAGGCGTCGGGTGCCCGGCGCCAGCACCTCGACCAGCACGCCGTTCTCGGTGCGCAGGCCTGCCTGGTCTTCGTTCAGCGCCACGGCCACGAACTCGGCCGCCACGACCTGCGGCTCCCTGGCCATCAGGTACTCGGCGACGTCGTGCGTGAACGCCGGATCGTCGAGCGGGAAGTGCTCGACCTCCAGCCGGTCCAGGCCGGCGGCGAGCCAGTGCGTGCCGGGTTGCAGCACGCGATCGAAGTCGCCGTTGCGCAGCAGCAGGCCGCGCTCGTTCTTCTTCACGGTGACACGCTGGATCTTCATGGTGTTCTCCTTTCCCGAGCGTGTGATGAATGGGGTGCCGCTTCAGCGGTGGTCGCGGACGACGGATGCCAGGGTTCGGTTGCCGCAGCGGGCGTCGGCGGTCTCCTCCCTCAAGACCCCCTCGGCTGGCTGCGGCGGCGAAGCCCCGCGTGCCCGTCGCACGGGCGGCCACCGCGGTTGCGGCGGGTGGTCTTGCGACCGGTTGCTGGTGCTTGGAGCGGGAGTCGAACCCGCGACACACGACTGATGAGGTCGTTGCTCTTCCCGACTGAGCTATCCAGTGGAGGCCCTCCAGGAATCGAACCTGGCAGCGCGAGCTGCGATCCATCGAAGGCCGTGGATCCACCGTTTCCGTGCGACGCGGCATGGGCGGCACCGACAGGCTGAGGGCCCGGGTGCCGCCCACCGGCGGGGTTCACGAACCCCAGGCCTGTGAGCGTCGCCTTTTCGCGGCAGATGCGTGGGCGCCTGGCTTGTCAGCTCAGGCGCGATCCTTTCGGCAGGCGCGAGGCCAGCCACTCGTGCACGTCCGCCCGGATGTGCCGGCCTTCGAGCAGGAACGCCTCGAAGCGGCTGGGCACATAAGGCAGGTACAAGAGCGGCATGCGCGCTTCCTCGGGCGTGCGGTCGGCCTTGCGGCCGTTGCACGCACCGCAGGCCGTGACCAGGTTCATCCAGGTCCAGCCGCCGCCGCGCGACTGCGGCACGATGTGGTCGCACGACAGGTCGCGTTCGGCAAAGCGTTGCCCGCAGTACGCGCAGGTGAAGCGGTCACGGCGGAACAGCTTGGCCTTGGCGAAGGCCGGCACGATGTCGAACAGGTTGCGCCTGGAAGCGCCGGCCAGCGCGATGATCGGGTGAACCTCGATCACCGACTGGCAGCCGCGGGCGATGTTGAAGCCACCGCGCAGCGTGGCCAGCGGTCCCGCACCGTCGACCCACGCCACCGAGCCCGTGGCCACTTGCAGCGCCGCGTGCTCGAGCGAGATCCACGCCTGGGGCGTGCCCTGGATGTCGAGTTGCAGCACGTGGCTGTGGTGAGGGTGGTGCATGGGCGGCCTCCTTTCAATGGCCGTGGCTTCGAGGGGATGGATGGTTGGAACGTCCGGGTGGGTTCGAACCACCGGCCTCGGCCTTCGGAGGACCGCGCTCTTGCCACTGAGCTACGGACGCATCGGCAAGCTGGTCGCCGCGGACGATTTGGATCTGCCCCGCTGCGAGGACGTCGCGACGCGACGGGCTCTGCCGCTCGAGTTCGCGACGCATGGCGTTCGCATGTGCTTGGGGGTGACCGGCCGGAGTCGAACCGGCACCAGCGGGTTCACGGCCCACGGCTCTGCCATTGAGCTACGGCCACACCCAAGCACACGCTTGAACCTGGTCTCGGTGGCAGGTCTGCTCGCGCTTCGCGCTCGGCCTTCGGCCCGTTGCTTCGCAACGTCCTGCGCGGCAAGCCGCGCAGAGCGAACCTGCGGCCTCGTGATCCCAAATCACGCGCGCTGCCATCTGCGCCACACCGAGATGAACTGGACTGGCTCCCCGACGTGGCTTCGAACCACGGACCTCCTGGTTAACAGCCAGGCGCTC
>JAEUPH010000113.1 GCA_016790395.1 Rubrivivax sp. | reverse complement strand
GATGGAGAACGCGGGCAGACCCACGTCGTCCAGCGAGATCGTGCGGCCCAGGAAGTCGAGCGTGAAGCTCTCGGGGGCCGCGGCGGCCTGGGCGTCGGCCTCCATGGCGCTGCGGTCGATCTTGCAGGCCGCGGCGGCGGGATCTTCGGTCACCGCGCAGGTGGAAGCCGCCGCCGAGGCCGCGGAAGCCGCGGCGCGGGCCGTGGCGGCGCGGTCCCCGGCCAGGGCGCTGCGGATGAGCTTGTCGCTGTGGGCTTCGCTGGAGTAGCCCATCAGCAACTGCCCGCCCACGAAGACCGCCGGCACGCGCGCGATGCCGCCGCCGTGTTCCTTCACCAGGGCCTGCAGCCGTTCCATGGCCGCGGGATCCTTGGTGACATCGCGGATCACCATCTTCAGCGCCGGCTGTTCCTTCTGCAGCACGGCCAGGAAGGCTTCGGCCTGCGCGCAGTGCGGGCAGCCTTCGCGCACGAAGACCTCCATGGGCACCGCTTCGGCGGCGCGCGCGGCGGGCGCCGCAGCGAGCAGGCCGCCGAAGATCAGCGCGGCCAGGCAGGCCAGGAAGAAGGGCAGGAAGGGGCGCGCCAGGGCACGCCGGGCAGACGGTGCCAAGGCGGTTGCGATCTCGATGCGCGGAAAGCGCGATGCCCTCACTCTAGGGAACGCTGCACGGCAGCGCCTTGCAGTGGGTCAAAACCGGGGGTCCCGGGCGGCCTAGAGTGAATCTGCAGGCCTGATGACTGTCCACCGATGGAACTCCTCGAAAGGAGATCAGCGTGGCGAACCTGGAAGCGGGAGCGTTGCTGCAAAGCCTCATGAACCAGGCCCTGCCCGACGCGGTGTTCGTGCACGACGGCGAGGGCCGCTTCATCGAGGTCAACCCGCGCGCCGAGCGCAGCCTGGGCTACTCGCGGGCCGAACTGCTGTCGATGGGCGTGCTGGACCTGGAACAGGACTTCGACCTGCCTGCGGCACGGGCAACCTGGGCCCGCATCCGCGAAGGCGAGTCCTTCGTGCTGCAGGGTCACCATCGCCGCAAGGACGGCAGCGTCTTCCCGGTGGAGGTGCACTTCGGCCTGCTGCAGGCCGGCGGCCAGCGCCTGTACGTGGGCGTGGTGCGCGACACCACCGAGCGCGAGCGCGAGCGGCTGCAGGCGCTCCGGCGGTTGCAACTGGCCGAGCACCACTACCGCGGCATTGTCGAATCGATGGCCGAGGGCGCGGTGCTGCAGGCGGCCGACGGGCGCATCGTGGCGGCCAACCCCGCCGCCGGGAAGATCCTGGGCCTGTCGACGGACCAGATGCTGGGCCTGACCTCGGTGGATCCGCGCTGGCGCGCGGTGCACGAGGACGGTTCGCCCATGCCCGGTGACCAGCATCCGGCCATGCGCACGCTGCGCTGCGGTCAGCCGCTGCGCGACCAGGTCATGGGTATCGACGATCCGCGCACCGGCAGGCGCTGGATCAGCGTCAACACGCTGCCCCTGGCCAGCGAGGATGTCGGGCGCGTGGACGGCGTGCTGTCCACCTTCGCGGACATCACCGACCGGCTGCAGGCGGAGGCGGCATTGCGGCAGAGCGAGCAGCGCTTCGCCGCGGTGTTCCACACCAGCCCGCTGGGCATCGGCATCTCGCGCCTGTCGGACGGCTGCTTCGTCGAGGTCAACGACGCCTTGCTGCGCCTGTTCGGGCTCGAGCGCGCCGAGATCATCGGCCACAGCTCGGCCGAACTGGGCCTGTGGCCCGAACCGCAGCAACGCGTGGCGATGATGGCGCGGCTGGCCGCCGAGCATGGCGTGCTGAACTTCGAGGCCCGCTTCCGACACCGTTCGGGTGCCGTCGGCGACCTGCTGGTCGCGGCGCAGCAGACTTCGATCGGCGGCGAGCCCTGCATGATCGGCATGCTGAGCGACATCACCGCGCGCAAGCAGCTGGAGGCCGAGCTGGCGGCCCACCGCGATCACCTCGAAGCGCTGGTGACGGCCCGCACCCGCGCACTGGCGCAGGCCAAGGAGGTGGCCGAGACGGCAGACCGCGCGAAGTCGGTGTTCCTGTCGACGATGAGCCACGAACTGCGCACGCCTTTGGCCGGCGTGATCGGCATGACGCAGCTGGCGCGCCGCCTGTCCACGGATGCCCGCCAAGCCGAGTACCTGGCGCAGTCCGAGGCCTCGGCACGTCGGCTGCTGGACATCGTCGAGGACGTGCTCGAGTACGCGGCGATCGAGACCGGCCGCCTGACCCTGGAGCGTCAGGCTTTCCGGGTGCACGACCTCGTCGAGACGGCCGTGGACGAACATGCGGGCGCTGCCCGGGCCAAGGGCCTGGCCCTCGAGCTCCGCATCGAGCCGGCCTTGCAGTGGCTGGTGCTGAAGGGCGATCCCGCGCGCATCGGCCGCATCCTCGGGAGCCTGCTCGACAACGCCATCGGCTTCACCGACCGTGGCAGCGTCACCGTGTCCGTGGCGCTGCTGAAGGCCGCCCCGCAGGGCGTGGACCTGCGTTTCGAGGTCATCGACACCGGCATCGGCATCGCGCCCGTCGAACAGGCCCGGATCTTCACGCCCTTCCACCAGGCCGACGGCTCGCTGAGCCGCCGCCACGAGGGCACCGGCCTGAGCCTGGCCATCTGCAGGCGCCTCGTGCAGCGCATGGGCGGCGTGCTGGACTTCGACAGCCGGCCCGGTGCTGGCAGCCGCTTCTGGTTCACGCTGGCGCTGCCGACCGCCCGCGCAGCGCCAGGGCCCACACCGGTGTGAATGCGGCGCCGGTCCTCGCTGCCGCGGGTGCACTTGAAGTGGGTCAAGCCCGCGCCGGGTGGCGCGCCTAGACTGCAAGACAGCAGGCGCCGGTGCGAACGCCATGTGCCTGCCACGGAGGGCGCCATGACGATCCCGCCAACAGGCAGCCTGCAAGAGGGCCGCATCGGCGTCGGCATGTCCAAACCGCTGCTCACGCAGGAGATCGCCGCGCACGAACGCGAACGGCTGCAGCACGAGCAGACCCTCGCGCAACTGCACCTGGCCGAGGGCCGTTACCAGGGCATCGTCGAGGCCATGGCCGAGGGCGTGGTGCTCCAGGACGCCGACGGCCGCATCGTGGCGGCCAATCCCGCGGCCGAGGTCATCCTGGGCCTGACCGTGGACCAGATGCTCGGGGTGACCTCCGTCGACCCCCGCTGGGGGGCGGTGCGCGAGGACGGCTCGCCCTTCCCAGGCGAACTCCACCCGGCGATGGTCACGCTGCGCACCGGCGAAGCGCTGCGCGACCAGGTCATGGGCATCGACGACCCGCACACCGGCAGGCGCTGGATCAGCGTGAACACGCTGCGTCTGCCTGGCGACGATCCCACGCACCCCGAACGCGTGCTGGCCACCTTCGTCGACATCACGCAGCGCAAGCAGCTGGAGGCCGAACTGGCCGCGCACCGGCTTCATCTGGAGGCACTCGTGGCCGAGCGCACGCGGGCGCTGAAGGAGGCCGAACTCGCGGGCCGGGCCAAGTCGGTGTTCCTGTCGACCATGAGCCACGAGCTGCGCACGCCGCTGGCCGGCATCATGGGCATGACGCAGCTGGCGCGACGCATGGCCACGGATGCGCGGCAGAGCGGCTACCTGGACCAGTCGGAACGCTCGGCCCAACGCCTGTTGCAGCTGGTGGACAACGTGCTGGAGTTCGTCGCCATCGAGTCGGGCGGGCTGCTGCTGGACCGGCGGTCTTTCCTGGTGCAGGACCTCGTCGACGCCGCCTCGCGCCGGTTTGCGGCCACCGCCAGGGCCAAGGGCCTTCACTTCGAGCTGCAGGTGGACCCGGCGCTGAGCCGGTGCCTGCTGGACGGCGATGCCGTGCACATCGGCCGCGTCCTGGACAGCCTGATCGACAACGCGATCGGCTTCACGGCCCAAGGCGCGGTGTCGGTGAAGGCCGCCCTCCTGGCCGAGACGCCGCAGGCGGTGGAGCTGCGGTTCGACGTGATCGACAGCGGCGTGGGCATCGCCGCGCGGGAGCGTGCGCACCTGTTCGACCCCTTCCACCAGGTGGACGGCTCGCTGAGCCGCACCCACCAGGGGGCAGGCCTGAGCCTGGCGATCTGCCAGCGGCTGGTGCAGCGCCTGATGGGGGGCGTGCTGGATTTCGAGAGCCAGCCAGGCGTCGGCAGCCGCTTCTGGTTCACGCTGGCGTTGCCGGTCGCCCGGGCGCCGGGCGCGCCCCGCACGGGCTGAGGCCCGTCGGCGGCAAGGCCCCTCGTTTCGTCGTGTATCCGGCACGTCGCTGCAAGGTCACGCCCGGTCCCTAGAATCCCCCGCCTTCACGTCACGAAGGCCTGCATGTCGTCCGGTGTCATCCGCATCCGTGGTGCGCGTCAGCACAACCTCAAGAACCTGGATCTGGACATCCGCACCGGCGAGCTGACGGTGGTCACCGGCCCCA
>JAEUPH010000100.1 GCA_016790395.1 Rubrivivax sp. | reverse complement strand
ATTCTATGGGCCGCGGGGATAATCACCGGCCATGACGACCCCCACTCCAACCCCGCTGAGCTACGAGCAGGCGGGCGTCCAGTACGACCTCATCGACCCCCTGAAGGTGGCCGCGCAGCGCGCCGCCGCCGCCACCGCCGCGCACCTGCCCGCGCACGGCTTCGCGGAAGTGGCTGCCTCGAGAGGCGAATCGGCCTACGTCGTGGACGTGGGGCCGTTCTACATGGCCAGCATCGTCGAATGCCTGGGCACCAAGACGCTGGTGGCCGACGAGATGCAGCGCCTCACCGGCCGCAGCTATTTCGCCGGCATTGCGCAGGACACCATCGCCATGGCGGTGAACGACCTCATCACGGTGGGCGCGACGCCGCTGGTGGTGCAGGCCTACTGGGCCGCCGGCGGCAGCGACTGGTTCTCCGACGGCGACCGCGCCCAGGCCCTGGTGGCCGGCTGGAAGGCGGCCTGCGACGTCTGCGGCGTCGCCTGGGGCGGCGGCGAGACGCCGGCGCTGGCGGGCATCGTGGAGGCCGGGCGCATCGACCTCGCGGCCTCGTGCACCGGCCTCGTGAACCCGAAGGCCCGGCTGAGCCTGGGCGACGAACTCGCGGCCGGCGATGCCATCGTGCTGCTGGCCAGCAGCGGCATCCACGCCAACGGCCTGAGCCTGGCGCGCAAGCTGGCCGAGCGGCTGCCGCAGGGCTACCTCACCGAGGTGGCGCCCGGACTGGGCTACGGCGAAGCCCTGCTGGCCCCGACCACGCTGTACTCGCCCGTCACCGAAGCGCTGTGGCAGGCCGGCGTGAAGGTGCATTACGCCGCGAACATCACCGGGCACGGCTGGCGCAAGCTGCTGCGCCACCCCAAGCCCTTCACCTACCGCATCCACAGCGTGCCGCCGGTGCCGCCGGTGCTGGCCTTCATCCAGCAGCAGGCCGGCCACGACGCCGAAGAGGCCTACGGCACGCTCAACATGGGCGCGGGCTTCGCGCTGTTCGTGCGTGCCGAAGACGCCGAGCGCACGGCCGCCGTGGCCTGCGGCCTGGGCGTGGACGCCTGGGTGGCCGGGCGCGTGGAGAGCGGACCCAAGCAACTCTTCATCGAACCGCTGGGCGTGCACTTCAGCGGTGAATCGCTGGCGCTGCGGTGAGCTCGGGCCGAAGGCCTAGAATCCTGCCCTGACGGGCCTCCCCGCATGGAAGCGCGCCCAACCGGGTCAGGTGGGGAACCAAGCAGCCCTAAGCGTTGCGACTGGTGCCGGGGTTAAGGCTCGTCACCTCCCCCTCACTCCCCTGCACGTTCAGTGCGCGTGCTCGATGCTCGTGGCCATGTGGTCGCGCAGCGTGCGCAGCAGGGCCAGGTCGTGGTCGGGCAGGTGGATCTCGCCGGCGCGCGCCTTGTCGGCGTAGATCAGCCCGATGGGCTTGCCGCGCACCATCAGCGGCAGCAGCAGGAAGGTGGGCGCGTTGATGTTCTCGCGGTACCAGCCGGGCAGCCGGTTGATGACGGTGCGGGAGTCGCTCACCAGCAAGTCGGCACCCTTGGCGCAGAGGAAGGCGAACAGGTCACCCGCAGCGTGCGCATCGGGCTGCACCTTGAAGAGCGTGGCCATGTCCTGCGCCTCGGGGCCGAGCCCGACGCGGCCCTGGAGCCGGCCCGTCCTCGGATCGCGCAGGCACAGCACGATGCAGCGGAAGGCCACGCCTCGGTGCATGGCGTCCAGCGCCAGCGGCAGCGACTCGGCGGCACGCAGCGTGCCGGCCTGGTGGCGCTGCTGCAGGTCGGCCACGGCGTGGCTCAGCACGGAGCGCTCCGCCGTGCCCTGTGCGCCGGCCGGCGCCACGCCGGCCGCCGACGGCGCCGGATGCGCCACCGTCTTCGCCTCTTCCATCACCTGCGTGTCTTCCAGCAGCCGGCGCGCCGGCGCGTCATGCGCCACGCGCACGCCCATGGCATCGGCCAGCGTCTTCATGCGGTCACGGGTGGAGTAGCTGGCCTCCACCACGTGGCGCGCCGACACACCGATCACCGGCGCGTAGAGCTCGGCCGCCGCGCGCAGCGCGCGGGCCTGCGCGTCGCCGTCGGCGCTGAGCATGGCGTCGGCCATGGCGTTGGCGCTGCGCCCCACCCAGCGCAGGCGCTCGCCGCCGCGCTCGGGCTTGTCCGGCAGCTCGCCCATGGGCGCGCGCATGGCGCGCTGCAGCGTGTCCGGCAGGCCCCAGGCCTTGGCCACGCCGGCACCCAGTTCGTCCAGGCCCAGACCCAGCACGCGCTTGGCGGCCGTCTCGCGGGCCATCGCCTGCAGCGCCCCCTCGGAAGGCATGTGCGCGTGCACCTCGATGGCCTGGCGGATCTGCGTCGCTTCCTCGGGCAGGTAGCACTCCACCAGCAGGCGGCCCAGGTTCTGGAACATCGCACCCAGGTAGGCCTCCTCGGCCTCGCGCGCCACGGGCGTCAGGCTGTCGGCCAGCGTGCCGGCCATCAGCGAGCGCAGGAACTCCTGCTTCAGCAGCGCGGCGTGCTGCTTGTCCTCCATGTGTTCCAGCAGCACCACCGACAAGGCCATGTTGCGGATGCCGGCGAAGCCCACCAGCGCGACCGCGCGCGACACCGTGCTGATGCCGCCCCCGGCCACCGAGGTGAAATGCACCGAGTTCACCATGCGCAGCAGCTTGTTCGTCAGCGCCACGTCCTTGAGGATTTCCTCCGACAGCGAGGCGATGCTCTCCGTCTCCGACACCGCCACCTTCTGGATGCGCACGATGGAGGCCGACAGCGCCGGGAAGTCGGTGCGGTGCCGCATGCGACGCAGCAGGAACTCCAGCGTCGCGTGGCTGCTGCCGGCCTCGGGCGCGGCGGCGTCGCTCGGGTTCAGCCAGGCCTCGAGCGCCGTGTGCATGGCGCGCGCACTGTCGTAGCGCGTGCCCAGGTCGCGCGAGAGGGCGCGCTTGACGATGCCGCGCAGCGTGGCGTCGGCCTTCACGTGCGGCGGCAGCGCCAGGTCCTCGCGCTGCACGCGCTCCACGGCGCGGTAGGGGTCGCTCTCGCGCAGCAGGGGCTCGCCGGCCAGCAGTTCGCCCAGCATGGCGCCGGCGGCGAAGACGTCCATGGCCGGCAGCGGCGCCTCGCCGCGTGCCGCCTCGGGCGAGATGTAGCCCGGCGTGCCGACCACCAGGCCGTCGTGATGATGCCCTCGCTGCGCCACGCGCGCGGCGATGCCGAAGTCCATCACGCGCGGGCGGCCGTCGCGGCCCATCAGGATGTTGGACGGCTTGAGGTCGCGGTGCACGATGCCCAGCTCGTGCGCGGCAGCCAGCGCGTCCAGGATGCCCATCACCACGGCCACGGCCTCGCGCGCCGGCATGGGCTTGCCGCCCTTGCGCGCCTGTGCCAGCGTGGGCCCGTCGACGAACTCGAACACCAGGTAGGGCTGGCCTTCGTGCTCGTCGGCCTCGAACACGGGCACGACATTGGGGTGCGTGAGCCGGCTGCAGGCGCGCGCCTCGTGCAGCCATTGGCTGACGGAGATGGCGTCGGCGCCGGGGTTCATGACCTTGACCGCCACCTCGCGGTCCAGCCGCGGGTCGTGGGCCAGCCACACCTGCGCCTGGGCGCCGCGGCCGAGGACGCGCTGGAGCTCGAATCGGGCCAGGCGGCCGGCGACGGCGGTGCTCATGGGGGCAGACGTCACTCAGAGCGCCGCGCGCGAGGGCGCGGCCGGGACCTCGTCCAGCGGCGCCGGCATGGTCGGCGCCGAGCCCACGGGGCCGGCCAGCTGGCCCTGCAGCGCAGCCTGCAGCTCCTTGAGGCTGAAGTCGAACTGGCGGCCGTATCGCGACACCACACGCTGCAGCGCCGGCACCACGCGCGCGGCGGGCTGCACGATGGCGTCGACGGCCTCGTTGGCACAGCTGGCCAGCGTGCGCAGCAGTTCGTCGTCGGTCTCCGGGTGCCGCACGGGCGTGGCCACGGGCAACCGGCGCACCAGGTGCAGCACGGCGTCGTCCAGCCCCCAGTGCCGCGCCACGGCAGCGCCGATGGCCTCGATGTCCGCGCCCAGCACGGCAAACGCGGCGCTGGCCTCGTCCATGCCGGGTTCCTCCGGGTCGCCTTCCCGGACAGGCGGCGCGGGCTGCATGAGGCGGCGGATCTGCGCCGTCTCTTCGGGGAAGTGGTAGGTCACCACCAGCCGGCCGATGTTCTGCATGAGGGTGATGAGGTAGACCACCTCGGCCTCGTAGCCGGCGGGACGCAACGCCAGCGCCGTGCGCCCGGCACGCTGGCAGCGCTCGATCAGGCGTTCCAGCTCGGCCGCGCCGGTCTCGGACAGAGGCCCCGGCCAGGGGCGCAGTGCGAGCGCGGCGCGGCGCACGCCCTCCATGCCCAGCATGGCGATGGCGCGCCGCACCGTCAGCACGGGGCCGTTGCCCGAGATCTGCGTGCCGCGCACCTGGGCCGAATTCACCAGCCGCAGCAGCTCAAAGGACAGCGCCATGTCTTCCAGCACCACCTCGGCCAGTTCGATGGTGCGCTCGCGTTCCATCATGGCCAGCCGCGCCACGCGCGCCGCCGCGCCGGGCGACGAGGGCAGCACGCCGGCGGTGCGCAGCTTGTCGGCCAGCAGGGCCAGCGGGCCACCGCCGGCGCCGCTCTCGGTGCGCAGCCAGCCCTCCAGCGCGCGCAGCAGCGTGCGCGCGTTGCGGTAGCGCTGGCGCTCCTGGCGGTCGGTGGCGCGGTTGACGATGGCGCGCAGCGGCTCGGGCACAGGCTGGGCCGTGGTGAAGGGCAGCCGGACGATGTCCCGGCCCGCCGGCGGCAGGCGCAGCAGCGCGCGGCCGACATCGGGCTCCTCCAGGGCGGGCTGCCCGGTCAGCAGCAGGTGCATCAGCATCCCGCAGGCCAGCACGTCGCGTTCGGCATCGGCCCGCTGGCGGCGCAGCGCGCCGGTCTCGGTGGTGGCGCCGGGTCGTGCGCCATCGGCGCCGGCCTGGGCCTGCGCCATCTCGGCGGCCACGGCCAGGCCGGCCACGCGCAGCTGGCCGCTGTCGCTGACCAACATCAGGAAGGGTTGCAGGTCGTGGTGGCCGACGCCGGCTTCGTGGGCATAGGCCAGGCCCTGCAGGGCCTGCGTGGCCCAGCCGGCGGCCTCCAGCGGCGGCAGGCCGACACGCGGCAGGCGCTCGGTGACGGTGGCGTCGTCGCGCGGGTCGTAGGCCACGTAGGGCCAGCCGTCCTGCACGCCGATGTCCACCACCGCGGCCAGCTGGGGGTGGTTCAGCCGCGCGGCCTGGCGCACGCCCTGTTGCCAGCGCTCCAGCGCTGCGGCATCGGCGGGCTGGGTGCGCGGGATCACCAGCATCAGCTCCTGGCCGCTGCGCGGGTCGACGACCCGCCAGGCCATGGTGCGCGAACTCTTGCCCAGCAGCCGCAGCAGCTGCAGACGGCCGAACCAGCGCACCGCCTGGGCGCGGGGTGCGGTGGACGTGTCAGGTGACGGCGCGGGCATGGAGACTCGATTGAAAAGCCTGCAGGGGCTTCCCGAAGGCCCGAACAAGGCCGGGTTCGCGCCGCAGTTCGCCGGCCGCCGACCGTGCGGGCCCGGCGGCGCGCGTCGCTACAGCGGCAGCAGCTGCCCGCTGCCGGTGACGATGGCGGCCCGCACCCGGTCACCCGGCTGCAGGGCCTGCACCGCCGCGACATAGCGCGCCAGCTGCGCGGCATGCAGCGGCAGCGACACGGCCCCGGTCTGCAGCTTGTAGTCCAGCACCCACCAGGTGTCGGGGCCGTCGCCGCCGCCGGCCAGCAGCACCAGGCGGTCGATGCGCAGCACCTCGCCGCCCTCGGCCACCGGCACCTCGTTGCCGGCCCAGCGCAAGGCCTCGCCGCGGAAGAAGGGCGCAACGGCCGCGCTGGTCAGCACCGTGCGCGCCACCTCGGCGGCGCGCGGCGCCTCGGCCGCCGCCAGCCCGAAGGCCTGCGCGGCGGCTTCGGCAGCGGCCGGCAGCGCGTCCAGCGGCAGCGGCGCGCCGGGGCGGCCGGCCCACTCCAGCAGCCGGTGCACGGTCTGCCCCAGGCGCGCCGCCGCGGTGTCGCGCGGGCCATCCGGCAGCGCGCCGGGCCCGGGCGCCTGAACCACCGGCAGGATCGGCACCTGCACCGTCCGGGCCTCGGCAGGCAGGCTCGGCGGCGGGCGCGGCTCCCAGAGGGCCGCCCGGCTCTCCACGCGCAGCCACCAGCTGGGAGGCCCGCTGCGGCGGTGCGGCTCGGTACGGCTGAAGACCAGCCTTTCGCGCGCCCGCGTCATCGCCACGTACAGGCCGTTGAGCTCCTCGCGCGCCGCCGCCGCCGCTTCCTCTTCCACCAGGTCCAGCAGCGAAGGCGGTGGCGCGTCCAGGCTCTTCACGAAGGCGACGCGGCGCGGCGCCACGCTGTCCACCGGCCAGTCCACCAGCACCGTGTGGCGCGCCGGGTTCCGCGGCACCGGGTCGCAGTCGGCGATGAGCACGGCGCGCGCCTCCAGCCCCTTGGCGCCGTGCACGGTGAGCAGGCGCACGGCGTCCGGCGGCGCCGCGGCGGCCGCCGCCACGCGCCCGGCACGCAGCTCGCGGACGAAGGTGTAGACGCTCATCAGCCGCGCCCCCCGGTGTTCCAGGGTGGCCGACAGAAGGGCATCGAGCGCGCCCAGCGCCGCGGCGCGGCGGTCCGCCGGCACGGCGGCGGCGAGGCGACCGCGCAAGTCACCCTCGTGGACGATGCGGTCCAGCAGGTCGTGCGGCGGCAGCACCTGGACCGCGGGGTGCCAGCCCGCCAGCAGGCCCTGGGCACGCGCCAGCGCGGCCGAAGGCACGGCCTCGGCGGCCCGCAGCGCGCGCAGCCAGGGCCGGCCGCGGGCGATGCCGGCCAGCCAGAGCAGATCCTCGTCGGACGCGCCGAACAGCGGGCTCTTCAGCGCGCGGGCGAAGGCCATGTCATGCGCCGGCGAGGCCAGCGCGTCCAGCAGCGCCACCAGGTCCAGCGCCTCGGGCGACTCGTGCAGGTGCAGCGGTTCAGCCACCACGTGCGGCACGGCCCGGGCCGCCAGCGCGTCGGCAACGGCGGCGAGCATGGCGCGCTTGCGCGCCAGCACCATCACTTCGGCAGGCTGGTATCCCTGCGTGTGGAGCAGTTCGGCGACGGCCGCGGCCAGTTGCGCCGCTTCTTCGGCACGCCGCTGGGCCTCGGGCTCGCGCCGCGGCTGGGTGAGCGAGTCGCGCCATCCTTCGCCAGCCCCGCCCGGAACGGTCTTCACGTGGGGCACGCCCGGCAGGCGGCACACGGCGCCCGCCCCATCGGCGCCGGTGGTGTGGGCGCGGAAGGGTCCCCAGCCGTTGGTGAACTGCGCCTCGGCGAACACGGCGTTCAGCGCCGCGATGACCTCCGGCGCGTTGCGACGCGTGTGGTCGCAGGCCAGGGCCTGGCCTTCCAGAGCCTGCACGACGAACTCGCGCGCGGCCACGAAGACGCGCGGCTCGGCATTGCGGAACCGGTAGATGCTCTGCTTGGGATCGCCGACGATGAAGACCGCAGGCGGCTGCTGCCCGCTGGCCCCGCCGCCCGCGCCGGCGTAGGACGACAGCCAGCCCTGCAGCGCCTGCCATTGCAGCGGGCTGGTGTCCTGGAACTCGTCGATGAGCACGTGCCGCACACGCTGGTCCAGCCGTTCCTGCACCCAGCCGGCGACGGTGCTGTCACCGAGCAGGGCCTCGGCCGCGCGCTCCAGGTCGGCCATGTCCACCAGCCCGCGGCCGCGCTTGAGCCTGGCGTACTCGAGCAGCAGCACGCGCACCAGACGCAGCAGCGCGACGTGGTCGTCGTGCGCCTGCTGCTGCCGTCGCATGTGGGCGATGCCCTGCAGCGTCTCGACCACCGACTGCTGCAGCGCCGTGTCACCCAGCTTCTTGCGCGGCTCGCCTTGCCGGGTGAAGAGCGCGGCCCAGACGCCCTCGAAAGCGGCCAGCGCGTCGGCGTACGAAAGCGCATCGCGCAGCTGCCCGGCCGCCTTCTGCGGGGTGGCGGTGGTCTGCTGCCCCATCTCGCGCGCGAGCAGGTCCAGGTCGGCGGCCAGCGGCTGGCGACGCAGCAGTTCGGCGGGGTCCGCCAGCCCCTGGCAGACCGGCCACATCGCGGCGGCCGAAGGCACGGCGTCGGCAGCGTGGCCGGCGGCATCCGCGCGCTGGATCTCGGCGCCGCGCCGGCGCGCCTGGTCCAGCCACTCCGCCACCGCGCTGCGGCCGTGCCGGCGCACCAGGGCCATGTAGGTGTCGCGAAGCCCGTCATCGCGCTGCACGGCACGGTGGAAGCGCCGCAGCAAGGCGTCGTGCAGCACCGCATCGTCTTCCACCAGTTCATGCTGAAGCGGCAGGCCCAGCGTGGACACCAACGACAGCGGTGCATGCGACAGCAGCTG
Organism: Rubrivivax sp.; assembly: GCA_016790395.1. Lineage (GTDB taxonomy): Bacteria > Pseudomonadota > Gammaproteobacteria > Burkholderiales > Burkholderiaceae_C > Rubrivivax. Next base: position 3,783 of record JAEUPH010000100.1, on the reverse strand, counting down.
CGTGAACCAGGCGTGGAAGGTGCGCACCTCCACGGCGCGACCCGACTTCAGGAGCCTCTCGTGCAGCCCGCCCAGCGCCGGGGCCAGGCGCACCGCCTCGGCGGCCGACAGGCCCCGCTGGCGCAGCGCCGCGATGCGCGTGGCCTCGTCGCAGGCGTGGGCGGCATGCGCGGCCAGCCAGTCGTCCAGGCGCTCGCGCATCTCGCCGGCGGCCTTGCGCGTGAAGGTGATGGCCAGGATCTGCTGGGGTTCGGCACCGTCCAGCAGCGCGCGCAGGATGCGTGACACCAGCATCCAGGTCTTGCCGGCACCGGCGCAGGCTTCCACCACCACGCTGCGGCGCGGGTCGCAGGCGGCCGCGTAGAAGGCGTCGGCGGCGGCGCGCTGGCCGTCGATGCGGTAGGCGGGCGTCGTGTTCATGCCCAGTGGTCGCGTCGGCACAAGCCGCGCGCTTCGCAGGTCTCGCACACCGCGCCTTCGCCGAGCGCCGGCAGCCCGGCGCCGGCCTGCAGCCGCTGCCACTCGCCGGCCAGGCCTTGCAGCAGGGCCTGGGCGTCGGCGGCAACGCCCGCCTGCGCGATGAGCTCGGGCGCGTCGGCGCCGTCGATGGCCAGGTAGGCCGCCTCCAGGGATTCGTCCGCGCCCAGCAGTGCGCCGTAGAAGGCCAGCTGCACGTCGTCCAAGGGCGCCTTGACCTTGGACTTCAGCGACTGCGCGGCGCTGGTCTTGTAGTCGATGATCTGGCGGCGGCCCCCGTCGGCCTCGTCCAGCCGGTCCAGGCGTCCGCGCAGCACCAGGCCGCCCAGGGCCTCGGGCGCGAGGCGGTGGTCGGTTTCACCGGATTGCCAGCGCCAGCCCTCGGCATCGCGGGCAGCCACCCAGGCCGCATAGGCCGGCGCGAAACGCTCGAAGCTGGCCCGGAAGGGCAGCAGTTCGGCGGCGTCGATGCCGCGCGCCTGCGTGACGGCGTCTGCGGCCGCCTGCAGCTGCGCCAGCAGCGGCGCCGCCGCGGCGCGGTCGCGGTGAAAGCGGTGCAGCACCTCGTGCAGCCACTCTCCGTAGTCGCGCTTGGCCAGCGCCACGTCGAGTTCGTCGTCTTCGGCCAGGCGCAGCACTGCCCGGGCGAAGAAGCGGTAGGGGCAGTCGCGCAGCGCCTGCAGCTGAGTCGCGCTCAGCGTGGCGGGCAGCGCGTTCGCGGCGGCGGGGGCAGGCAGCCGCGGGCTGACGGCAGCGCGTGCCTCCAGGACGGGCGAAGCCGGCCGGGCCGGCAGGCCGGGCAGGCCGAGGCGGGCACGTTCAATCAACAGCCACTCGACGTCGGGGCTCTCGGCCAGGGGTTCGTCGGCATCCTGGCGTCGCCGCAGCAGCGTGACGTGTTCGCAGCGCAGCACCTGGGCCAGTGCCAGGCGCTGGCGCAGGCGGCGCACGGCCGCGTGCTCCAGGCCCAGTCGCTGCGCCAGTGCCGGCCCGATGAGCGAAGGCGCGGCCTCGGCGCCGCCCAGGTGGCGCGCGTCGGCGCCGGGCAGCACCACCTGCCCGAAGCCGCGTCCGAAGGCGCGCGCCAGTGGCGTCAGCACCACCGGTGCGCCAGGCTCGGCCGGCGGCAGGAAAGGCGCGGCTTCCAGGGTCGCTTCGACCCAGGCGACGAAACCCGGCAGGTCCAGCCGCCGCCCGGCCGCGACAGCGCGCCAAGCCGCCCGCCCGTCCAGGCCCAACGCGGCCAGTACCTGCTGGCCCGCCGGATCGGCGGCCAGGGCGTCGAAGCTGCCGTCGCGCGCCAGCACGCCCTGCAGCGTGTCGAGCCAGTCGGACAGCGGCATGTGACCCGTGACGCGCAGCGGTGAGAGATGCCCCTGGGCCTCGACCCAGAGCTGCTCGGCGGCATCGGCCTGCGCCACGTGGCGGCGCCCGCGCCAGAGCACCTCCAGCGCATCGCGAGCCGCAGCGGGCGCCAGGGGCCAGGTCTTGAGCCAGTCCAGCCGCGCGTCGGGGCCGGCGTCAGGCAGCGCCGCACGGAGCACGGCCACGACGCGTGTGGCGGCGGCGGTGGTGGCCAGCAGCCAGCCGGTCTCGTCGTGCAGTGGCAGGCCCTGGCGCTCCAGCAGCGCACGCACGCGGCGCAACAGGCCACGGTCCAGCGCCACAAGGCCTACGGGCGTGCGCCCGGCGCCGATGGCGCTGATGACCGCCGAGGCCGCTGCATGGGCCTCGGACTCGAGGTCGTCGCACACAAAGCGCTCCAGGCCGCCGCCACGGCCGGCCGGCCGCACAAACGGCTGGTCCGGGTCCGGGTCGGCCAGCAGCCGCAGCGAGGGCGTGCCGGCATGGCCCAGCAGGCCCTCGGCCAGTGCATCGGGGCCGCCGATCTGCACAGCCACCCAAGCGGCGGGTCGCAGTTCGAAGAGTCGGTCGGTCGGCGCCGTGGCGCTATCGACCGCCCAGTCCAGCGCCAGGCGCAACAGCAGCCCTTCGGTCTCGGCCGGTCCGGCGCCCCCGCCCAGGGCCTCGCGTGCGGCCTGCCAGAACGCTTCGCGGCTCTGAGGTGCGCGGGCCAGCGCGGCTTCGCGCAGGGTCTGTGCAGCATCGACCAGAAGCGCCACCAGGGCGGCATGGCCTGCGGGATCGCGCCGCTCCCAGGCCGCACCCCAGGGCTGGCGGCTCAGCAGGGCTGCGGCGGCCAGGCGGTCGCCCACGGCGTCACCCCGGCAGGCGCCAGCAGCCACGGGTGGGGGCGGGCCCAGCGTCGCCGCCAGCGTCAGGGGCGTCTCGACGCGCGGCTGCCAGCCCCCGGCCTGCGCCAGCGCGGCGCGCGCCGGTGCCAGCAACGCCGCGAAGGGCAGCAGCAGCACCGCATCGCGGGGCGACAGCCCCTGCTGCGAGAGCCAGCCCGTCACCTGTGCGCCCAAGCGCGACCACAGGCCGGCCTGCTGCCAGGGGCCTTCGAGATCGATCGTCGCTATCGTCGCCATCGGGAGAAATGCAAGGCCCTCGCGGCACCCGGCCAGGACCGGTGTGCCAGAATTCATTGTGCCCGTCCGGTCGGGTGCGGCCACCCCGGCCCGCGCCTTCCCGCCCCGCCGGGGCGGCGGGTCACCGGAGACTTCCCCCTCATGAGCAGCGAACTGATCAAGCACATCACCGACGACTCGTTCAGCACCGACGTGCTGCAATCGGACAAGCCCGTCCTCGTCGACTACTGGGCGGAGTGGTGCGGCCCCTGCAAGATGATCGCGCCCATCCTGGAGGACGTCTCCAAGGACTACGCCGGCCGTGTGCAGGTCGCCAAGATGGACGTCGACAAGAACACCGAGGTGCCGGCCAAGTTCGGCATCCGCGGCATCCCGACGCTGATGCTGTTCAAGGGTGGCCAGATCGCTGCCACCAAGGTGGGTGCGATGTCCAAGGCGCAGCTCACCGCGTTCCTCGACGGTCATCTATAATCTCTATCAGCGCTCGGCCCTATCCGGGTCGAGCGGCTGAAACGCCACTGCGCAGCGCCTGCCGGCACCCCGCCGGCCCTCCCGTCGCGGAGAAGACCGGCCAACCCGCAGTTCCGGCGCCCAAACCACCCGCGTTCGTTGCCCGCACCACCTCCGGTGCCCTTGCACGCACGCACCGCCCCCGAGGGTGCTTTCCCATGCATCTGTCCGAACTGAAGGCCCAGCACGTCTCCGAACTCATCGCGATGGGCGAGGCGCTGGAGATCGAGAACGTGCAGCGCCTGCGCAAGCAGGAACTGATGTTCGCGATCATGAAGAAGCGCGCCAAGGCCGGCGAGCAGGT
>JAEUPH010000079.1 GCA_016790395.1 Rubrivivax sp. | reverse complement strand
CGTCAGCCGGCCGGAACCACCGCCCGAGGCTTCGGCCGGCAGCGGCCCGGCCAGCGGCAGGCCGGGCGGCAGGAACACGGCCGCCGGCCCTCCCCAACGGCCGGCCGCGCCGGTGAACACGTCGTACCAGTAGTCGCCCGGCGCCACGGCGCCGATGCGCTGCTCGAGCTCCACGAGCGCGTGGCGCTGCGCTTCGTCCAGCGCGCGACCGTTGATGGTGAGGCCGTCGCGGGCCTGGGCCAGCGGCAGCGCGAGGGCCAGGGCGGCCAGCAGGGCAAGCTTGTTCATGGGTGCCAGCGTAGGCAGCGCGGCGCCGTGCCGGCGTCCCCTGCCGGCACGAGAGGTGTTTCAGAGTCCGCGCACCACGTCCATGGCCTGCTCGATGCGCTCCACCGCGTGCACCACGAGCCCTTCGATCGGCTTCTTCGGCGCGTTCGCCTTCGGCACCACGGCCACGCTGAAGCCCAGCTTGGCCGCTTCCTTCAGCCTTTCCTGCCCGCGCGGCGCCGGGCGCACCTCACCGGCCAGGCCCACCTCGCCGAAGGCGATGAAGCCGCGCGGCAGGGCCTTGGCACGCAGGCTGCCCTGGATGGCCAGCAGCACCGCAAGGTCCGCTGCCGGCTCGCCGATGCGCACGCCGCCGACGGCATTGACGAACACGTCCTGGTCCATGCACGACACGCCGGCATGCCGGTGCAGCACCGCCAGCAGCATGGCCAGGCGGTCGCGGTCCAGGCCCACGGAGAGACGCCGCGGGCTGGGGCCGCCGCTGTCCACCAGCGCCTGGACCTCCACCAAGAGCGGCCGGGTGCCTTCCAGCGTCACCAGCACGCAGCTGCCGGGCACGGGCTCGCCGTGCGTGGACAGGAAGATGGCGCTCGGGTTGCTCACGCCCTTCAGGCCGCGCTCGGTCATCGCGAAGACGCCGATCTCGTTCACCGCGCCGAAGCGGTTCTTGATGGCGCGCACGAGGCGGAAGCTGGAATGCGTGTCGCCTTCGAAGTACAGCACGGTGTCGACGATGTGCTCCAGCACGCGCGGCCCGGCCAGCGCGCCTTCCTTGGTGACGTGGCCGACCAGCACCACGGTGCAGCCGCGTGTCTTGGCCACGCGCGTGAGCTGCGCCGCGCATTCGCGCACCTGGGCCACGCTGCCGGGAGCGCTGGTCAGCTGCTCGGAGTACAGCGTCTGGATGGAGTCGACGACGACGAAGGCCGGGTCCTCGGTGTCCAGCGTGGCAAGGATCTTCTCCAGGTGGATCTCGGCCAGCACGCGCACCTGCACGCCCGGCAGGCCCAGGCGCTTCGCACGCAGCGCGATCTGCGCGCCACTCTCTTCGCCCGTCACGTACAGCACCTTCATCTGCGTGGAGAGTGCGTCCACCGCCTGCAGCAGCAGCGTGCTCTTGCCGATGCCGGGGTCGCCGCCGATCAGCACCACGGCGCCTTCGACGATGCCGCCGCCGAGCACGCGGTCCAGCTCTTCCTGGCCGGTCGGCGTGCGCGCCACGTCGGCGGCCTCGATCTCGCTCAGCGTGGCCACCGGCTGGCTCTTGGCCAGCGCCTGGAAGCGGTGGTTGCGCGAACCGGCGCCGGCGCCCGTGGGCTCGGGCACCGTCTCGTCCAGCGTGTTCCAGGCCTTGCAGTGCGGGCACTGGCCCAGCCACTTGGGGTTGGTGCCGCCGCAATCGCGGCAGGTGTAGATCGTCTTCAGCGTGGCCATCCGACGATTGTGGCCGCCGCTTCAGCCGGCCTGGAAGTTGCCGTGGAAACCCAGCGGCAGCGCATAGGGCAGCACCGCCTGCGCGACGGGCCCGTCTTCCAGGTGCGCAGCGTCCAGAAGGTTGAGCACCGTGGCCTGGCGGCGCGCGTCGAAGGTGGTGCCCAGCAGCCAGGCGTCGAGTTCGCCGCTCGTGCCCGGCTTGGGCACGATGACGTGCTCTTCGGCGATAGCCTGCTCGCCGTAGTCGAAGCGGCGCACGCGGCCGGTCTCGGTGTCGAAGAGCTGCACGCCGTGCAGCAGCGGCAGCTTCGAGCGCGCGGCATGCGCCGGCCAGGCCGCGCCCAGCGCGAGGAAGCGGGCGCGCTGCCCCACGCGGGCCGGGTGCACACGCGGAAACTCCACCTCGCCGGCATGCGCATCCACCTGCACGCGCCCGCGGGCCAGGTCGAAGCGGCCGATGCGAAGGTGCACGGCGCCGGGGTCGGCGGTGGGCCGGCCGGCCAGCAGGTCCACCGCGCCGCGGTCCAGGAACCAGGCGTCCGGCGCACCCACCCAGCTCAGCGCCACGCCCTCGGTCGTGTCGTGCGCGTTGCCGACATGGAACACCATCTCGGCCGGCAGCTCGAAGACACGGCGCTTCGTGATGTCGGCCTTCTCCATCACCAGCACGCGCAGCGGCTCGCCAGGCACCAGCGCGAAGCGGCGCGGTCCGCCGTCCACCGGTCGGCCGAAGTTCAGGCGCACCGGCGGCAGCGGCACCACCAGGTGTCGCTCGGTGATGGCCATGTCGTGCACCATGCCGCCGGCGAAGGGCAGCCCGCCCACCTGCACGCGCAGCAGGTGGCCGTCGGGGCCGATGTGCCAGACGATCAGCTTGTCGCCCTGGGTCCCGATGTTCCACAGGTGGCCGTCGGGCCCGACCTTGGGGTGAGCCGAGAAGGGCAACTGCTGCAGGCCTGCGCCCCAGGTGACGGGGCCGCGCGTGGACAGGTCGGTGGGGTCCATGGCGATGGCCGAGCCGCCTTCCCACATCGCCAGCAGCCGGCCCCCGTGTTCCAGCGCGTTGGTGTTGGCGGTGTTCATCGAGTCCGGGCCGGTGACCGGCGGCGCACCCTCGATCCAGGTGCCCAGGGTCTGCATCTGGAAGCGGCCTGCGCGCTGCTCGGCGGCGAGTTTGGCGGTGCGCACCAGTCGACCGCGGTGGCGCACGTGGGTGCCGTCCAGCGTGTACTGCTGCACCATGCCGTCGCCGTCGAACCAGTGGTGGTAGCGCTCGCCGGCACGTTCGAAGAGCGCCGGTCCGTTGCGGTGAAAGCGCCCGCGCAGTTCGGCGGGCCAGCGGCCCCGCAGCAGCGCCTGGGCGTCGCGGTCGCCGGTGGCGTCGCTGACGCCCTTGAGCGGCGTCAGCAGGGGTTGAGAGGCGGCCGCGGCGTCGAAGGCTTCGGCGCTCGCCGGGCGCGCCCCGGCCGGCAGTGCGGCGCCCGCGGCCAGACCGGCCAGGGCTTGCAGCAGGGGACGGCGTTGCATGGCCGGCCTCACTGCGACATCCTCACCAGCACGGCCTTGCCGTCCAGCGCCACGCGCGTCGTGTCCCATTGCGGGCCGAAGCTGCCCGGGCTGCCTGAGGCCCCCCAGGGTTCGCTGGGCACGCCAAGGAGGTTGCGCGACATCTTGCCGTCGCCGTCGACGTCCTGGAACAGCGTCAGCGCCACTTCGCTGCCGGACAGCCCGCACATCTGCACGCTCATGCGGGCCTCGCCGGCCGGCACGCGCAGGCTGGCCACCGGCTTCTTGCCGAAATCTTCCGGCCTGGCGAAGGCCGCCAGCATCAGGTAGCCCTGCTGCGGGCGGACGTTCTCCACGACGACCTCGATGCAGGTCTGCGCGCGGGCGACGAAGGCGGCAGACGCGGCGGCGACGAACAGGGTGACGAGGGTCAGGCGGTGCTGCATGGCAGGCTCCGGTGTGTTGCGATGGCCTGCATCTTCGGCACCGGGGCCTGGCGGCGCGATGGCGCAGCGACCGGGCCGCAAGCCGCGTCGCGAATCAGCACCCCGGAGGCGCGAAATGCAGCGCCCTATTCGCAGACCGAACGCCGCCCGGCCTTCACCTGGCTGCGTTGCGCCTTGCCCTGCAACCGGCGCTGCCTGGCGCCGTAGGAGGGTTGGGTGGCGCGGCGCGGCACGGGCACCTGCGCGGCTTCGTCCACCATGGCCTGCAGCCGCGCCAGCGCGTCGTCCTGGTTGCGCACCCGGCTGCGGTGGTCTTGCGCCTTGATCACCACCACGCCTTCGGCGGTGATGCGCTGGTCGGCCAACGCCAGCAGCCGCGCCTTCACCGCCTCGGGCAGCGAGGACGCTCGGACGTCGAAGCGCAGGTGCACCGCGTTCGACACCTTGTTGACGTTCTGCCCGCCGGCGCCCTGGGCGCGGATGGCGCTGAACTCGACCTCGTCAGCGGTCACCTGCGGCGGCTTCATCGGGATCAAGGCCTTGCGCGGATCCGGCTCTGCCGGGCCGCAGCAAGAGCCCCCTTGGGGGGCAGCGAGCAAAGCGAGCCTGGGGGCCTCATTTCACCGGCACGCGGGGAGCGACGGCACACATCAGCTCGTAGCCGATGGTGCCGGCGGCGTGGGCCACGTCGTCGATGGCCAGCAGGCTGCCGTGCGGGCCGTTGCCCCACAGCGTCACCTCGCTGCCGACGCCGGCCGCGGGCACGGGCGTGAGGTCCACCGCCAGCATGTCCATCGACACCCGGCCCACGGTGCCGGTGCGCACGCCGTCCACCAGCACCGGCGTGTCGGGGCCGGCATGGCGCGGGTAGCCGTCGGCGTAGCCGCAGGCCACGATGCCGATGCGCTGCGGCGCCGTGGCCGTGTAGCGGCTGCCGTAGCCCACGGTGTCGCCGGGCTGCAGTTGCTGCGTGGCGATGAGCCGGCTGCGCAGCGTCATCGCCGGCTGCAGGTTCCAGTGCCGGATGTCGTGCTCGGGGAAATCGGGCGCGCTGCCGTAGCTGAGGATGCCGGCGCGCACCCAGTCGCTCCTCACGCCGTGGCGCAGGATGGCGGCGCTGTTGGAGAGCGATCGCTCGCCCGGCAGGTCGGCCGACGCCGCTTCGAACGTGGCCACCTGGTGCGCGATGCCGCGCGGGCCGTCGGCGTCGGAGAAGTGCGTGACGAGCGTGATCTCGTCCACCTGCGGCAGCGCGTTCAGCCGCACCCAGGCGCTGCGGAAAGCCTGCGGCGTGAAGCCGAGGCGGCTCATGCCGCTGTTCATCTTGAGGAACACGCGGTGCGGCTGCTGCGTCTTGTGCGCGGCCAGCCAATCGATCTGCTCGGTGCAGTGCACCACGTGCCACAGGTTCAGTCGCGAGCACAGCTCCAGGTCGCGCGGATCGAACACGCCTTCCAGCAGCAGGATGGGGCCTCGCCAGTCGAGCGCGCGCAGGCGTTCGGCTTCCGCCAGGTCCAGCAGCGCGAAGCCGTCGGCGCTGCGCAAACCCGGGAACGCACGCTCGATGCCGTGGCCGTAGGCATTGGCCTTGACCACGGCCCACAGCTGCGCGTCGGGCGCGGCGGCGCGGGCGCGGGCCAGGTTGTGGGCCAGGGCCTCGGGATGGATCAGCGCTTCGATGGGGCGTGGCACGGTGCAGGCCTGCGTGAGGTGGGCCCTCCGGCCCGACAGGGGGCCCATGCTATAACCCGCGCGCCCTGAAGAGACGGAGACATGGCGCCACGCACGTCGATGGCGCCGGCGCGCGCGACACGATGAAAAAAGGTTTCTCGACCATCATGTCGGCGCAGTTCTTCAGCTCGCTGGCTGACAACGCGGTGTTCATCGCCGCCGTCGAGTTGCTGCGCTCCTCGGGCGCCCCGGAGTGGCAACGCGCCGCGCTGGTGCCCATGTTCGCGCTGTTCTACGTCGTGCTGGCGCCCTTCGTGGGCGCCTTCGCCGACAGCGTGCCCAAGGGCCGCGTCATGTTCGTCTCCAACACCATCAAGGTGGTGGGCTGCCTGATGATGCTGTTCGGCAGCCACCCGCTGATGTCCTACGCCATCATCGGCCTGGGCGCAGCGGCGTACTCGCCAGCCAAGTACGGCATCCTCACCGAACTGCTGCCGGCGTCGCAGCTGGTCAAGGCCAACGGCTGGATCGAAGGGCTGACCATCGGCTCCATCATCCTCGGCGCCGTGCTGGGAGGCCAGCTGGTGGGGCCGCACATGGCGCCGATGCTGCTGGGTTTTGACCTGCCGGTGGTGCAGACCTCCATCGACACGGCCCCCGAGGCCGCGATCTCGGTCATCGTCTTCATCTACGTGCTGGCCGCCATCTTCAACCTGTTCATCCCGCGCACCGGCGCCCCGCTGCAGCCGATGACGGGCCTGGTGGAACTGGTGCGCGACTTCTCGCACTGCAACGCGCGCCTGTGGAGCGACAAGCTGGGCCAGATCTCTCTGGGCACGACGACGCTCTTCTGGGGCGTGGCCGGCAACCTGCGCTACCTGGTGCTGGCCTGGGCCGCGGTGGCCATGCACTACACCACCACGCAGGCCACCAACCTGCAGGGCATCGTCGCCGTCGGCACGGCGGTGGGGGCGGTGGTGGCCTCGGTGTACATGCGGCTGGACCATGCGGTGAAGGTGATCCCGCTGGGCATCGTGCTCGGGCTGCTGACGGTGCTGCTGAACTTCGTCAACGTGCTGTGGGTGGCCATCCCCTTCCTCCTGCTGCTGGGTGCTGCCGGCGGCTACCTGGTGGTGCCGATGAACGCCCTGCTGCAGCACCGCGGCCACAACCTCATGGGCGCTGGCCGTTCCATCGCCGTGCAGAACTTCAACGAGCAGGCCTGCATCCTGGGCCTGGGCGCTTTCTACGCCGGCATGACGAAGATGGGCCTGTCCACCTTCACCGCCATCACGGTGTTCGGCCTGGTCGTGGCGGGCGTCATGGAGCTGATCCGCCGCTGGCACGCGCACAACTGCATCCACAGCCGCGAGGAGGTCGAGCGCCTGCTCGCCATCGCGCGCAGCGACACGCATTGAGTCGGGCGTGATGGCGCCGGTCGCGTCGCGCCTGCTGCCGGCGCTGGCCCTCACCCTGAACGCCTTCACCTGGGGCGTGTCCTGGTGGCCCTTCCGCCAGCTGCAGGCCGCCGGCCTGCACCCGCTGTGGGCCACGGTGCTGATCTACCTGCTGGCCGTGGTGGCCATCAGCGCCGTGAGGCCGGGCGCCTGGGCGGCCTTGGCGCGCACGCGCTCGCTGTGGTGGCTGGTGGTGGCCTCGGGCACCACCAACGCCTGCTTCAACTGGGGCGTGACGGTGGGCGACGTAGTGCGCGTGGTGCTGCTGTTCTACCTGATGCCGCTGTGGGCCGTGCTGCTGGCGCGCGGGCTGCTGGGCGAGGCGATGACGCGGCGCGCCGGCCTGCGCGTGGCCATGGCGCTGATCGGCGCCATCGTGGTGCTGTGGCCCGCCGAGGGCCTGCAGGGCGGGCTGCCGCTGCCACGCACGCTGCCGGAGTGGCTGGGCGTGCTGGGCGGCTTCACCTTCGCGCTGAACAACGTGATGCTGCGCCGAGAGGCCCACCGCCCCGAGGAAGCGCGTGCGCTGGCCATGTTCCTGGGCGGCGCCGTCGTCGCCGGCGCGCTGGCGCTGTCGCTGGGGGGGCAGGCCGTGCCGGCACCACCGGCGCCGGCCTTCGGCTGGGTGGCGGGGGCGCTGGCCATGGGCGCCGCCTTCCTGGCCGGCAACCTGGCGCTGCAGTACGGCGCTTCCAGGCTGCCCGCCAACGTCACGGCGGTGGTGATGATCACCGAGGTGCTGTTCGCCTCGGCCTCGGCCGTGATGCTGGGTGCCGGCCACGTCACGCCCGCGCTGGCGCTGGGCGGCGCACTGATCGTCGGCGCGGCGCTGCTGGCCGGGCGCGACTGATCAGGCCGGCGTGGTGCCGACCCCGGCGCCGGCGTCCTTCTGCGCCTTCACGCCCTGGCGCATCAGCACGCGCTGCAGTTCCACCTCGTCCAGCGGCTTGGCCAGGTAGGCGTCACAGCCGACCAGCGAACCGCGCACGCGGTCCATCTCGCTGCTGTGCGCCGACACCATCACCACCGCAGCGTGCAGGAACTCGGGCGAGCGCTTGATGTGGCGGCACAGCTCGAGGCCGTTCATCTCGCTCTCGGCGCCGAGTTCGACGTCCAGGAAGACGAGGTCGGGCGCCCGCCCGGCCATCTTCTCCAGGGCCTCGGCGCTGCTGGCGGCCTGGTCCACGATGAGCCGCCACTTCGTGAGCTTGCTCTGCAGGAAACGGCGCGCCACCTCGCTGTCGTCGACGATCAGCGCGTGCGGCGTGGGCAGAGGCTGCGGCGGGCGCGGTGGCGCGACGGGCGCCGCCGGCGGGGCCAGGTCGGCGACGCGGGGCATCGGCGGCCACACCTGGCTGGTCAGCGACAACGGGGGCTCCGTGCGCAGCGGCGTCGGCGGCGGGGGGGCGGCGGCGCTCATGCGCTCGGCCGCCAGTTCCACCTTGGAGCGCGGGGCCTCCGGCGCAGCCACCGGGGCGGCGGGCACCTCGGCGACCGGGCCGCCGACCAGGCGATCGAGCTCGCGCATGATCTGCAACGTGTCGATGGGCCGCATCATCCAGGCGCGACTCCCGGCGGGGGCCTGGGCGCCGACGAAGACGGTCTCGTCCAGCCGCTCGGTGGCCAACACCAGCGCCACCGAGGGCGCGTGGTCGGCGTCCACCACCAGATAGTCGGCATCGGTGACGGTGTAGACCTGCCCGTAGGCCGGGCTGCGGTTCAGCGCGAGCCGGAAGGTGCTCGCGAGCGTGTTGCGCTCGAAGTCGCTGAAACCGAGGAAGGCGACCTGGAAGGGCATGGCGTCGCGGGGCAGAGGGCGGCAGGAGGCGAGCGGGCGATGGTGCGGGGCCGCTGCCGCGCTGTCAACGCCCCCAGGCGGGCATCCCGCGAAACAGGGCGCTACCATCGTCGCCCCGCCCCGAACCCCCGCTGCCATGGCCACCAGCCTCTACGACTTCGACGCCGTCTCCATCGCCGGCCAGCCGGCCAACTTCTCCGCGCAGCGCGGCAAGGTGATGCTGATCGTCAACACCGCCAGCGCCTGCGGCTTCACGCCGCAGTTCGGCGGCCTGGAGAAGCTCTGGAACGACTACCGCGAGCGCGGCCTCGTGATCGTGGGCTTCCCCAGCAACGAGTTCGGCGGCCAGGACCCGGGCAGCAACGACGAGATCGGCGCCTTCTGCCAGAAGAACTACGGCGTCAGCTTCCCGATGATGGCCAAGGTGAAGGTCAACGGCAGCGACGCCCACCCGCTGTGGCAGTGGCTCAAGGGCGAGAAGCCCGGTCTGCTGGGCACGCAGGCGATCAAGTGGAACTTCACCAAGTTCCTCGTCGGCCGCGACGGCCAGGTGATCAAGCGCTACGCCCCCAACGACGCGCCCGAATCGCTGCGCGCCGACATCGAGAAAGCCCTCGGATGAGTTTCTTCAGCCACCTGGACGCCTACGCCGGCGACCCCATCCTGAGCCTCAACGAGGCCTTCCAGAAGGACCCGCGGCCGCACAAGGTCAATCTCTCCATCGGCATCTACTTCGACGACGCCGGCCGCATCCCGGTGCTGGACTGCGTGCGCCGCGCCGAGGCGCAGATGCTGGAAGCCGGCGCCGCCAAGCCCTACCTGCCCATCGGTGGCGACCCCGCCGCGCGGAAGGCCGTGCAGCAGTTGCTCTTCGGCGCTGACCACCCGGTGCTGGCCGAACAGCGCGTGGTCACGCTGCAGACCGTGGGCTCCAGCGGCGGCCTGCGCGTGGGCGCCGACTTCCTCAGGCGCTGGCTGCCCGGCAGCGCGGTGTGGGTGAGCGACCCCACCTGGGACAACCACCGCGCGATGTTCGAAGGCGCGGGGCTGGCGGTGAACACCTACCCGTACTACGACGCAGCGACCGGCGGCCTGGCCTTCGACGCCCTGCTGCAGAGCCTGGCCACGCTGCCGGCCGGCAGCATCGTGCTGCTGCACGCCTGCTGCCACAACCCCACCGGCGTGGACCTCACGCCGGCGCAGTGGCAGGCCGTGATACCGGTGCTGAAGGAGCGCCAGCTGCTGGCCTTCCTGGACCTGGCCTACCAGGGTTACGGCGACGGCATCGCCGAAGACGCCTTCGCATTGCGCGAACTGGCCTCCGCGGGCCTGAGCTTCTTCGTCGCGAACTCCTTCTCCAAGAGCATGAGCCTGTACGGCGAACGCGCCGGTGCGCTGAGCGTCGTGTGCAGCAGCCGCGAGGAAGCGGCCCTCGTGGACGGCCAGCTGCTGGCCACGGTGCGCCGGAACTACTCCAGTCCGGCCATCCATGCCGCAGGCATCGTCTCGCGCGTGCTGGGCGACCCCGCGCTGCGTGCCGCCTGGGAGGCCGACGTGGCCGGCATGCGCGAGCGCATCGCCACCATGCGCAGAAGCCTGCATGCCGTGCTCTCGGCCAAGGTGCCCGGGCGCGACTTCGGCTACTTCCTCAGCCAGCGCGGCATGTTCAGCTACACCGGGCTGAGCGCCGCGCAGGTGGACCGGCTGCGCGAGGAGTTCGGCGTCTACCTCATCCGTTCGGGCCGCATGTGCGTGGCCGGGCTGAACACGGGCAACGTGGAGCGTGCGGCGGCGGCCATCGCGGCCGTGGTGTGACGGACGGTCAGTAGCCCGCGGCCGCCGCAGCCTGCACCTGTTGGCGCAGCCAGCGGTGCGCCGGCGCGGCGTCGTGCCGCAGGTGCCACAACATCTGCACGTTCACCGGCTGCAGCGTCAGCGGCAACTCCTTCTTGATCAGCCCCGCGCCGCCGGTGGCGTCGATGAAGCCTTCGGGCAGCACCGTCAGCAGGTCGGTGCGCTCCACCACGCGGGCCGCGGTGAAGAACTGGTTCACCGTGAGCAGGATGCGACGCTTGCGGCCCAGCTGCGAGAGCACGAAGTCCACCTGGCCATGAGGGCGGCCGGAGAAGCTGACCAGCAGGTGATGGGCGGCGCAGTAGGCGTCCAGCGTCAGCGGCGCGCCGGCCAGCGGGTGGTCGTGGCGCATCACGCAGACGTAACGGCTCTCGTACAGGCGCCCATGGCGCAGCGGGTTCTCCGGCCCCTGGTTCAGGATGGCCGTCAGGACTTCCGGGAAGTAGCCCACCGCCATGTCGGCCTCGCCGGCCTCCAGCAGGCGGCGCGGGTCGCGGGTGGTCAGCGGCAGCACCCGCAGGTTCACCACCGCGCCGGCGCTCTCGATGCTCTGGGCGAGACCCGGCGCCAGCAGCGCCGCCGTGGCATCGGCCATCGCCAGGCGCAGCTGCATGGCATCGCGCCGGGGGTCGAAGTCGTCGGGCGACAGCGCCTGGCGCAGCGTGGCCAACGCGTCGCGGACCTGGGGCCACAGCGCTTCGGCCGCCGGCGTGGGCTTCATGCCATGGGCGGTGCGCACGAAGAGCTCGTCGCCCAGTGCTTCCCGCAGCCGGCGCATGGCGTGGCTGACGGCCGGCTGCGTCATCGAGAGCACGGCCGCCGCACGCGTCAGGCTGCCCTCGGCCATCACGGCGTCCAGCACGCGTAGCAGGTTCAGATCGAGCGTCCTGAAGTTCAAGGCTTTTGCGCCGC
>JAEUPH010000052.1 GCA_016790395.1 Rubrivivax sp. | reverse complement strand
AGGCCGGCCGTTCAGTAGTGGATGGGCCAGCGTGCCGGGCAGGCCCGGCAGCAGGCCTGCAGGGGCGCCGGCCCGTCGGCGGAGGGTGGCACCGGTCCGCCGAGTTCCAGGCGCCAGCGCCCGTAGGCCTTGCAGGCCGGGCAGTGCGCCTGGTTGGCGATGTGTTCGGCGCGCATCAGCAGGAACAGGTAGCGCCGCAACGCCACGATGCCCAGCACCCCGGCCAGTCCGAAGCACAGCGCCATCAACCACCAGGGGCGGCCCTCCTGGCGGGCCTGGCCGAAAGCCTCCAGCGCGCCCAGCAGGCCCATCAGGCACAGCACCAGCAGCAGGAGCTGAAGGTGGCAGCGCACCAGCTGGCGTTCGTACCAGCGTTTGAAACCCTGGGCTGCGATGGCGCTGGCGATCTCGTCCACCGGACCGATGCTACGGGCATTCCCGTCCGACGGGTTCTCAGTTCGAGGGGCTGAGCCAGCGGCGTTGGCGCGCCAGCTTGAGCGCGGCGCGGAAGTCCGGCGTCCGGCAGGCCGCGCGCAGCGCCGGCCACAGCCGCTGCAGCAACTCCGCCGTGGCCAGCGTGTCGGCCGCGGCCTGGTGCCGCACGGCGCAGTGGATGCCGAAGTGCGCCAGCCAGTCGTCCAGGGCCTGGGCCTTGACCTTGGGGTGGAGCACGGGAGCGAGGTCGGCCAGGTCCAGCCAGGGATTCGGCAGCGCATGGCCCAGGTGCTGGCGGCAGGCGCCGTCGATCATGGCGCGGTCGAAGGCGGCGTGGTAGCCCAGCAGCGGCGCGCCGTTCGTGTAGCGCTGGAAGTCGGCCAGGGCCTGCGCCGGCGGCACGCCGGCGCGCTGCGCGCCCACGCCGATGCCGTGCAGCAGGATGTTGGCCTTGTCGGGCGCCGCCGCATCCTCCGGCTGTCGCAGCACCACCTCGAAGCTGTCGTTCAGCACCACCTGCACGCCCGTCTCAAGGGCCTGCACGGCGATCGCGGCGATGGACAGCAGCCGGTCGCGCCGCACGTCCAGGCCGCTGGTCTCCACGTCCAGCACCACCCAGCGCGAGCCCGGCGCGGGCCCCAGGCCCGGCCACAGGCGCTGCAGCAGGCTCATCGCTGGTAGTCCAGCGCCATGCGCTGCTGCAAGCGGCGCGCCACGCGCAGGGTCTCGCGCAGCACGCGGCGGTCGATCTCGTTGAGGGAGTCCAGCGCGATCAGGTTGGGGTTCTCGGCCGCGGTCTGGCCTTCCTGGTCGAGTTGCACCGACAGCCGCAGCATCTGCAGGAACTCGAAGCCCGTGACCCAGGCTTCGCTTTCGGCCGGCTTCACGTCCAGTGCCTGGCCCACGGCCTCGAAGCGCGGGCGCGTGCCCAGGGCCGTGATGCCGTGGGCCAGGGCGAACAGCCGCGCCGCGTCGACGAAGAGCGCCGTGCCGTTCAACTTGAGATCCAGCATGTCGCGGCCGTTGACGCTGCTGGAAGGTTCGACCGCGCCCAGCCAGTTCAGTGGCGCGCGCTGGCGCAGGGCGTTGTCGGCCAGCTGCTTCAGGAAGCGCGGCATGGCGCGCGCGCGTTCGGCGACGAACGTGGCCAGCGGCGCCACCCATTCGGTGCGGCCGACGAGGCCGCGCAGGTCGAAGTAGATGCTGGCGTTGAGCAGGTCCTGCGGGGCGCCGTGGTCGATCCAGTGGGCGAAGCGTCCGCGCCACTCGTCGGCGGTCAGGCAGCAGGCCGGGTTGCTGGCCATCACGCCGCCCTTGCACAGCGGATAGCCGCAGCGCGCCAGCGCCTCGTTGACCTCGCGCGCGAAGGCCAGCCAGCGGGCGCGCTCGGTTTCCAGGTCAGCCTCGCCGGGATCGAAGATCAGGCCGTTGTCCTGGTCGGTGGCGATGGTCTGTTCGCCGCGGCCTTCGCTGCCGAAGGCCAGCCAGCAGGCGCGCTGCAGGTCCATGCCGCGCTGCCGCGCCAGCAGCGTGACCAGGTGCTCGGTGAGCACGTCGTTGAGGTGGCTGACGAGTTCGGTGGTCTGGCGCGCGTGCACGCCCTGGCCCAGCAGATGGCGTGCAAAGCGCCGGACGTCGGCGGCCGCGGCGGCCAGCGACTCGACGTCCTGGGCCGCGCGCACGGCGGTGCTCACCTGCTTGAGCGAGAGCTTCTGCATCGCGAAGAGGTCGCGCTCGGAGACGATGCTGACCGCGCGTCCGCCCTCCGTGACCGGCACGTGGCGAACGCCGTGCTGGCTCATCAGCAGGGCGGCGTCCTGCGCGCTGCGCTCCACGCCCAGGCTGTGCACCGGCGCACTCATCACCTGCGAGATCGGCGCCGTCAGCGGCACCTGGGGCAGGGTGATGCGCGAGAGGATGTCGTAGCGCGTGAGGATGCCCAGCGGCGCCTGCGCGTCGTCCACCACCAGCATGGAACCCACCCGCCGCTCGTGCATGAGGCCCAGCGCCTGCGCCAGCGGCGTGTCCGGCGCGCAGGTCAGGGGCGACTTGCGCGCGAAGCGGGCCAGCGGCGTCTCCAGCGAGACCTCGGCCAGCGCGCGCGCGCTGTAGGCCGACTGCGCGGCACGGCGCGACAGGTCCAGGAACTGCAACATGCGCCGTTGCAGGAAGTCGGCCAGCGCCGAACTCTCGGCGGCCAGGGCCTGCACCTCGGCCGCCGGCACGCACAGGCAGAAGGTGTCCACGCTGGCGGTGTAGGTGGCGGTGACCGGGCGTGCGCCCACCATGGCGCCCACCGGGAAGAGGTCGCCCGCCTCGTACTGGAAGGCGCCCTGCGAAAGTTCGGCCAGGCCCTTGCGCCCGGTGATGGCGCCTTGCCGGATCCAGAACAGCTGCGTCACCGGCCCGTCGTCGGGCGAGAGCACCTGCTCGTCGGGCGCGAAGTAGGCCTGCCGGGCCGCGGCAATGAAGCGCCGGCGGTGCGCGCCGTCCATCTGCGCGAAGGGCAGGTGGCGCGCCAGCTCGGCTTCAAGGTTGGACAACAGGCTGGTGGAAGGGCTGCTGCTCATGGGGGGATCGTAGCCATGAAAAAGGCCGCCTTGCGGCGGCCTCCGTGATGCGGGTCAAACCCGTGTTCAGGTCTTGCCCAGCTTCAGGTCGGGGTAGCGCACATGCTCCACCAGTTCCTGCGTGTCCTGGCGGGGCGCGCCGGTCACCAGGCTGACGAGGATGATCACGGCGAAGCCCAGCGGCACGCCGAACACGCCGGCGCTGATGGGCAGGATGCCGAACCAGAGTTCGACCGGCGAGGTGACGCCGAAGATGCCGCGCAGCCAGGGCTGGGTGGTCACCATGTAGTACATGGTGATGCCCAGGCCGGCGACCATGCCCAGAGAAGCGCCCCACTTGTTGGCACGTTTCCAGAACACGCCCAGCACCAGGGCCGGGAAGAACGCCGCTGCCGCGAACGAGAAGGCTGCGGACACCAGGAACAGGATGTCCGCCGGCTTCTGCGCCGCCACGTATGCCGCCGCCAGGGCCACCACCAGCAGCAGGGCCTTGGAGATGGCCACGCGGCGCGCGGTAGGCGCGTTGGGGTCGATCATCTTGTAGTACAGGTCGTGCGACAGCGCGTTGGCGATGGTCAGCAGCAGGCCGTCCGCGGTGGACAGCGCCGCCGCCAGGCCACCGGCGGCCACCATGCCGCTGATGACGTAGGGCAGGCCGCCGATCTCGGGCGTGGCCAGCACGATGATGTCGCCGCCGATGCGCATCTCGCCGAGCTGGAAGATGCCGTCCTTGTTGATGTCGATCACCGACAGCAGCGTCGGGTCGACCTTGGACCAGTTGGCAATCCAGGCCGGCAGCTTGTCGAACGGCGTCCCCACCAGCACGTTGAACACCTCGTACTTCACCAGCACGGCCAGCGAAGGCGCCGTGAAGTAAAGCAGGAAGATGAAGAACAGGCTCCAGGTCACCGACTCGCGGGCCTCCTTCACCGACGGGGTGGTGTAGTAGCGCATCAGGATGTGCGGCAATGCGGCCGTCCCCACCATCAGGCAGAACACCAGCGCCAGGAAGTTGCGGCGGCTCTCGTTGAAGGTCTTCTGCGCCTTCTCGTCGCCGTTCGGGTCACCGGCGAACACGGCCGCGTGGGCCGGCATGCCGGCGAGCGGCTTGGCGCGCGCCTCGTTGGCCGTCTTGGCGGCGGTGTAGGCCTTCTTGGCGTCGGCCTCGGTCTTGGGCAGCGCGGCCAGGGCCTTCTCGGCGGCCGCGATGTCCTCGGCCTTGCCGTTGGCGGCCTTCAGGTCGTCGACCTTCTTCTGCGCGGCAGCCTGGTCGGCCGCCATCGCCGCGGGCACGTCCTTGAGCTTGGCAGCGGCGTCGTCGGCACGCTGCTTGAAGATCGCGATGACCTCCTGCTCCTTGGGGTCGGCCTTGATGCGCTTCTCGGCCTCGGTGACCTTCTGCAGCTGGAAGCCGTACACGGCCTGCGGGACGGGGATGCTGGTCTGCTTCACGCTCAGCCACACCACCGGGATCATGTAGGCCACGATCAGGATGATGTACTGCGCCACCTGCGTCCAGGTGACGGCGCGCATGCCGCCCAGGAACGAGCACACCAGGATGCCGCCCAGGCCGACGAAGATGCCGATCTCGAAGGCCAGGCCCGTGAGCCGCGCCGTGATCAGGCCCACGCCATAGATCTGCGCCACCACGTAGGTGAAGGAGCACAGGATCGCCGCCACGATGCCCAGGAAGCGCGGCAGGTTGCCTTCGTAGCGCGCACCCAGGAAGTCGGGGATGGTGAACTGCCCGAACTTGCGCAGGTACGGTGCCAGGAACAGCGCCACCAGGCAGTAGCCGCCGGTCCAGCCCATGATGAAGGCCAGGCCGCCGTAGCCCGTGAGGTACAGCGTGCCGGCCATGCCGATGAAGGACGCCGCGCTCATCCAGTCGGCGCCCGTGGCCATGCCGTTGTAGATGGCGGGCACCCGACGTCCGGCCACGTAGTACTCGGCGGCGTCGGTGGTCCGGCTCATCACGCCGATGCCGGCGTACAGCAGCACCGTGGCGATGAGGAAGATGAAGCCGATGTACTGCCGCGGCAGGCCCATCTGCTCCAGGATCGCCAGGATGATGATGAAGACGAGGAAGCCCCCGGTGTACCAGGTGTAGACCTTGTTCAACTGGGCCTTGAAGGCCTTGTTGTCGGCGGCGCTGCCGCCGCTGCCTTGTTCGAAGCTCAAGCCGGCCATGTCAGTCTTCCTCCTCGGCAACGCCGTGTTCCTGGTCCAGCTTGTTCATGTAGTTGGCGTAGAACCAGATGATGAGGCAGTACACGATCAGCGCACCCTGGGCACTGACCCAGAAGCTGAACGGCCAGCCGAAGAAAGTGAAGTTCAGGTCGCGGGCGAAATAGCCCATGACGAAGGTGACGAAGAACCAGATGGCCAGAAGCACTGCGGTGATCCGCAGGTTCTTGGACCAGTACTGGCGGTGCCGATCGGTCAATTGCATTGCTGCTGTCTCCTTGTAGATGAAAACACCTCGGGCCCCGGGGCCGGCCTCATGCTCCCTCCATGGCGGCCGCTCCTTCGTGGCTTGCTCTCTCGAATCAAACCTGCAGCCCGGTTTCGCGCTGCAACTGCTCGGCCACCTTGGGCTCGAAGCCCTTGAGGTGGCGTATCACCTTCATCGCGGCCTGCGGGTCGTGCCGCTTCATGTGAACGCGTGCCAGCTGCACCCAGCCGTACGGGCTCATGGGCTGCAGTTCGGTGTTTTTCTTCAAGGCCACCACCGCGTCGTCGTGGCGGCCCAGGCGCAGCAGGGTCAGGCCCAGGCCGTACCAGGCGCGGTCGAGCTTCGGGTCCTGCGCCACGGCCTCGCGGAAGGCGGCCTCGGCTTCGTCCAGGCGGTCCAGTTCCTCCAGCAGGAAGGCCAGGTTGAACCAGTGCGAGGCGCCGGCCTGGGGGTGGCCCTGCAGCAGGGCCTGCAGGTCGGCGACGGCGGCGGGGCGCTGGCCGGCCTGCGCCGCCAGGTGCGCGCGGCTGGCCAGGGCATAGGCGTCGCCGGGCCAGCGCTGGAGCATGGCGTCGAAGATGCGCCGCGCGCGGGCGTCCTGGCCCACCAGCAGCCAGGCCATGGCCTGCAGCTTGTGCAGCCACCACAGCACGCCGGCCGGCGGGGTGTTCATCGGCATTGCGCCACTCCGATCTGCAGGCAGATGTTGATCTTCGCGATGGTGGTGAACAGCCAGACGAAGCCCAGCAGCAGGAAGGCCACCAGCGGGACATGGCGGTCCAGCACCTGGCGGGGCGCCACGAACCGGGCCACGCGAACGAAGGGACGCGTCAGCACCTGCAGCAGCTGGTAGAAGAGGTTGCCGTCGCGCTTGGCTCCCGCCAACAAGCCCAGGAGCCATTGGCCAAGCAGCGCCATCAGCGCGATCTCGGCCACGAGTTTGATCGAGGAAACCAGCACCAGCACCTGCACCTGCCATGGCTTACGTCGGAATGACAGCAGGCTCGGCGAGTCCACTTACGCGTTTCTGACGCAGCCTGGGGACCCCCTGGGAAGCGCTGTCGGGGCTTTCCCGCATTCGTGGATCGAAGCCCTCGGCGCCTAGGGAAAGCCCGCAGCTCAAGTTGGCTTCGCGGCCTGCCGATGCCCCGAAGGACGGCCCGGCCAAAAGGCCTCGCGGGCCTGCCCTCGGAGAGCTAACATGCCCGACAGGGTCTTTGCGTTCAGTGCGCGGCGCAGGCGGCCTGGGAGCGAAACAACAGAAGAACTGGAACGCACATGACGCGACTGTTTCTGGTCGACGATCACCCCATCGTGCGCGAGGGACTGCGCGCGATGCTCGAGTCGGCGGGTCACGAGATCGTGGGTGAAGCCGGCGACGCCACGAGTGCCCTCGCCGGCATCGTGGCCGCAAACCCCGAGATCGTGCTGATGGACCTGGATCTGGGCCGGCTCTCCGGGCTGGACCTGCTGGCCGCGCTGCGTGCGCGCAGCCATCCTTGCCGGGTGCTGGTCTTCACCATGCACGGCCAGCCGCGCCGGGTGGCGCAGGCGCTGGAGTGCGGCGTCCACGGCTACCTCCTGAAGGACGCCGGCCGCGACCAGCTTCTGGTGGCCTTGGCGGCCGTGGCGCGCGGCGAGCCCTTCCTGCAGCGCGAACTCGCCGAAGCGCTGCAGGCGGCTCGCGAAGCCGCGCCGGAGGTGCTTTCGGCGCGCGAGCGCGAGATCGTCGAGCGCGTGGCGCTGGGCGACACCAGCGCGCAGATCGCCGAGCGCCTGAACCTCTCGCCCAAGACGGTGGACACCTACCGCAGCCGGGCGATGGCCAAGCTGGGTGTCGGTGATTTCGCGGGGCTGGTGCGCTGGGCGGTGCGCGAAGGCGTCATCGACGGCAGCCGCTGAGGCCCGTCCGCACGCAGGGGCTCAGGCCCGACGCCGGTAGGTCACGAAGCGCAGCGGCAGGCCGCTGGCCCCGATGACACGGCGCTCTTCCGTGACGTCAAAGGCCGCGCGGTCGAAGACGGGAAACCAGGTGTCGCCCTCCAGGTCGGCGTCGATCTCCGTCAACACCAGTTCCTGGGCCAGCGGCAGCGCCGCGGCATAGACCTCGGCACCGCCGATGACGAACACGCGCGCTGCGGCAACGCATCGCGCCAGCGCCGCGGGCAGCGAGGCCGCCACTTCGGCGCCCGCCAGCGCGAGTGCCGGGTCGCGGCTGAGCACCAGGTTGCGACGCCCCGGCAGCGGCCTGAAGCGCGCCGGCAGCGACTCCCAGGTGCGCCGGCCCATGATCACCGGGCAACCCATCGTCGTCTCGCGGAAGTGGCGCTGGTCCACGGCGTCCACCAGCAGCAGGTCGTTGCCCTTGCCGATGGCACCGTTGCGCGCCACGGCGGCGATGAGGGCGAGCGTGGGGCGGGCGGTGTCGGCCATGGCCGCGCATTGTGGCGCGGCCCTGGCCGGCGCATCAGGGCACGCTGAAGCGCACGATGCCGTTGCGCGTCAGCACCAGCAGCGAGCCGTCGGCAGCGGCCAGCAGGTCGACGACATTGCCGCTGACGCTGCCGAAGGCGTAGGCCGCATGGCCGTTCTCGAAGTCCAGCGCCCCGATGAAGCTGCTGATGTAGTCGGCAAAGAAGTACAGGCCCTTCCACGGCGCCGGGAACGGCCCTGTCGTGCGGTAGAAGGTGCCGCCGGCGATGGCCGCGCCGGTGAAGAAGCCGCCCGGACCGCTGCCTGCCGGCGTGGCGGCGCTGTGGCCGTAGCTGAACAGCGGGGCCGTCACGCCGCTGGCGCTGGTGGGTCCTTCCGTGGCCGGCCAGCCATAGTTGGCGCCGGCCACGCCGAGGTTGATCTCCTCCCAGCTGGCCTGGCCCACGTCGTTGATGTGGATGCGCCCGTCGGTGGGCCGCACGGCGAAGGTGAAGGGGTTGCGAAGCCCGCGCGCCCAGATGGCGCGCGCCAGGCCGCTCTGCGTGGCGTAGTAGGGATTCTCGCTGGACGGCGTGCCGTCGTCGTTGAAGCGCAGCAGCTTGCCCATCGGGCTGCTGAGGTCCTGGGCCAGCGCCGCATTGGCGTTCTCGCCCACGCCGACATAGAGCAGGCCGTCGACGCCGAAGTGCATCGCGCCGCCGTTGTGGTTGCTGGCACTGGACAGCGGCGGCAGGTCCACCAGCACCTGTTCGCTGCCCGGCGCGGCCACGTCGCCGGCGGCCGTGAAGCGGCTGATGCGGTTGTGCGTGCCGCCCTGGTCCGTGGTGTAGTAAAGGTAGACGTAGCCGTTGCTGGCGAAGTTGGGGTGCAGCGCCACGCCCAGCAGCCCGCGTTCACCCAGGGCGTTGACGGCCAGGCTCACGAAGGGCGTGGGCAGCAGGGCACCGTCCTTCACCACGCGCAGCGCGCCGCCCTGCTGCGCCACGAACAGGCGCCCGTCGCGCGCCTGTGCGAAAGCCGTGGCCGACGAGAGACCCGTGACCCAGCCGGCGTCGCGCGTGATGCCGGCGGGTTGCGTCCGGTTGCCGCCGAAGCTCACGGTGAGCGTCGCCCAGGCCGAGACGTTGCCGGTGAGGTCACCCGCCCGCGCGCGCAGCACATGCTGGCCGCTGGCGTGGGCCGTGGTGTCCAGGCTCACCCGGTAGGGCGGTGCGGTGAGCACGGGTCCGATGGGCACGCCGTCGATCTGGAACTCCACCGTCGTCACGCCCACGTTGTCGAGGGCATCGGCGGTCACGGTCAGCGTGCCGGTGAGACCGGCCGCGAAGGCCGTCGGTGCGGTGAAGGTGATCACCGGGGGCTGCGTGTCGGCGGCCGGGCCGCTCACCGCCACGTTGACCGGGTTGCTGCCCGCGCTGGCACCGCCGTCGTCCGTGGCCACGGCGCTGATCGCGTGGCTGCCGGCGGTGGTGGGGGTCCAGGCCAGGGTGTAGGGCGCGCTGGTGGCCTCGCCGATGAGCACACCGTCGTCGAAGAAGGCCACGCGGACGATGCTGCCGTCGCTGTCGGTGGCGCTGGCCGTCAGCGTGGCGGCCACGCCCACCGTGGCCGTGGCCGGTGCGGCCAGGCTGACCGCGGGCAGCGCGTTGCCGGCGGGCCCGATGTCAGCGAAGTTCGCCGTGTAGGTGGTGTCGGTGGCCGGCATCGCCACGGCGTGGCTGGCGGCGCCGCCATCGCTCCAGCCGGTGAAGCGGTAGCGGCGGCCGCCCTGCACCTGGTCGGCGGCGCCGATGTCGCGTTCCACGCCGACGATGCTGCTGGTGCTGGTGCCGTCGGCCACCGTCTGGCCATCCAGCGCCAGCGACAGGCCGGCCGGCACGGTGGCCAGCGTGATGCGCGCGCGGCGCGGCTGCAGGTCGCGCGTGGTCTCGGCGCTGACGCCGGCACTGTCGGTGGCGCGCGTGTGGACGCGGTAGAAGACGGTGGCGGCGTTGAGGCCGCGCGTGGGCAGCGTGAGGCTGCCGCCGGCGCCGGCGGTCTGCGCCTGCAGCGCCTGCACCTGGCCGTCGCGGTGCAGGTTCACCCACCACAGCAGACGCGTCGCCGCCAGGGCACCGTCTTCGGGGTCGGTGGCCGAGACACTGACGTTGAGGGCCTGACCGCCGCTGAAGAGGCTGCCCTCGGCAGGCGCCGTGATCGCGGGCACCGGTGCCTGGTTGGGCGACGTCCCGCCGCCCCCGCCGCCGCAACCGCCCAGCGCAAGCAGACCGGCTGCCAGCCACGAACCCATCCACGCCCAGCCGTGCCTCGTCTGCATGAACTGCCACCCCCGGCGCCGATTGTCCGGATTGGCCGGCGGCCAGCTGTCACAAGGTGTTGGTGACGCGAAGCCTAGACCGCCACCGGGGCCTTGATCGCGGGGTGGGGGTCGTAGCCCAGGATCTCGAAGTCATCGAAGGCGTAGTCGAAGATCGACGCCGGCCGCCGCTTGATCAGCAGCGTGGGCAGCGGGCGGGGTTCGCGCGTCAGCTGCAGGGCCACCTGTTCGCGGTGGTTGTCGTAGATGTGGCAGTCACCGCCGGTCCAGATGAAGTCGCCCACCGCCAGGTCGCACTGCTGCGCCAGCATGTGGGTCAGCAGCGCGTAGCTGGCGATGTTGAAGGGCACGCCGAGGAAGATGTCGGCGCTGCGCTGGTAGAGCTGGCAGCTCAGCCGCCCTTCGGCGACGTAGAACTGGAAGAAGGCATGGCAGGGCATCAGCGCCATCTGCGGCAGGTCGGCCACGTTCCAGGCGCTGACGATGATGCGGCGGCTGTCGGGGTTGGTCTTGAGCTGCTGCACCACCTGGGCGATCTGGTCGACATGGCCACCGCCCGGCACGGGCCAGCTGCGCCACTGCACGCCATAGACCGGGCCCAGGTCGCCGTCGGGCCGTGCCCACTCGTTCCAGATCGTCACGCCGCGTTCCTGCAGCCACTTGACGTTGCTGTCGCCGCGCAGGAACCACAGCAGTTCCAGCGCCACGCTCTTCCAGTGCACCTTCTTGGTGGTGATGAGCGGGAAGCCCTCGCGCAGGTCGAAGCGCATCTGGTGGCCGAACACGCTGGTGGTGCCGGTGCCGGTGCGGTCGGCCTTGGCCACGCCGTGCTCGGCGACGTGGCGCATGAAGTCTTCGTAGGGGCTGGGGATGGGGCGGGGCGGGTTCACGCGGCGGGCTCCGGAACGGTGGCCGGGATTGTGCCCGGCCACGGTCCGCCCGCCCGTCTTCAGGTCTCGAGCACGTAGGTGCCCGGGGCGGGCGCCAGCACCGGCAGCGTGGTGCTGGCCAGCGGCGGTGCGTCGCGCAGCGGGCCCAGCTTGGGCGCCAGCCAGGCCAGCCAGTCGGGCCACCAGCTGCCGGGCTGCTCGGCCTGCGCGGCCTTCCAGGCCTCGGCGTCGTGCGCGGCGCCGGCGTCGATGTCGCTGCTGCGGAAGCGGCGCTTGGGCGGGTTCACCGGTGGGTTCACGATGCCCAGGATGTGGCCGCTGGAGGTGAGCGTGAAGCGCTTGGGCCCGCTGACGTGCTGGTTGACGCGGAAGGCCTCGCGCCAGGGCACGATGTGGTCGTCCTCGCAGGCCACGGCGTACAGCGGCTGCGTGACGCGGCGCAGGTCGATGGGCTGGCCGGCCAGCGTCAGCGCGTCGGGCTGGATGAGCTTGTTGCGCACGTACAGCTCGCGCAGGTACCAGGCGTGCTCGGTGGCGGGCAGCCGGGTGCTGTCCATGTTCCAGTACAGCACGTCCATCGACGGCGGTGGCTCGCCGTACAGCCAGCCGTTGACGACGTAGTTCCAGATCAGGCTGCGCGAGCGCAGCAGCCGGAAGGCGGCCGTCATGTCCTTGCCGTCGAGGTAGCCGCGCTGCTGCATCTTCTCTTCGATGGCATCGACGCTGTCCTCGCCCAGGAAGGCCTCGATGTCGCCCGGCGCGTGGAAGTCCACCAGCGTGACGAAGAGCGTCCAGTCCTTCACCGGCTGCTGCCGCTTCGGGTACGCGCGCTGCGCCCAGGCCATGTAGGCCGTGAGCGCGATGCCGCCGATGCAGTAGCCCACGGCGTGCACCTGCTTCGCGCCGGAGATCTCGCGTGCCGTGTCCACCAGCGTGCCGATGCCTTCGGTGAGGTAGTCGTCGAACTTCAGGTCGCGCAGCGACGCGTCGGGGTTCTTCCAGCTCGTGATGTAGACGTCCACGCCCTGGTCCAGCAGCCAGCGCACGAAGCTGCGCGTGGGGTTGAGGTCCAGCACGTAGAACTTGTTGATCCAGGGCGTGACGATGACCACCGGCACCGCGTGGACCTTGGGTTGCGTGGGCGTGTAGTGGATGACTTCCAGCAGCCGGTTGCGCGCCACCACGGCGCCCGGCGTGTTGGCCAGGTTGCGGCCGACCTCGAAGCCTTCGGTGGGCGCCAGGCGCAGGTCGCCGGCGCGCACGTCGTCCATGAAGTTGGACCAGCCCTTCATCAGCGATTCGCCGCCGGACAGCCAGGCCTTCTGCTGCGCCACCGGGTTCGACCAGAACTGGTTGGTGGGCGAAGCCGCGGCCAGCCACTTGCGGCACCAGAACTGCGCGCGCTGGCGGTCGGCGTGGCTGAGGCCCGGCGCGTTGGCGGCCATCTGCTGCGCCTGCCGCGCGAACAGCAGGTACAGCTCCTTCACGCCGTCCCAGGCCGGGTTCCGTGTCCACACGGGGTCGCGGAAGCGGTCATCGTCGCGGTCGGGCGGCAACGGGTCCTCGTGCGGCAGCCCCAGGGCGCGCAGCGTGCCGTGCAGCGCCAGCCGCTGGGCCGCGAAGCCCGCTTCCAGGGCCTGCCGGCCCAGTTCGGCCGGGTGTGTGAGCCAGGCCCATTGCGCGCGCAGCATCGGCATCGTGGTGCCGAAGGGGTCGACCCGCTGTTCGAAGGCCTTCACGGGGTCGCGTTCGACGGTGCTCATGGCTGGACCTCCAGCGACTCGGTGGGCTCGTCCAGGTGCACCACCGGCATCGGGACACGGTGGCGGTGGATCTTTTCGGTGGGCGCCAGCACTTCGGCCTCACCGCTGATGACGGTCTCGCCACGCTGGTTGCGCGCGCAGCAGTCGAAGATCACACGGCGCTTCTCGGGCTGCTTCTCCCGCACCGTGACGCTCACGGTGACCGTGTCACCCACCGTCACCGGGCGCGAGAACTTCAGCGACTGCTTGAGGTAGATCGTCCCCGGCCCTGGCAGCTGGGTGCCCAGCACGGTGGAGATCAGCGCGCCGCCCCACATGCCGTGGCCGATGATGCCGTGGAACATGCTGTGCTCGGCGTACTCGGGGTCCACGTGCGCCGGGTTCACGTCGCCGGACATCACGGCGAAGAGCTGGATGTCCTGCTGCGTCAGCGTGCGCTGCAGGCTGGCGCTCTGGCCGATGGTCATCTCGTCGAAGGTGACGTTGTCGATGAAGGGCAGGTCGTTCTTGTTCATGGTGCTTTCCTTCTTCACTGGATGATCGAATGGCCGGCGTCCACCATCAGGGTGTTGCCGGTGAGACCGCGGGCGCCGTCGGACACGAGGTAGGCCGCCAGAGCGCCCACCTCTTCCAGGTCCACCAGGCGGCGCAGGGCCGAGCGTTCGCTGGCGTCCTTCATGAGCGTGTCGAACTCGGCGATGCCGGAGGCCGCGCGCGTGGGCACCGGCCCCGGCGAGATGGCATGCACGCGGATGCCCCTCGGGCCCAGCTCGGCGGCGAGGTAGCGCGTGGCGCTCTGCAGCGCCGCTTTCACCGGGCCCATCAGGCCGTAGTGGTCCACCACCTCGTCGGCGCCGTGGTAGCTCATGGTCAGCAGCGTGCCGCCCTCGGCCATCAGCGGCTCGGCCAGGCGCGCCATGCGCAGGAAGGAGTGGCAGGAGACGTCCATCGCGCGCAGGAAGCCGTCGCGCGAGCAGTCCACCACGCGGCCGTGCAGGTCCTCGCGCGGCGCGAAGGCGATGGAGTGCACGACGAAGTCGAGCCGGCCCCAGCAGGCCTCGACGTCGGCGAACACCGACTCCAGCGCGCCGGGCTGCTCGACGTCCAGCGGCAACAGCAGTTCGGCTTCGACCTCGCGGGCCAGCGGCTCCACGTGCGGCCGTGCGCGCTCGTTGAGGTAGGTCAGGGCCAGCGAGGCGCCGGCCCGGTGGAAGGCCTGGGCGCATCCCCAGGCCAGGCTCCGCCCATTGGCGACCCCGACCACGAGGCCGCGTTTTCCATTCAAGGTGAACATGGCGACAACTCCTCGGGCGCCGGACATCGGGTCGCGGAACCCACAGAGATGCCGGCGCGTGCGAAGTCGGCCCCGGGTGTGCGTTCTCACCCCCGTGCCGCGTGGGGGCGGATGTCTCTGGAAGGCCGCGTTGCCGCGGTGCCACCCGGGCTGCACGCTTCGCGTTGCAGCACCCTCATCTTCGGCACCAGGAGGCCGAGCTTGATTGATGAGAAGCAAGCCCCTTCGCTGCGCCGCAGCACGACGGCTCCGGCCGTGCTGAAAGTCGCAAGCCGCGGCTTCAGTTCGCCGGCTGCAGGTCGAACTGCATCGCGGCCAGCCGCGCGTAGAGTCCGCCCCGCGCTGCCAGTTCGTGGTGCGTGCCGATGTCGACGATGCGGCCCCCGTCCATCACCACGATGCGGTCGGCCTTGAGCACCGTCGCAAGACGGTGCGCGATCACCACCGTGGTGCGGTCCTTCATGGCCGCCTCCAGCGCCTGCTGCACCACGCGCTCGCTCTCGGCGTCGAGCGCGCTGGTGGCTTCGTCCAGCAGCAGCAGCGGCGGGTTCTTGAGCATGGCGCGCGCGATGCTGATGCGCTGCCGTTGCCCGCCCGACAGGCGCACGCCGCGCTCGCCCAGGTAGGTGGCATAACCTTCCGGCAGCGCCGTGATGAACTCGTGCGCAAAGGCGGCGCGCGCGGCGGCCATCACCTCCTCGTCGCTGGCGTCGGGGCGGCCGTAGCGGATGTTCTCCAGCGCGCTGGTGCTGAACACGGTGCTGTCCTGGGGCACGATGCCGATGCGTTGACGCAGGGCCGACAGCGCCAGGGCTTGCACCGGCACGCCGTCCAGCAGCACGCGGCCGGCCTGCGCGTCGTAGAAGCGCAGGAGCAACTGCAGCACCGTGCTCTTGCCGGCGCCGCTCGGGCCGACCAGGGCCACCGTCTCGCCGGGGCGTATGGCCAGCGAGAACGCCGACAGCGAGGCCGTGTTCGGCCGTGAGGGGTAGTGGAAGGTGACGTTCTCGAAAGCCACCGCCGAGCCGCCCTGCGCAGGCGGCAGCGCCCGTGGCTGCGCCGGCTCGGCGACCGGTGAACGCGCTGCCAGCAGTTCCATCAGGCGCTCGGTGGCGCCGGCGGCGCGCAGCAGGTCGCCATAGACCTCCGACAGCACCGCCACGGCGCCGACGAAGATGATGACGAAGACCACCGTCTGCCCCAGGTGCCCGGCGCTGATGCGACCGGCGATCACGGCCTGCGTGCCCTGGTACAGGCCCCACAGCAAGGCGCCGAAGGTGGCACTGATGATGAAGCCCACCAGGAAGGCGCGCACCGTGGTGCGCTTGCGGGCGGTCTGGAACGCGTCCTCGGTGCTGCGGCTGAAGCGGGACGACTCGGCGCCTTCCTGCACGTAGCTCTGCACCACGGGAATCTCGCTCAGCACCTCGGCCGCGATGGCACTGCTGTCGGCCACGCGGTCCTGGCTGGCGCGGCTGAGCTTGCGCACGCGGCGGCCGAAGTACAGGCTGGGCAGCACCACCAGCACCAGGATGCCCAGCACCTGCGTCATCACCCAGGGGTTGGTGATGATCAGCGCGGCCAGCGCGCCGATGCCCATCACCACGTTGCGCAGGCCCATGCTGAGGCTGCTGCCCACCACGGTCTGCACGAGCGTGGTGTCGGTGGTCAGGCGCGAGAGCACCTCGCCGGTCTTGGTGGACTCGAAGAACTCCGGGCTCTGGCGCAGCACATGCGCGTAGACGGCGTTGCGCAAGTCGGCCGTGATGCGTTCACCGAGCCAGGTGACGACGTAGAAGCGGGCGGCCGAGAACAGTCCCAGCGCCACGGCCACGCCGAACAGCGCCAGGAAGTGGCCGCGCAGCTGCATCACGCGGTCGCCGGGCTCGGTGGCCACCAGGCCGTGGTCGATCAGCGTCTTCAACGCCAGCGGGAAGGCCAGGGTGCTGAGCGCCGCGAGCACCAGGAACAGGCCCGCCAGTGCGACCATGCCGCGGTAGGGACGGATGAAGGGCAGCAGGCCCGACAGGGAGCGGGGCGACGAAGCGGCGGGGCGGGCTTGCTGGGGGTCCTGGGCCATGGCGGCGGAGTCTATGCGTCGGCGTCGGCGCGACGGCAGGACAGGGCCAAGGCGTGACGAACCGCACCCCCGCGAAGGCGTGGCGCTTCAGCGGCGCCGGCTTGTGGTCGAATACGGGCAGAGTCCGCTGTCGATGAATTTCCGCAAGCCCACCCTGCCGGCCCCGCTGCCGGTCACCCGCCCGGTGCCGCTGGGCGAACTGCCCGCGCCCGCCGCACCGGCAGCGCCGCGCACCGGCGTTCCGCTGGGCCTGGCCGGTGCGCTGGTGGGCGCCGGCGCGGTGATCCTGGGTGCGGCCCTGGCCTTCGTGCTGTCGTCCTGGCTGCCGAGTGCGCGCTGGGCTGCCGCCCTCGGTGCCGGCTTCGGCGTCCTGTTGGCAGGCCTCCCCGCGTCCTGGATGGTGTGGCGCCTGGCGCGCGACCTGGCGCCGTCCGACGGCCGCGGCGACGCCGGCCCGGAGCCCGTGGCCGGCGTTTCGCGCGAACTCTTCATGAACCTGGCCGAGCGCGAGTTCGCGCGGGCTCGGCGCTACGGCACCGGTGCGGCCTTGCTGCTGGTGGAGGTGGATCGCTTTCCCCGATTGCAGGAAGCCCGCGGCCCGGCTGCGGTGCAGGCCGTGGTGGCCGAACTGCTGCGCCAGACCGGCCCCACGCTGCGCACGGCCGACGTGCTGACCAGCTTCACGCCGTCGCAGGTGGCCGTGTTCCTGGCGCATGCCGACGCCACCGGCGCGCTGGACGTGGCCGAGCGCATCCGCGAACGCACCGAGCAGATGGAAGTGGTGGCACCGGGCACGGCGCAGCGCCTGCGCGTGACGGTGAGCGTGGGCGTGGCGCACCTGCGTCCGGCGCACCTGAGCCTGGCCGCGCTCATCGACGACACGCAGGACGCCGTGGCCGTGGCGCGCCAGGCCGGCGGGAACTGCGTGCGCGCCGCCCCGGTGGACGCCGGCGCTGCCGGCGGCTTGGCCAGCTGGCGCGAGCGCCGTGCGCGCCCGCGGCCCGGCGGCAAGCTCTGAATCACATCTTCAGGGCGGCGGCGTAGCCCGTCATCTCCAGGTAACCCAGGCCGACGCGCCGGCCTTGCGCGTCCAGCAACTCGCTCAGGCCTTCCCAGTACACCGTGCCGGTGCTGCCGCGGCTGTCGAGTTCCTGTGCATCCATCAGGGCCCGCACCGTGTGGCGCCCGGCCGGCGACTCCACCTGCCACTGCACCGGGTAGCTGGCCGCGGTGGCCGGGCTGCGCCAGCGGCGGCCGGGCGTGAAGCGCACCTCGCCGGCATCGAAGGCGCGCGCCGGCTGGCCGGCGGGCCGGAAGCTGCCGCCCGCCCACAGCGGGCTGCCGTCGGCCCGGCGCAGCACGAAGGCGGTGAGCGCGCTGCCGTCGAAGAGGTTGAAGCCGATCCAGTCCCAGCCCACGGCGCCGGGGGCCAGGTACTCGTCGCTCCACTCGTGGTCCATCCAGGCGCGGCCGCGGGCGGCTTCGGTGCGGCCGCGCAGCGAGACACGCGCTTCCATGGCGAGCTGGGGTTCGCTGACGTAGTGACTGGCGTGGCTCTCCAGCGGGCCTTTGCGCGAGTAGCCGGCGTCGCCCTGCAGCAGCAGCGGCTGCGTGCGCCGCAGCGTGAGCGTCAGGCCCAGGTCGCGGCCCGGCACCTCGGCCACCCAGGCCGTGCCGGTGTCGCGCAGCGACCAACCGTCCAGGTGCACGTCGCCGCGGTCCAGCGCGGCGCGCGAACGGCCCGCGGCGGGGTCGCCGTTCCAGCGCGCGATGCGCTCGTCGTGCACGTGCACGCCATCGGCCAGGCGAGTGACGGCGGCATGCGCAAAAAGCAGCTGCTTGGCGGCGAAGCGGCTGCCGTTGGCCTCGGCCAGCCCGGTGCGGCTGCGGAAGAAGGTGACCTGCACGCCATGCGTGGGGACCGCCTCCGTGCCCAGCCAGCCGGTGGCGTACCACCACTCGGTGCGCGCCTGCAGGTGGGCGCCGTGGTCACGCGGGAAGGCGAGTTCGGCGCCGCGGCGGACGGTCTGCGCGCCCGC
This sequence comes from Rubrivivax sp., assembly GCA_016790395.1. GTDB lineage: Bacteria > Pseudomonadota > Gammaproteobacteria > Burkholderiales > Burkholderiaceae_C > Rubrivivax. The sequence goes on along the minus strand of JAEUPH010000052.1, from coordinate 12,796 downwards.
GGCAGGCAGCAGGGCGCCGGCGGCCAGTGCGGCCAGCCAGTGGCGGCGTCGTGGGTTCATGGAAGTCCATTGTGACGGCCACAATCACCGGCTCGGCGGCCGGCCCGCCATGCCCCGATTCCCGGAGAAGCCATGTCCCGAACCCTGAACATCGCCGTCATCCCCGGCGACGGCATCGGCAAGGAAGTGATGCCCGAAGGCCTGCGCGTGCTGGAAGCAGCCGCGCGCCGCTTCGACATCCCGCTGAGTTTCAAGCACATCGAGTGGGCCAGCTGCGATTGGTACGCGCAACACGGCCAGATGATGCCGAACGACTGGAAGGCGCAGCTGCAGGGCATGGATGCCCTCTACTTCGGCGCCGTGGGCTGGCCGGCCAGCGTGCCCGACCATGTCTCGCTGTGGGGCAGCCTGATCCAGTTCCGCCGCGAGTTCGACCAGTACATCAACCTGCGCCCCGCCCGCCTCATGGCCGGCGTGCCCGCGCCGCTGGCGGGCCGCAAGCCGGGCGAGATCGACATGCTGATCGTGCGCGAGAACACCGAGGGCGAGTACTCGTCGGTGGGCGGCGTGATGTTCCCCGGCACCGAGCGCGAGTTCGTCTCGCAGACCAGCATCTTCACGCGCACCGGCAGCGAGCGCCTGCTGCGCTACGCCTTCGAGCTGGCGCGCACGCGGCCGCGCAAGCACGTCACGCTGGCCACCAAGAGCAACGGCATCGCCATCGCCATGCCCTGGTGGGACGAGCGTGGCGCCGAGATGGCCGCGCGGTACCCGGACGTCAGCTGGGACAAGCAGCACATCGACATCCTCAGCGCCCGCTTCGTGCTGCAGCCGCAGCGCTTCGACGTGGTGGCGGCCACCAACCTGTTCGGCGACATCCTCTCCGACCTGGGCCCGGCCTGCACGGGCACCATCGGCATCGCGCCTTCGGCCAACCTGAACCCGGAGCGCAGGTTCCCGTCGCTGTTCGAGCCGGTGCACGGCTCGGCGCCGGACATCTACGGCCAGAACATCGCCAACCCCGTGGGCATGATCTGGAGCGGCGCGATGATGCTGGACTTCCTGGGCCACCGCGAGGCGCATGACGCCATCATGAAGGCCATCGAAGCGCTGCTGGCGGGCGGCCCCACCGGCCCCGTCACGCGCGACCTGGGCGGCAAAGCCAGCACCACCGAGATGGGCCAGGCGCTGGCGGCGATGATCTGAGCGCCGCGGGCGGGCCCTACCAGTCCTCGCGCACCGCCCGCACCGCCGACATCCCCGCCGCACGGCGCGCCGCGAAGGCGGCCGTGGCCGTGCCCGCCACGAACACCGCCAGCGCCAACAGCGCCAGCCGGCCCCAGGGCAGCACGAGATCCATGGTCCAGTGGAAGCTCTGCGGGTTCACCACGAACACCAGCACCATGCTCACGGCCACGCCCAGCACCAGGCCCACCAGCGTGCCTGCGGCCACCCAGGCGCCGCCTTCGCCGGCCACCACGGCCACCACCTGCCGCCGCGTCAGGCCCAGGTGCGACAGCAGCCCGAACTCCTTGCGCCGCGCCAGCACCTGCGCCGACAAGCTGGCCGCGATGCCGATGAGCCCGATGGCGATGGCCACCGCCTGCAGGTAGTAGGTGACGGCGAAGCTGCGGTCGAAGATGCGCAGCGACATGCGGCGCAGTTCGGTGGCCGAGGCGAAGTCCAGCATCGAAGGATCGGGCAGCAACGCGCGCAGCGCGGCCTGCACGGCGGCGGTGTCGGCGCCGGGGGCCAGCCACAGCGAGAGGTCGTTGACGCGGGTGTCGCCGGTGAGGCGCTGGTAGTCGTCCTCGCGCAGCAGGATGGCGCCGAACTGCCGCGCGTAGTCGCGCCAGACGCCCAGCACGCGCACCCTCACGCCGCCGGCCAGCGGCAGCGTGAAATGGCTGCCCTGCTCGGCACCGTAGAGCGAGACCATGGCCTCGCTGACGTACACGCCCACCTCGCCCGGCCGTGGCGGCAGCGGCGTGCGCAGCAGCGGCATGGCGGCCTGCGGGTCGGCCAGTTCGCGCGCGATCAGCGTCACGGCGGGCCGGTCGTTCGCGAACTGCACCGCACGCAGGCGCGCCGCCGACACCCGCTGCACGCCGGGCAGGGCGGCCGCGCGCGTGGCGAAGTCCGCCGGCAGCCAGGCCTGTTCGGCCGCACTGCTGCCGGCCGAGGTGCGTGCGTACAGGTCGGCCGGCAGCACCGTGCCCAGCCACTGGCTCACGCCGTCGCGGAAGCTCGCCACCATCACCGTCAGCGCCACGCTCAGCGCCAGGCTCGCCACCACGCCGGCCACCGCCGCCGTGGCGGTGCGGCGCTGGAAGCGGGCGCGCTGCAGCGCCAGCAGCGGCAGCGCACCCTTCACTTCGGGCGCCAGGTTCAGCAGGGCATGCACCACCGCGGGCACCAGCACCACGCCACCGAAGAGCAGCGCCGCCACGCCGACGTAGGCTGCCAGGGGCAGGCCGAACAGGGGCGGCAGGAAGGCCGCGGCGCTCCCGAGCACCACCAGCGTCAGCCCCGGCCAGGCCGGCGGGGCGCGCCCCACGGGCGTGCCCAGACCCTTGAGAGCCTGGGCCGGCACCAGCGCTTCGGCCTGCCGCGCCGGCCAGAAGCCGCCCACCAGCGCTGCGGCCACCCCCAGCAGGCCGAACACCACGGTGCCCGCCAGGTCCACCTGCAGCGGCGGCGCGATGCCGGGGAAATAGCCGCCGCCCAGGTCACCCGACAGCAGGCGCAGCGCCGCGGCCGCCAGGCCGGCGCCCAGCCCCAGACCGACGATGCTGCCCGCGGCGCCCAGCACGCCGCATTCGGCCAGCACCATCCAGCGGCGCTCGCGCGCCGTCATGCCCAGCACGCCCAGCAGGGCGAGGGCCGGTGTGCGCTGGGCCACGCCCAACGAGACGACGGAGAAGACCAGGAAGGCGCCGACGAACAGCGCCACCAGGGCCAGCACCGTCAAGTTCACGCGGTAGGCGCGCGAGAGGTTGGAGACACGCTGCTCGGCATCGTCGGCGGCCACGGCCTGGACGCCGGCTGGCAGTGCCAGGCGTGCCAGCAGCGTGCTGCGCTCGGTGCCGGGCACCAGGCGCAGGTCGATGCGCGTGAGCCGGCCGAGCGCGCCGAAGTGCGCCTGCGCGCCGGCCAGGTCCATCACCACCAGCGGCGTGCCGGCGGCGGCCGTGCGCCCGGCCACGCGCAGCGCGGTGTACATGGTGCCGGCCTGCAGGCGCAGCGTGTCGCCTTCGCCCAGCGCCAGCAGGCGCAGCGCGGCTTCGTTGGGAAAGGCGGCGTCCGGCTCCAGGAAGACAAGGCGGTCGGCATCCTTCGCCGGGCGCGGGATCAGGCCCGGCGCCAGCGGCCCGGCGCGCAGCGCGTCCAGGCCCAGGACGCGCACGGCCACGCGCTGGCCGTCGGCCTTGCGGCCGTAGGTATCGATCTCCAGCACCGGGCTGGCGAGCTGGACGCCGGGGTCGGCCGCGATGCGCTCGAACAGCGCGTCGTCGAAGCCTTCGCGCGGGCCGCGCAGCACGAGGTCGGGGTCGCCGTTGGCGGTGCGCACGGCGGCCGAGAACTCCGACAGCGCCGAGCTGTTGATCAGGTGCACCGAATAGGCCAGCGCCACGCCCAGCGCCACCGCCAGCAGTGCCACGGCATGGCGCCAGGGGTGGTGACGCCACTCCCGAGCCACCAGCAGCGGCAGCAGGCCCGTCATGCCGGCTGGATGCCGGAGGCGGTGAGCCGCAGCACGCGGTCGGCACGCTCCGCGGCATGCGCCGAATGGGTCACCAGCAGGCACGCGGCGCCGGTGTCGCGGACCTGGGCCTTCAGCAGGTCCATCACACGCTGGGCAGTGTCCGGATCCAGGTTGCCGGTGGGCTCGTCGGCCAGGATCAGCGCCGGCGCGTGCACCACCGCGCGCGCGATGGCCACGCGCTGCAGCTGGCCGCCCGAGAGCTGCGCCGGCAGCCGCGCGCCCAGGCCGGCCAGGCCCACGGCGGCCAGCACGGCTTGCACGCGCCCGACCTCGTGCCGCTTCAGCAGACGCAGCGGCAGGCTCACGTTCTCGGCGACGGTCAGGTGCGGCAGCACGTGGAAGGCCTGGAAGACGAAGCCGAGGTGTTCGCGCCGCAGCCGGGCGCGGGCGTCGTCGTCCAGCGCGGCGAGGTCCTGCCCGGCGATGCCGATGCGCCCCTGGTCGGCGTCGTCGAGGCCGGCGATGCAGTTCAGCAGCGTGGACTTGCCGACGCCCGACTCACCGAGCAGGGCGACGAACTCGCCGGGTGCGAGTTCGAGGTCGACATCGTGAAATACCGGCACCGCGCCGTAGCGCTTGCCCAGGCTCTTGAGATACAGCATGGAAGGCCGCGATGATGCCGCAGCGCCGCATGTCGCGTGCTATCGTGCTTTTGAACCTCCGAGCGAGCCGATCATGTCCTACGAAATCGACCTTTCCGGCCGGGTGGCCTTCGTCACCGGCGCCTCCAGCGGACTGGGTGCGCAGTTCGCCCGCACCCTGGCGGCCGCCGGGGCTGGCGTGGTGCTGGCGGCGCGCCGCGTCGAGCGCCTGAAGACGCTGCGCGCGGAGATCGAGAGCCAGGGCGGCGACGCCCATGTCGTGGCGCTGGACGTCACCGACCCCGACAGCATCCGCGCCGCCGTGGCCCATGCCGAAACCGAGATGGGCGCCATCGACATCCTCGTCAACAACTCCGGCGTCGGGGCAACGCACAAGCTCACCGACGTGACGCCCGAGGACTTCGACTTCGTCATGAACACCAACATGCGCGGCGCCTTCTTCGTCGCGCAGGAAGTGGCCAAGCGCATGATCGCGCGCAGCAAGGGCCTGGCGCCTGGCACCTTCACCGGCGGCCGCGTCGTCAACATCGCCTCGATGGCGGGGCTGAAGGTGCTGCCGAAGATCGGCGTCTACGCCATGAGCAAGGCGGCCGTGGTGCACATGACGAAGGCCATGGCCCTGGAGTGGGGCCGCTACGGCATCAACGTCAACGCGGTGTGCCCGGGCTACATCGACACCGAGATCAACCACCACCACTGGCAGACCGAAGCCGGCCAGAAGCTGATGGAGATGTTGCCGCGCAAGCGCGTCGGCCAGCCGGCCGATCTGGACGCGCTGCTCGTCATGCTGTGCTCCAACCAGAGCCACTTCGTGAACGGCGCCGTGATCGCGGCCGACGACGGCTTCGGGGTCTGAGTGCTGCGGCGTCTGCTGCTGGGCTGGCTGCTGGCCGCCTGGTCGGCAGGTGTCTTCGCACTTGAACTGACCGAGGCCGAGCGCAGCTGGATCGTCCAGCACGGCGCGGTGCGCGTGCTGCTGCTGCCCACCGCCGAGCCCTTCTACGAGGCTGCGCACGACGGTCGGCCGCCCGGTGGATTCGCCATCGAGATGCTCGAGCGCGTGGCCCAGCGCGCCGGGCTGAAGCTGCAGTACGTGTCGGCGCCCAACGTGCCGGAGGCCATGGCCATGCTGCGCGGAGGCCTGGCCGACATGACGCCGGTGATGCGCCTGTCGGCCGAACGAGCCCGGCTGTTCTCGGTGCCCGGCACCTTGCTCCCGGTGGACCCGGTGGTGGTGACGCGGCGCGAGGCCACCGACGCCGTGCTGCTGGGCGATCTGGCCGGCCAGCGCGTCGCCGTGCTGGCCGGGGGGGTCAATGACGAAGAGATGACGGCCGCCTACCCTTCGGCCCGCATCGAGCGCTTCGAGACCCTGCGCGACGCCTTCAAGGCGGTGGCCGACGGCCGCGCCGACCTGGCCCCGACGACGCTCCAGGAGGCGGTCTACCTGATCGAGTCGCGGCTGCTCGGCAACCTCATCGTGCGGCGGCTGCCGGCTTCCGGCAAGGCGGTGATCGGCCCGGGCGTGCGGCTGGCCCTGCCGACGCTCCATGCCATCCTGGCCAAGGCGCTGGACGACATCACGCCGGCCGAGCGGGCCGAGCTGTCGCGCCGCTGGTTGCCCGAAGGCGCGGCCACGCCGTTCGCCGGCGAGGCCGCGGCGCTGACACCCGCCGAGCGCGCCTGGGTGGAGAAGCAGGGCGACCTGCGCGTCGGATTCGACGCGGCCTTCGCCCCGTTCACCCAGGCTGGCCGCATGGGCGGCATGGAGGGCCTGGGGGCCGACATCCTGCGCGCCGTGGCGCAGAAGACCGGCCTGCGCATCGTGTCGCAACGGGCCGGCGCCTTTGCCGAGATCTACCAGGCCGCCCGCCAGGGCGAGGGCATCAACCTCGTGCTGGGCATGGCGCGCACGGAACAGCGCAGCGTCGAGTTCGAGTTCGTCGGGCCGTTCTCCTCGGTGCCCACGTCGATGGTGATGCGTGCCACCGACCAGCGCCGCTGGTCGGAGCCGGACGACATGACGCGCGGCCGCGTCGGCCTGCTGCGCGAGCACTTCCTGCTGCCTCGGCTGCGCCTGCGCAACCCGGGCCTGCAACTGGTGGAACTGGACTCCCAGGCCGACGTGCTGCGCGCCCTGGCCGAAGGCGAGATCGATGCCGCCATCGGCAACAGCACCGTGGTCGGCCGCCTCGTCGAGGAGCGCTTTGCCGGCCGCTTGCAGGTGACCGGCGTGGTGCGCGACGGCAACAGCGAGCTCTTCTTCGCCGTGCCGCGCCGCCATGCGGAGCTGGCGCGCGTGCTGGACCGCGGGCTTTCGGCGCTGTCGCCTTCGGAGCTGGCCGAACTGCGCCAGCGCTGGCTGTTCGTGCAGGTACAACCGGGCCTGCGCTGGAGCGAAGTGCTGCTGTGGGCCGGGCCGGCGGGCGGCGCGCTGCTGGGCGGGCTGGCGGTGCTGTGGCTGGCCAACCGCCGGCTGCGTGGTGCCAACGCCGCCACGCGCCAGGCGCACGGCGAGGCCGTGGCGGCCACGGCGGCGCGCGGGCGCTTCCTGGCCTACCTGGCGCACGAGCTGCGGGGCGCGGTGATGGGCATCTCGTCCGGCGCGAGCCTGCTGCTGCGGCCGCAGCCGCCGGTGCCGCCCGAGAAGCTGCTGGGCGCAATGAAGACCTCGGCCGACGGCCTGCTGGGTCTGCTGGAGACCACCCTGGCCTATGAGCGCACGGTCACCGGCGGCCTGCAGCTGAACCCCGCGCCGCAGGCGCTGGCCCCGTGGTGGAACGACACGCTGGCACCGCTACAGCTGCGCGCACAAGAAAAGGGCCTGAAGTTCGAGGCCGACGCGCTGCCCGCCGGCCCGATGGCGCGCTTCGACGCCACGCGGCTGGCCCAGGTGCTGTCCAACGTGGTGGGCAATGCCGTGAAGTTCACGGCCCAGGGTGCTGTGCGTGTGCGCGCCCACTGGGATGCCGGCACGCAGCGCCTGCACGTGGAGGTGGAGGATGACGGCCCCGGCATCCCGGCCGAGGAATTGCCGCAGCTATTCCAGCCCTACGCCCAGGGTCAGGCCGGCCGCAACAGCGCCAGCGGCGCGGGCCTGGGCCTGGCCATCACGCAGCAGATCGTGCTGGCCATGGGTGGGCGCATCGAAGCCCGGCCCGGCCGTGCGACCGGCACCCTGTTCACCATCGACGTGCCCCTGGAAGCCCTCTGACATGCGAACCCTGACGCCTCTGGAAGCCCGCGTGCTGGGCGTGCTGATCGAGAAGCAGGCCACCGTGCCCGACACCTACCCGCTGTCGCTGAACGCGCTGGTGGCGGGCTGCAACCAGAAGACGGCGCGGCAGCCGGTGATCGAGGCCACCGAGGCCGAGGTGCTCACGGCGGCCGACGGTCTCAAGGCGCTGAGCCTGGTGTTCGAGGGCAGCGGCAGCCGCGTCGTGAAGTTCGAGCAGAACATGGGCCGCGCGCTGCACCTGCCTTCACAGGCCGTGGCGCTGCTGGCGGTGCTGATGCTGCGTGGTCCTCAGACGGCGGCCGAGCTGCGCCTGAATTGCGAGCGGCTGCATCGCTTCGCCGACATCTCGTCCGTCGAAGGCTTCCTGGACGAGCTCGCGGCCAAGCAGCCGCCGATGGCGCTGAAGCTGGCGCGCGCGCCCGGCGAGCGCGAGGCGCGCTGGGCGCATCTGCTGTGCGGCGAGGTCGCGCAACCGGCGCCGCGCCTGGCGGGCCACGGGCCCGAGGAAGGGGTCAGTGCCGGCGAGATCGCCGCGCTCAAGGCCGAGCAGACGCGGCTGGCGGCCGAGCTGGCCGAGCTGAAGGCCCTGGTGCAGAAGCTGGCCGGTGAACTGGGGGTGTCCTGACCATGCGCTTTCACCTGCCCGACGCGAAGAAGCTGGTGCATGAGGTGGTGATCCCGCTGCGCTGGGGCGACATGGATGCCATGGGTCACATCAACAACACGCTCTACTTCCGCTACATGGAGGTCTGCAGGCTGGAGTGGATGTACAAAGTCAATGGCAAGATCGACCTCACCGGCCAGGGCCCGATCATCGTCAATGCCTTCTGCAACTTCCTGCGCCAGCTGGAGTTTCCGGGCGATGTGCGCGTGACGATGTACGTCACCAACCCGGGCCGCACCAGCTTCGAGAGCTACCACGTCATCGAGCGCACCGACCAGCCCGGCGTCGTCTACGCCGAAGGCGGTGCGCGCATGGTCTGGACGGACTACGCAGCGCGCAAGTCGGCGCCGCTGCCCGAGGCCGTGCGCGCCCGGCTCACGGCGTGACGCTGTAGGGGCCGCCCGCCTTCAGGGCCTGCTGGTAGGCGGGCCTGGCGTGGATGCGTTCCAGCCAGCCGGCCAGCGCCGGGTGGTCGGCCCCCAGGCCGCCGCGCGCGGCGGCGGCTTCGACGGGGTAGCTCATCTGGATGTCGGCCGCGCTGAAGTCGGTGCCGGCGAACCAGGGCTCGCGGGCGATCTCGGCTTCCATGTAGGCCAGCTGGCGCGTCAGGTTCGGTGCGATGAAACTGTCGGTGACCTTGGCGGCGATGCCCTTGACGACGGGCTTGATGAAAAAGGGCACGGGCGCGGCGGCGACCTTGTCGAACACCAGTTTCATCAGCAGGAAGGGCATGGCGCTGCCCTCGGCGAAGTGCAGCCAGTAGGTGAAGCGGCGCGCCGCCGCTGTCCCCGCAGGCGGTCGCAGGCTGCCGGCGCCATGGGCGTCGAGCAGGTACTCGATGATGGCGCCGGACTCGGCCACCGTGATGTCGCCGTCGGTGATGACGGGGCTCTTGCCCAGTGGGTGCACGCGCCGAAGTTCGGCTGGCGCGAACAGGGTCTTCGGATCGCGCCGGTACAGGCGCAACTCGTAGGGCAGGCCCAGTTCTTCCAGCAGCCACAGCACGCGCTGCGAGCGCGAGTTTTCCAGGTGGTGAAGCGTGATCATGCGGCGATCATGCCGCAGCGCGCCCGCGCCTGCGGCCCGATCACTCCAGCATCACGAGGTGCAGCTTGAGCGCCGTGAGCACGGCCTCGGTGCGGTTGTCGGCATGCAGCTTGGCCAGGATGTTGGTGACGTGGAACTTCACCGTCGGCATCGCGATGCCCAGCGACTTGGCGATGTCCTGGTTGGACAGCCCGCGCGCCATCAGCGCCAGCAGTTCGCGTTCGCGCTGCGTGAGGTCGGCACCGACGGTGGTCCCCACCGAGGGGGCGTCGTCCACGCCGTCGTCCAGCGGTGGCGTGGGCAGGACCTCGCCTCGGTGAACGCGGCGGATGGCGTTGAGCAGTTCGTCGGCCTGGCTGGTCTTGAGCAAGAAGCCGCTGGCGCCGGCCGCGGTGGCGCGACGCAGCGCCGACGTGCCCAGCGAACCGGCCAGCACCACGAAGCGCGTCTGCGGCAGCAGCGGGCGCAGCGCTCGGATCGTCTCCACGCCGTCCATGCGCGGCATCAGCAGGTCCACCAGGGTGATGTCGGGTTGGCGCGGCGGGGCGTCGATGGCGGCTTCGGCAGCACCCGCCGCGTCGCCCACCCACTGAACGTCAGACCTGCCTGCCAGCATGGCGCACAGGCCATGGCGGATCATCGGGTGGTCGTCCACCACATAGACACGAATCGCCGACATCGTCCCCCCGGTCCTGCGCCATCCCATCGTGCGGCTGACAAACGTTCGCGCCAACGTGCCGCCGGGCGTGACATAGGCTCGTCACTTTGCCCAGCTAACGATCTTATGCCCCGCGTCGGTGCAACCCGCCATCCGCAGGTATGGGGGTGTTGCCCGCTCACCCCAGCCCCTCCAGGAGGCGTGCGACGAGATCGGGCGTGGTCGCGGCCCCGGTCTTGCGCATGAGCCGGGCGCGGTAGACGTCCACCGTGCGCGGGCTGATGCCCAGGCGCTTGCCCATGAGCTTGCTTGTCAATCCCTCGATCAGCAGTGCGGCGACCTCGCGCTCGCGGGCCGTCAGGTCCAGCGTCAGCGCGCGCCGGGCCGACAGGTCCTCGAAGGCCCAGATGCCGGCCGCATGCGGGTCGGCCGGGTCCAGCGCGCGGCCGCTGACATGGCACCAGAAGAGCGCGCCGGCGCGTCCCGGGCCCAGGCGCTTCATCACGCGTTCGTCGGCGTAGCGGCCCTGAGCGTCCAGTTGCGCCGCGATGCGCTGGCCGGTGCGTTCGAACTCGACGGAACTGGGGTAGAGGATCTCGAAGGACTGGCCGATGAGCTCTTCGCGCCGGGCGCCGAACATGGCCAGCAGCTCACGGTTGCAGTCGATCATCTGGCGCTGGCGTGACAGCACCAGGCCGATGGGCGCCAGCTCGAAGGCGCTGCGGTAGTCCAGCGGGTCGTTCATGGCGGCGGAAGTGCTTAGGCGATTCTACGTACCGCCTACTTAATCCCATACGTAGTACGCTGCCCGGCTGTCTTCCAACCCGCTTTCACGGGAGTCCCACGCATGAACAAGATCTTCCCCAGCGCCGCCGCCGCGCTGGAAGGCGTCGTCAAGGACGGGCAACTGTTCGCCGTCGGCGGCTTCGGCCTCTGCGGCATTCCCGAAGCCCTGATCGACGCGCTGCACGACAGCGGCGTGAAGGACCTCACCGTCATCAGCAACAACGCCGGCACCGACGGCTTCGGCCTGGGTCGTCTGCTCGTCACGCGGCAGATCAGGAAGATGATCAGCAGCTACGTCGGCGAGAACAAGGAGTTCGAGCGCCAGTACCTGGCGGGCGAGCTGGAGCTGGAGTTCACGCCGCAGGGCACCCTGGCCGAAAAGCTGCGTGCCGGCGGCGCCGGCATCCCGGCCTTCTACACGCGCACCGGCGTCGGCACGCTGGTGGCCGAGGGCAAGGAAACGCGCGAGTTCGACGGCCACACCTACGTGATGGAGCGCTCGCTGGTGCCCGACGTGGCGCTGGTCAAGGCCTACAAGGCCGACCACTCGGGCAACCTGCAGTTCCGCCTGACGGCGCGCAACTTCAATCCGGCGGCGGCCATGGCCGGCAAGCTGACCATCGTCGAGGTGGAGCACATCGTGCCCACCGGCAGCATGGAGCCCGATTCGGTGCACCTGCCGGGCATCTATGTGCACCGCATCGTGCACAACCCGAACCCGAGCAAGACGATCGAGAAGCGCACCATCACTGAAAAGAAGGGAGCCTGACCATGCCGTGGATCCACGACCAGATGGCCGCGCGTGCGGCCCAGGAGCTGCAGGACGGCTTCTACGTCAACCTGGGCATCGGCCTGCCCACGCTGGTGGCCAACTTCGTGCCGGCCGACATCGAGGTCTGGCTGCAGAGCGAGAACGGCATGCTGGGCATCGGCCCTTTCCCGACGGAAGACCAGGTGGACGCCGACCTCATCAACGCCGGCAAGCAGACCGTCACCACGCTGCCCGGCAGCAGCATCTTCGGCAGCCACGAGAGCTTCGCGATGATCCGCGGCGGCAAGATCAACCTGTCGATCCTGGGCGCCATGCAGGTCAGCGACAAGGGCGACCTGGCCAACTGGATGATCCCCGGCAAGATGGTCAAGGGCATGGGCGGCGCCATGGACCTGGTGGCCGGCGTGAAGACCGTCATCGTGCTGATGGAGCACGTGGCCAAGCGCAAGGACGGCGGCATCGATCTCAAGATCCTGCCCGCCTGCACCTTGCCGCTGACGGGCGTGGGCGTGGTCAACCGCATCATCACCGACCTGGCGGTGATGGACGTCACCCCGCAGGGCCTGAAGCTGGTGGAAACGGCGCCCGGCGTGACGCGCGAGGACGTTCAGGCCAAGACCGGCGTGCCGCTGCTCTGAGCGGTATCAGCGCGCGCCGCCGCGCAATGCCAGCGCTGCGTCGCGCACCAGCGCCGGGCCGCGGTAGATGAGCCCGGTGTAGATCTGCACGAGGTCGGCGCCGGCTTCCATCAGCGCACGCGCGTCGGTGGCGCTCATCACGCCGCCCACGCCGATGATCGGGTAGTCCGGGCCCAGCGCTCCGCGCAGCTGGCGCACCACGCGGCGGCTCAGTTCGCGCAGTGGCGTGCCGCTCAGCCCACCGGCCTCTTCGGCATGCGGCTGGCCCTGCACGGCCTCGCGCGACAGCGTGGTGTTGGTGGCGATGACGCCGTCGATGCCGTGCTTCTTCAGCGTGGCGGCGATCACGGCCACCTGCGGCTCTTCCAGGTCGGGTGCGATCTTCAGGAACATCGGTACGGTGCGCGCGTGGCGCTGGCCGAGCATCGCGCGGCGCTCCTGCAGCGCGCCCAGCAGCGCGTCCAGCGCGGCGTCGCCCTGCAATTCGCGCAGGTTCTTGGTGTTGGGGCTGCTGATGTTCACCGCCACGTAGTCGGCATGCGGGTAGACACCGTCCAGGGCCAGCAGGTAATCGTCGGCGGCGCGCTCGATGGGCGTGGTGGCGTTCTTGCCGATGTTCAGGCCC
>JAEUPH010000051.1 GCA_016790395.1 Rubrivivax sp. | reverse complement strand
GTTGCGGCTGCGGTAGGCGATGAGTTCGGCGATGGTGCCGATCTTCAGGCCGTGCTCGCGGGCGAAGATCTCCAGGTCCGGCAAGCGGGCCATGGTGCCGTCGTCCTTCATGATCTCGCAGATCACCGCGGCCGGCAGCAGGCCGGCCATGCCGGCGAGATCGCAGCCGGCCTCGGTGTGGCCGGCGCGCATGAGCACGCCGCCATCCTGCGCCTGCAGCGGGAAGATGTGGCCGGGCTGGACGAGGTCCGACGGCTGGGCGTCGCGTGCCACGGCCACCTGCACCGTGCGTGCCCGGTCGGCGGCCGAGATGCCCGTGGTGACACCCGTGGCGGCTTCGATGGACACGGTGAAGGCGGTGCCGTGCTGGGCTCCGTTGCGGGCCGCCATCGGTGGCAGTCGCAGCCGCTCGCAGCGTTCGCGGGTGAGCGTCAGGCAGATCAGGCCGCGAGCGTGCCGGGCCATGAAGTTGATGCCTTCGGCGCTGACATGCTCGGCGGCGAGCACCAGGTCGCCTTCGTTCTCGCGGTCTTCCTCGTCGACGAGGATCACCATGCGGCCGGCTGCCAGTTCGGCGACCAGCTCGGGGACAGGGGCAATCGACATGCCTGGATTGTAGGCGGCGGGCCCCAAAGCAAACGGCCGGGCCCTTGCGGGACCGGCCGTCGCGAGGCGGGAGGAGCGCTGCTCAGCGCTTGGCGCGGCGGCGCGCGAGGCCGCCAGCCGCCAGCGCCAGGCCCACCAGGGCCAGCGAAGCGGGCTCGGGGGTGTTGCCACCGCCGGGCGTGCCGGTGTACTTGCCGACGAAGATGGAGTCGAAGCCGATGTAATCGGTGTTGGGCACCTGGCCCTGGTCGTTCACGAACTGGTTGATGCGGAACACGACCTTGGTGAAGTCATCGCCGTTGTCGCTGGTGGCGCCGAAGAACAGCAGGTTGCCGTTGGCGATGGCGCGGCCCATCTGGTCACGGACGGGGTCGCCCTGGGCATCTTCCAGAGCTTCTTCATTGACCAGCTGCCGCGTCGTGATTTCATTGCCGTGGTAGAGGTCAACGAAGACTTGGCCGTCGAAGTCGCCGAGGTCGGTGACGAAGAAGGAGAGCGCCGTGACGCCACCGCTGAAGGTGATGGTGAAGTCGGCCCGGGCTTCGATCCACTTGCCGTTGGCACCGTTCAGCCCCGTGGTCATGTTGTAGCGACCGGTCGTGGGATCGAACGACTCCTCGGACATCAGCCTGGGGAGCTCAGCGGCGTTGGGCGGTGCGAGCGGAGGCACCGGGAAAGTCCCCGGCCCGGCGATCACCGAAGCGGCACCGCCGGTGTAGGTGAAGCCGTAGTTGCCTGCGCTGGCGCCCTCGAACTCCTGGCGACCCAGCTCTTCGGACTTGGCCTTGAAGGCGTTTGCCTCGGTCGCCGCCGTGCCCGTCAGCGCCGGCGGCGTCAGGTTCTGGAAGTCCGGCTTCGGGCCCTGGACGCCCAAGTAGGTGACGACGGCGGCGTGCGCACAGCCGATGGAAAGCGCTGCGAGCACCGCGACTTTCAGGCTGAACTTGATACTGCTGCTTACGGAAAGCATCGGGAGTGACTCCTGCGGAGATTGTTCAGGCCCTTCGGCCTTGATGGGTCCCAACGAAGCAATTTCTACGCCGCGCTGAAATGTCTTTTTCTTTCAATGACTTGGAGTTGGTCTCTTCAGTCAGTGCCGAGAATTGTCAATGTTTCCGACGTGGTGAGCCATCCCGTGGTCCGGTGGCTCTCAGCCGCAGTCGCAGGTCGGTCCCGACGCGGTCCTGCCCGACCCACTCGAAGCCGAGTGCCGCATCCAGTGCTTGCAGCGCCGGCCAAGTCACGACGCCGCGGCCAGGGCCGATGAGCATCGGCGCCTGGTAGATCAGCAACTCATCCACCAGGCCGGCTTGCAGGAAGGCGCCGCCCAAGACGGCGCCGGCCTCGAGATGGACCTCGTTGACTTCCCGCCGGCCGAGTTCGGCCACGAGCCCGTGCAGGTCGACCCGGCCTTGGTGCCCGGCCAGCACCAGCACTTCCGCTCCGGCTTCACGAAGCCGCGCGGCCGCTTCGCCGGTGTCGGTGCCGGTCACCACCAGCACGCGCCCCGGGGGGGACAGCAGGCGTGCCCGCGGCGGTGTGCGCAGCGAGGAGTCGACGACGACTCGCAACGGTTGCAGCGCCGTCTCGACCAGGCGGACATCGAGGCGCGGATCGTCCTGCAGCACCGTGCCGATGCCGGTGACGACGGCCCCGGCCCGGCGGCGCCAGGCGTGGCCATCGGCTCGCGCCTCGGGCCCGGTGATCCACTGGCTGGTGCCGTCCTCCAACGCCGTTCGCCCGTCGAGCGACGCTGCCGCCTTCAGGCGCAGCCAGGGCCGCCCGCGCTCGTGGCGGGCAAAGAAGCCGATGTTGAGCTCGCGCGCTGCCTGCGCATGGTCAGGATCCCCGGTCTCCACGCGCAGGCCCGCCGCCCGCAGGCGCTGCAGACCCTGCCCGCCGACCCGGGGATTGGGATCCGCGATGGCGGCCACGACGCGGGCGATGCCTGCAGCAACCAGCGCATCGCAACAGGGCGGGGTGCGCCCGTGGTGCGAGCAGGGTTCGAGGCTGACCCAGGCGGTGGCCCCGCGCAGGTCGGCGCCCGCGGCATCGCGCAGCGCCATCACCTCGGCGTGGCCTTCGCCCGCCCGTTGCGTGCTGCCCCGGCCCAGCACCGTGCCGTCTTCGCGGCCAATGACGCAGCCGACACGGGGATTGGGATCGGACAGTCCGATGGCCTGCTGCGCCAGGGCGATTGCTTCGTCCAGGCGCTCGGCGTCCAGGGGGGTCAGGGCCATGGTCCTGAGCGAGTGGGGCCGGTCTCAGGACGACGGCTGGTGGTGCCAGGTGGAGCCGTTGATGTAGATCGTGGTGGCGTCGTCGGCCGGGCAGGCGAAGGGAACGTTGTCGTCGCCGGCGCGGATGACCAGGAAGTTCTGGTTGTTCAGCGAGGTCCTGACACCGGCATAGTCCAGCGGATGGTCCTCGTTCCGGATGGCCGGCACCACCAGGTGCGGCAGCACCCGGGCTGCTGCCGTGGTGTAGCGGCAGACGCGGTATTCGTCGTCATCGTCGTCGTTGACCGATCCTGCGAGGTCCAGCCCGGCCGGCAGGTTGACCAGCGCGCGGCCGCTCCAGGAAGGGACTGGCGCAATGAGCGGGATGGCACAGTAGTAGGCCACGTAGCTGGCTTCTGCGGCCTGGTAGCACGCCAGACTGCCGACCACCGGCGAGGTCAGCGAAACGCTGACGGTGACCGACTCGCCGATGCCATTGAGGAGCGAAGGGCTGGGCGGCGTCTCGGCCTCAGAACCGGTAGGCGCCGCTGCGACGCCGGTGGCGAAGTTCACGTAGCCGCTGAGCAGGCGTGCATTCACGTCGACGCAGACGGCCCCGGCGCAGATCTGGGTGATGAATCCGGTCGAGTTGTTGAACACCCAGCGCAGCGCGCCGCCACCGGGAGGCGCAAACTTGCTCGTGCCGTCGCCCTGGTCGATGGCCCCGACGGGGATGACCTGGTTGCGGCCGCCCGCCTGCTGAACCGGCGACGCGTCGGCGGTGGCGGAGATGGCCGCGGCGGCTTCAGGAGGGGTCCCGCTCACGATGCTGGCCAGTCGCACCGTCTGCGGCAGATTGGCCCGGTCCGCCCAGGTGACTGTCGTGACCACGTGCTTGTGGGGCGCCACGCTGAGCAGGTCGGCGGGCGCTGGGAAGTCGGTGACCGTCACCTGCCGGGAGAACTGCGTATTCGAACCCGCGGGCGTGACATCGGCGGCGGCCGCGGTGACGATCTGGTCGTAGGCGCGCCGGCCGACGGTGGCATCGAGCACCGAGAAACTGCGCTGGTTCTCGATGGAAGCCTGTGCCAGGCGCACGGCCTCGGACCGCTGGCGCGCCTGGTCGGCGTTGTTGCGCAGCGAAGCCTGGAGGCCGGCAAGCCCCAGCATCCCGAAGGCCATGACGGCGATGGCGACCAGCGCCTCGATCAGCGAAACGCCTCGGACCGGGCCAGAGCTGTGCATCACGGGTGGTCTCTCCAGCTGCCGGGGATGCGCACGTAGCTGCCGGTGGTCACCCGCAGCTGCTTCAGCGTGGCGCCGTCGTACACCACCGTGCCGCCCGTGGCGGTGACGGTGGTCGCGCTGATCAGGGCGCCCGTGACGGTGCCGCCGTCGATGGTCACGCTCCCCGCATAGACGGCCCCTCGCAGGGTGGCACCGGCCGCGCCTGCCGTCATGGCCAGCGGGCCCTCGACGATCAACACCACCGGACTGGCCGCGGAGCCGATGGAGTCGGCCGCGTCGGTGATGGACAGGCCGCCCGCCCCGAAGAGGTAGACGACGCGGCCACGGCTGTTGCCCAGCGCATCGTTGACGTCGGCCGCCGTGCACCCGGCGGTGCAGTCGATGGCCAGCGTGCCCATCAGGCGCCGATAGGTCTGAGGACGCACGCCGAACACGCTGGCGAATAGGCACTGCGTGCAGTCGGCGGCATCGGCCCCGAGCCAGCCGAAGGCCACGTTGTCGTTCTGCCGGATGGAGGACGCCGAGGGTGTGCCGGCCACCGTGGTCACGCCGATGCCCGCGGCGACCGCGCCGCCGCTGTGCACCGTGATGGCCCCGACGGAGACATCCTGGTTGACGACCTGCAGACCGTTGCCGTTGACGGCCTGGCGCGCGGTGAGCGCCGCCGAAGGCGTGGTGCGGATGCCACCGTACAGGCCCAGCACGGCGCAGGCGCCGGAGCGACAGCGTGCCGGTGGCACCGTGGCCTCGGCATAACGCAGGCAGGCGAGATCGTTGCTGGTGCACCCGTTGGATTCGATACGGACAACGCCAGGCCTGGCGCCGGACGTGCCGGCCTGCGCCACGAAGCGCACGGCAAATGCGGCGGGCCCGTTCGGGAGATCGCCGGCCGCCAGCGTGCCCGTGGGGCAGGCGCAGGACCAGTTGGCGCCGTCGAACACGCAGGCCGCCCACAGGTTCTGCGCAGGCGCCGTGGCGTTGGGCACGATGGTGACGTTGCCG
>JAEUPH010000036.1 GCA_016790395.1 Rubrivivax sp. | reverse complement strand
CACGTAGGTGGAGCTCAGCGGGCCGCCTTCGGTGATGGCGTAGGGCCCGTTGAACTCCTGGAAGGCGTGCACCATCTGCATGATCATGTTGAAGAAGATCACCGGCGTGATCAGCGGCACGGTGATGCGCCAGAACTGCTGCATGCGGCTGGCGCCGTCGATCTCGGCGGCTTCATACAGGCTCTGCGGCACGTTCTGCAATGCCGCCAGGAAGATCACCATCGCGCTGCCGAACTGCCAGGTGAAGAGCAGCACGATGGTCCACATCGAGTAGTGCTCGTCGGCCAGCCAGGCCACGGGTTCGAAGCCCAGCTTCACCAGCAGCAGGTTCACCAGGCCGTACTTGGCGAACAGGAACTTCCACAGCACCGCGGTGGCGATGCTGCCGCCCAGGATGGACGGCAGGTAGAAGGCCGAGCGGAAGAAGTTGATGCCACGCAGCTTGAAGTTCAGCACGTGCGCCACGAAGAGCGCGAAGCCCACGCGCAGCGGCACGGCGAGCACCGCGAACCACAGCGTCACGCCCAGCGACTTGTAGAACAGCGGGTCCTCGCCGAAGAGCTCGCGGTAGTTCGCGAAGCCGGCGTACTCCGGCGGGTCGATCAGGTCGTAGCGCGTGAAGCTGAGCGCGAAGCTGGCCACGAAGGGGAACAGCTTGAACAGCAGCACGCCCAGCACGAAGGGCAGGACGAACAGGAACCCCAGGCGCTTGTTCTCATACATCAGCGGGCCAGCCAGCCTCCATCCACCGCGACCGTGTAGCCGTTGACGTAGTCGCTGGCCTTGCTGGCCAGGAACACCACCGGGCCGGCCAGGTCGTCCGGCGTGCCCCAGCGGCCGGCCGGAATGCGCTCGAGGATGGCCGAGCTGCGGTTCGCGTCGGCGCGCAGCTGCGCGGTGTTGTTGGTGGCCATGTAGCCCGGCGCGATGGCGTTCACGTTGATGCCGTGGCTGGCCCACTCGTTGGCCATCAGCCGGGTGATGCCCATCACGCCGCTCTTGCTGGCCGTGTAGCTGGGCACGCGCACGCCGCCCTGGAAGCTGAGCATGGAGGCCACGTTGATGATCTTGCCGCCCGTGCCCTGGGCCATGAACTGCTTCGCCGCCGCCTGGGCGAAGAAGAACACCGACTTGAGGTTCAGGTCGACCACGTCGTCCCAGTCCTTCTCGCTGAACTTGATGGCGTCCTCGCGGCGGATGATGCCGGCGTTGTTCACCAGGATGTCGATGCTGCCGGTGAGCGTCTTGGCCTTCGCGACCAGCCCTTCGATGCAGCCGATGTCCGACAGGTTGGCGCGCAGGTCCAGGAAGCGCCGGCCCAGGCCTTCGATCTGCGCGATGGTCTCCTTGGGTTCGACGACGTTGACGCCCACGATGTCGGCCCCGGCTTGCGCCAAGGCGCGCGCCATGCCCTGGCCCAGGCCGGTGTCGCAGCCGGTGACGATGGCGACCTTGCCTTGCAGCTGGAAGCTGTCGAGGATCATGCGTTGGCTCCCGTTCAGCGCAGGGTGGTCATGGGCACGTGGTCCATGTCCTTGAAGACCTGGTTCTCGCCCACCATGCCCCAGATGAAGGTGTAGGCCTGTGTGCCCACACCGCTGTGGATGCTCCAGCTGGGGCTGATCACCGCCTGTTCGTTGCGCACCACCAGGTGCCTCGTTTCCGTCGGCTCGCCCAGCATGTGGAAGACCACGCCGTCGGCCGGCATGTCGAAGTAGAAATAGACCTCCATGCGCCGGTCGTGCGTGTGGCAGGGCATGGTGTTCCACAGGCTGCCGGGTTCGAGCTGCGTCATGCCCATCAGCAGCTGGCAGGTGGGCAGCACGTCGGGCACGATGAACTTGTGGATGGTGCGGCGGTTGCTGGTCTTGGGATCGCCCAGGGTTTCCGGCGACGCTTCGGCCAGCGTGATCTTCTTGTTCGGGTAGTGCGTGTGGGCCGGCGCGCAGTTGAAGTACAGCTTGGCCGGCGCGTCGGGGTTCACGCTGGTGAAGGTGAGGTCCTTGGCACCCTGACCGATGTACAGCGCCTCGCGTGGGCCCACGTCGTAGCGTCTGCCGTCGGCCTCCACCACCGCGGCGCCGCCGATGTTGATGAGGCCCAGTTCGCGGCGCTGCAGGAAGAAGTCGGTGCCGGTGTGCTTGCCCAGTTCCGGCGCGAAGCGCACGGCCTGCCTCACCGGGTGGATGCCGCCCACGATGATGCGGTCGATCTGGCTGTAGGTCAGCGTGGCCTGTTCGGGGACGAACAGGTCTTCCACCAGGAAGTGCCGGCGCAAGCCGGCGGTGTCCAGCGTGCGGGCGTGCTCGCTGTGGATGGGTTGGCGGATCTGCATGGGGCTTTCCTCGGGGTCGTGCATGGCGTGGCAGAGGGTCTGCCAGCCCTTGGGGACGCAAGCCTAGCGCATTGGAACGGTGTTTCAGAATAGTGGTTTCTAATTAGTGAACCGGCGTTTCTTTTTTCTTTGCCGGTTGCTACATTTCTGTCGAATCGCTGTCCCGGAGCCATCTGCATGCAGCCCTACTTCGACCCCGCCACGCCGTGGACCGACCTCGGCGACGGCATCCGCCGCAAGATCGTCGCCCACACGCCCCAGCTGATGAGCGTGCTGGTGCAGTTCGACAAGGGCGCCGTCGGCACCCCACACGCCCACGAGGTGCACGACCAGATCGCCTTCTGCCTCAGCGGCTCCTTCGAGTGCGAGGTGGCCGGCGTGAAGCGCGTCATCCGCGCCGGCGAAGCCTTCCTGGCCGAACACGGCCACATGCACGGCGTGGTGGCCCTGGAGGCCGACAGCACCTTGCTCGACCAGTTCTCACCCCGTCGCGAGGACTACCTCTAGGCCCAGGCCCGACCCCTGTTCCGGCCCACGCGCACTGCAGCGCCCGGCCTTGTCTTCCCCGGCGCCCTGCGCGCGCCCGATTCCTGATCCCGCCCCTGCCACGGCGCGCCCATGAAGCGCACCGGACCGGCGCCCCGACATCCTCTTGGAGACAAGTCCGTGAACCCATCTTCCCTGCCGCGCCCGGCGTTTCGTCCGCAGCCCACCGCCATCGCCTGCGCCGTGATGGTGCTGGCCGCCACCACCGCCCAGGCGCAGACCGCCGCGCCCGCGGCGCCCGCCAAGCCCGCCGCGGCGCCCGTGGAGACCATCACCGTCACTGGCTTCCGTGCCTCCATCGAGAGCGCGCTGACGAAGAAGCGTGACGACAGCGGCATCGTCGACGTCATCCGCTCGGAAGACATCGCCAAGTTCCCCGACACCAACCTGGCCGAGTCGCTGCAGCGCGTGCCCGGCGTGGTGATCGACCGCGACGCCGGCGAAGGCCGCAGCATCACCGTGCGCGGGCTGGGTTCGGACTTCACGCGTGTGCGCATCAACGGCATCGAAGCCCTGGCCACCACCGGCGGCACCGACAGTTCCGGGGGCAACAACCGCTCGCGCGGCTTCGACTTCAACGTCTTCGCCTCCGAGCTGTTCAACAGCATCACGGTGCGCAAGAGCTCCTCCGCCGACGTCGACGAAGGCTCGCTCGGTGCCACGGTGGACCTGTCCACGTCGCGCCCGTTCGACTTCAAGGGCTTCACGCTGGCCACCTCCGTCCAGGGTCGCTACAACGACCTGGCGCGCAAGACTGACCCGCGCATGTCCTTCCTCGTCAGCAACACCTTCGCCGACCGCAAGGTGGGCGTGCTGCTGTCGGCGGCCTACTCCAAGCGCCAGCTCTACGAGGAAGGCTTCAGCAGCGTGCGCTGGGACAACGGGGCCTCGTCGGGCGGCTGGTGCGCGCCCACCGGCAGCACGGCCAACCCGGCGAACAGCACCGCCACCACCTGCGGCCCGGCCGCGCAGGGTGTGCCGCGCCTGACGGGCAACGCCACCAACACCGCGGCCTACGACCTGGCCCGCAACACCGCCAACTTCCACCCGCGCCTGCCGCGCTACGGCCGCCTGACGCACGACCAGGACCGCCTGGGCGTCACCGCCTCGCTGCAGATCCGGCCTGTCCAGGGCACGCTGCTGACCGCCGACCTGCTGTACTCCAAGCTGAAGGCCACGCGTCAGGAAGACTTCCTGGAAGCCATCTCCTTCAGCCGCACGGCCGCGCAGGGCGGCAAGCCGCAGACCAGCGTCGTCGAGACGGCCTACGCCGACAGCGGCGCCCTGCTGTACGGCGTGTACAACGGGGTGGACATCCGCGCCGAGTCGCGCTTCGACAAGCTGTCCACCGAGTTCACGCAGCCCACCTTCACGCTGGAGCAGGACCTCGGCGAGACCCTGAAGTTCACGGCCCGGGCTGGCCGTGCGGCGTCGAAGTTCCGCAACCCGATCCAGACCACCACCACGCTGGACGCGCTGAACGTCAACGGCTACGGCATCGACTTCCGCGGCAGCGACCGCACCCCCGCCATCACCTACCCCTTCGACGTGACGCAGAAGGGCGGCGCCCTGACCCTGGTGACGGTGCCGCAGGTGGCTTCGGGCACGCAGCCCAGCACCATCACCAACACCACGTCCAGCGAGATCCGCATCCGGCCGCAGGGCTCCGACAACACCAACGACCTGCTGCACCTCGACCTCGCCTGGGACCTCATCCCCGACAAGCTCACGCTGCGCGCCGGCACCGACTGGAAGCGCTACAACTTCAGCACCTACGAGTTCCGTCGCGTCAACCAGAACGACACGATCTTCGCCCCGCCCGCGGGCACCACGGTGGCCAGCCTGACGACGACGATCAGCGGCGTCGGCCGTGGCCTGGGCATGCCGGCCGGCACGCCGTCGACCTGGGTCATCCCCGACCTCAACGCCATCGCTGCGGCCTACGACATCTACTGCAACTGCCTCAAGAGCGGCCCCGCCGGCGGCCCGGGCGACTTCACGCTGTCGTCGGTCACCAACGGCAATGCGCGCGGCAACAACCGCAACATCAAGGAAATCGACCGCGGCATGTTCGTGCAGGGTGACTTCAGCACGCGCGCCTTCGGCCTGAAGGTGCGCGGCAACGCCGGCGTGCGGATCGTGGAGACCGAGCAGGTGGCCACCGGCTACCAGGCCACGGCCGGCGGCACGGCGGTGACCGTGCGCAACAGCTACTCGGACGTGCTGCCAGCGGCCAACATCTCGGTCAACGTGACGCCCGACTTCCTGGTGCGCGTGGCCGCGGCCAAGGTGATGTCGCGTCCGCAGCTGGGCAACCTGAGCCCGGGCGGCACCATCAGCACCACGGGCACGCTGTCGGTGACCAGCGGCAACCCGCTGCTCAAGCCCTTCCGCGCCAAGACGCTGGACCTCAGCTTCGAGTGGTACCGCTCCAAGCAGGCCTTCGTCGGCCTCGGGCTGTTCTACAAGAACATCGACACCTACATCCAGAGCCTGCGCAACAACATCGCCTTCAAGGACACGGGGCTGCCGCTGTCGCTGCTGCCGTCGAACTTCACCGGCGACGAGGTCTTCCAGGTGACGACGCCGATCAACACCAACGGCGGCAAGCTCACCGGCTTCGAGATCAACGTCCAGCAGCCCTTCAGCTTCCTGCCCGGCGCCTTCGCCAACATGGGCGTGCTGCTGAACTACACGCAGGTGAAGTCCAAGATCGACTACCTGGTCTCGCCCACCAGCGCGGCCGTCATCCGCGACGACCTGCTGAACCTGTCGCCCAAGGCCGCCAACGCCACGCTGTACTACGACGACGGCACCTTCAGCGCACGCATCTCGGGCAGCAAGCGCTCGGGCTTCCTGACGCGCGTGCCGGGCCAGAACAACAACGACGTGGAAGGCAAGAACGGCACGACCAACGTCGACCTGTCGATGTCCTACAAGGTCAGCCCCCAGATGGAAGTCACGTTCGAGGGCGTGAACCTCACGAACCAGGCCAACGACCAGTTCATCAGCCGTGCCCGCAACAGCTCGGTGGTCTATCACGTCACCGGGCGCGAGTACCTGGTCGGCCTGCGCTACAAGTTCTTCTGAATGCGCCGAGCGCAGGGCGCCTGCGGCCTGGCGCTGGCCTGGGCCTTGGCGCTGGCGCCGCTGGGCGCCGGCGCGGCCGAGGAGCCCCCGGCCGTGCTGCTGGTGGGCGATTCGACGATGGCGCCCGAGACGGGCTACGGCGACGCCTTCTGCGAACGCCTGCAGCCGCGCGTGGCCTGCCTGAACCTCGGCCGCGGCGGGCGCAGCACGCTGAGCTACCGCGCCGAAGGCCTGTGGCAGCGCGTGCTGTCGCGACTGCGCGCGGGCGAGCCGGGTGTGCCGCGCCACGTGCTCATCCAGTTCGGCCACAACGACCAGCCCGGCAAGCCCGGCCGTTCCACCGACCTGGCCACCGAGTACCCGGCAAACCTGAAGCGCTACGTCGCCGAGGTGCGCGAGGCCGGCGGCCTGCCGGTGCTGGTGACGCCGCTCACGAGGCGCAGCTTCAAGGATGGGCTGCACCAGAACGATCTCGTCCCCTGGGCCGAGGCCATGCGCGCCGTGGCCACCGAGCTTCAGGTGCCGCTGGTGGACCTGAACGCCCGCAGCGCCGCAATCGTGGCGCCCATGGGCCAGACCGGCGCCGACACGCTCGCGATGGCGGCGCCGGGCCACCCGTCCTTCGACCGCACGCACCTCGGACCGCGCGGTGCCTGCGTCTTCGCCGACCTCATGGCGCTCGGCGTGGCCGAGGCCGTGCCGGCCTTGGCCGGCAGCTTCGGCGAGGCGCCGGATTGCAGCAGGCTGCCCGCCCCAGCGGCCGGGGCCGCGTT
>JAEUPH010000023.1 GCA_016790395.1 Rubrivivax sp. | reverse complement strand
TGGGTGTCGGGCAGCGACGCACGGCGCCACAACACCGCGCTGCGGCGCTGGGCCGCGACGCGCGACGACGTCTCGCTGGTGGATCTGCAGATGCCGCTCAACCGCGGCGTGATGGCCGCCGACGGCTTCCATCCCGGCGAGCCGGTGTACCGCTCCTGCGCCTCGACCATCGCCGAACACATCGCGCACCACGTGCGCCCGCACATCCACCTGGAGGAGAAGACCGCATGAGCACCCGCAGCCTGGCCGGCAAGACCATCGTCATCACCGGCGCCAGCCGCGGCATCGGCCTGGCCATCGCGAAGCGCGCGGCGGCCGATGGCGCCAACCTCGTGCTGCTGGCGAAGACGGTGGATCCGAACCCCAAGCGGCCCGGCACGCTGGCCAGCGCCGCGGCCGAGGTGGAAGCGGCCGGCGGCCAGGCGCTGGCGGTGCAGACCGACATCCGCGACGAGAACGCGGTGGCCGCCGCGGTGAAGGCCGCGGTGGAGCGCTTTGGCGGCATCGACATCCTCGTCAACAACGCCAGCGCGATCAGCCTCACGCCGACGCCGATGACGCCGATGAAGCGCTTCGACCTGATGTTCGGCGTGAACGTGCGCGGCACCTACTGCTGCACGCAGGCCTGCCTGCCCGAGCTCATCAAGAGCGCGCAGACCGGGCGCAACCCGCACGTGCTGAACATGAGCCCGCCGCTGAGCATGAAGCCGCACTGGTTCAAGCACCACGTGGCCTACACGATGGCCAAGTACGGCATGAGCGAATGCACGCTGGGCCACGCGGCCGAGTTCGAGCCGCTGGGCATCGCCGTCAACAGCCTGTGGCCGCGCACGGCCATCGCCACCGCGGCGCTGCAGATGATCCCGGGCGTGGACCTGGCGCTGTGCCGCAAGCCCGAGATCCTGTCGGATGCCGCCTGGTACATCCTCACCAGCGACGCCAAGGACACCACCGGCAACTTCTTCATCGACGACGAACTGCTCGCCGAGAACGGCGTGACGGACCTGGACCGCTACGCCGTGACCCCTGGCAACACCAACTTCATCCCGGATTTCTTCGTCGACTGATTCAGCGGGGGACCGGCCGCGGCTTGCCTTCGTGGTCGATGGCCACGTAGGTGAGGTCGGCTTCCGTCACTTTCACCACCTGCAGGGCGGCCGGGTTGCGCTCGGCGTAGACCTCCACGTGCACGCTGATGCTGGTGTTGCCGATGCGCGTGATGCGGGCGTAGAAGCTCAGCAGATCGCCCAGGCTCACGGGCTGCTTGAAGATGAACTGGTTCACCGCCACGGTGGCGATGCGGCCCTTGGCCACGCGCGCCGGCAGCACGGCGCCGGCCAGGTCGACCTGGGCCATGATCCAGCCGCCGAAGATGTCGCCGTTGGCGTTCACGTCGGCCGGCAGCGGGATCACGCGCAGCACCAGCTGGCGGTCGCCGGGCAGCGCATGCGGGGACATCACGGGTTCGTGCTCGGGTTGGTTCATCGCGGGTCCTTGTGCAGCGCGGCACTGTAGCCGCTGCGCCGGCGGGTGACGGAGGGCGCGGAGATAATCCCGCGATGCTCTGGACGCACCGAGAGGACACCGCACAAGCCCGCCAGCGCGACCTGTCGCGCCGCCTTCGCAAGCTGGAGCGCCTGTTCCCGGTGCACGACATCCTGGCCGAGCGCCTGGACGCCCCGCGCGTGCAGGCCTATTACCGCGAGTGCCACGCCGCCTACCGCAAGCACCATTCCAGCGAAGGCGCGGCGCACATGGCGCTCAACCCTTCGGGCCGCTACGACCCCGACGGCTTCCGCGAGCACCTGCGCCGCATCGAGGCGCGCTGGACGCCCGCTGCGCCGCGCGACGTGCTGGAGATCGGCTTCGGCCAGGGCTTCAACCTCGGCTACCTGGTGCCGCGCCACCCGGGTGTGCAGTTCCACGGCATCGACCTGACGCCCGACCACGCCGAACTGGCCCGCGCCCGCCTGGCCGGCCAGCCCAACGTGGCGCTGGCGCTGGGCGACATGCACGCCTTGCCGCTGAAGGACGCCAGCATCGACGAGGTCTTCGCCATCGAGGCCTTCTGCTACGCGCAGGACCTGCCGCGCGCCCTGGGCGAAGTGGCCCGTGTGCTGCGCCCTGGCGGCCGCTTCACGCTCTTCGACGGCTACCAGCCCAAGCCCACGGCGCAGCTGGATGCCGATGGCGCGATGGCCGTGGAACTGGTGGCGCGCGGCACGGCGTTGGAGCGCTGGCAGGTGCCGGCCGAGCTGATCGCCGAAGCCGGACACCACGGCCTGGCGCTGGAGAAGGTGGACGTGCTGGACCGCGAGGTGCTGCCCAACCTGAAGCGGCTGGACACGCTGGTGGGCGCCATCATCCGGCTGCCCTGGCTGGCGCGGCGTGCGCTGGCCCGGCGCGCGCCGGCGCGCAGCCGCAACGTGCTGTCGGGCTACCTGCTGTACCCCACCGTCGCGATGGGCCTGCTCGGCTACCAGGAAATCGTGCTGCGCAAGGCGGCAAGGTGAGGGGCCGCATGCACGCCACGGCGGGCGGGCCGGCCCCGGCCGCCACCGGCCCACGTTCGGACTGGGCCACGCTGCAGCGGCTGCTGCCCTATCTGTGGCGCTACCGCTGGCGCGTGGGCACGGCGCTGGCCTTCCTGGTGGCCGCCAAGGTGGCCAACGTGGGCGTGCCGCTGCTGCTGAAGGAGCTGGTGGACGCCATGTCCATCGCGCCCGGCAGCGCTGCCGCGTTGCTGGTGGTGCCGGTGGGGCTGCTGCTGGCCTACGGCGCGCTGCGCCTGTCCACCACCGTGCTCACCGAGCTGCGCGAACTGGTCTTCGCCAAGGCCACCGAGGGCACGGCGCGCAGCGTCAGCCTGCAGGTCTTCCGCCACCTGCACGCCCTGAGCCTGCGCTTCCACCTGGAACGCCAGACCGGCGGCATGACGCGCGACATGGAGCGCGGCACGCGCGCGGTGCATTCGCTCATCAGCTACTCGCTCTACAGCATCTTTCCCACGCTGGTGGAGGTGGTGCTGGTGCTCACGCTGCTGGCGGTGAAGTTCGACGTCTGGTTCGCCGGCATCACGGTGGCGGCGCTGGTGGTCTACATCGCCTTCACCGTCACCGTCACCGAATGGCGCACGCAGTTCAGGCGCCAGATGAACGAGCTGGACAGTTCGGCGCACAGCCGTGCCATCGACTCGCTGCTGAACTACGAGACGGTGAAGTACTTCAACAACGAGGACTTCGAGGCGAAGCGCTACGACGAGAACCTGGAGCGCCTGCGCAAGGCCAGCCTGAAGAGCCAGACCACGCTGAGCCTGCTGAACTCGGGGCAGCAGGCCATCATCGCGGTGGCGCTGGTGGCCATCCTGTACCGCGCCACGCTGGGTGTGGCCGAAGGGCGGCTGACGCTGGGCGACCTGGTGATGGTCAACGCCTTCATGATCCAGCTCTACATCCCGCTGAACTTCCTGGGCGTGATGTACCGCGAGATCAAGCAGTCGCTGACCGACCTGGACAAGATGTTCGGCCTGCTCGACCGCGAGCGCGAGGTGGCCGATGCGCCGGGCGCGCAGCCGCTGGTGGTTCGCCAAGGCCATGTGCGCTTCGACGACGTGCACTTCGCCTACAGCCCCGACCGGCCCATCCTGCACGGCGTGAGCTTCGACATCCCGCCCGGCAAGACGGTGGCCGTGGTCGGCCCGTCGGGCGCGGGCAAGAGCACGCTGGCGCGGCTGCTCTACCGCTTCTACGACATCCAGCAGGGCGCCGTCTCCATCGACGGCCAGGAGCTGCGCAGCGTGACGCAGGCGAGCCTGCGCGCGGCCATCGGCATCGTGCCGCAGGACACCGTGCTCTTCAACGACACGGTGGCCTACAACATCGCCTACGGCCGGCCCGGCGCCACGCAGGACGAGGTGGAGGCGGCAGCGCGCTCGGCCCATATCCACGATTTCATCGCCGCCCAGCCCCAGGGCTACGGCACGATGGTGGGCGAGCGCGGGTTGAAGCTCTCGGGCGGCGAGAAGCAGCGCGTGGCCATCGCCCGCACCCTGCTGAAGAACCCGCCGGTGCTCATCTTCGACGAGGCCACCTCGGCGCTGGACTCCGCCAACGAGCGTGCCATCCAGGCCGAGCTGAAGAACGTGTCGCAGGGCAAGACGACGCTGGTCATCGCGCACCGGCTGTCCACCGTGGTGGACGCGCACGAGATCGTGGTGCTGGAAGCCGGCCGCGTGGTGGAGCGCGGTCCGCATGCCGAACTGCTGGCGCGTGGCGGCGCCTACGCGCGCATGTGGCGGCTGCAGCAGGCGGGCGACGAGCCCGGCGCGTGAGGGGCGTCACGGCCAGGCACCGGGAAAAGTAACAGGTCGTCATCCGGCGTCAAGGGATGGCGGGTGCGAACCGAAGTCGCCGGGACCCTCTCGCCCCGGAGCCGCCTGCCCATGTCCGCCCACCGCCACTTCGCTCTCCCGGCCCTGCTGGCCGCCCTGGCCGCCTGCAGCGGTGGCAACGACGAAGCGGCAGCCCCGCCGGCGGCACCCGCGGCGGCCACCGGCCTGGCCGGCAAGGTGGCCGTGGGCGTGGTGCTGCAACAGGCGCGGCTGCGCATCGTCGATGCCGACGGCATCGAGATCGCCCGCGACGTGCCAGTGGCCGCCGATGGCAGCTACAGCGTGCCCGCGGTCAGCGGGCGCGCGCCCTTCCGCATCGAGGCCTGCGGCTACGCCGGTGGTGACTACGTCTGCCTGCACTCCGTGGCCACGGCCTTGGGGACGGCGAACGTGACGCCGCTCACCGAGGCGGCGGCACTGCTGGCTGGCGGCGCCGCGCCCGGCACGCTGATGGAGGGCAACGGCGCGGCGCTGACGGCCACGTCCCTCTCCGAAGCCCAGGTCCAGCTGCGCACCGGTCTGGCCGGGGCCATGGCCGGCAACGTGCCTGCCGGCTTCGACTTCGTCACCGGCGCGCTCGACGCCGGGTCGCGAACGGGCTACGACCGTCTGCTCGACACCGTGGGCGTGGCCACGGGCGTGGACGGCGGCACCTTCGTGCAGATCACACCGCGCCTGGGCAGCGGCAATCTCTATCTGCAGCCCGGCAGCAGCACCGGCAGCGTCACCATCGACAGCGGCGCCGCCGCACTGTCGCTGGACGGCCTGGACGCGCTCTTCGTGCGCATGACCAGCGCCGTCGCCAATGCCACGGCCTGCGGGGCCAGCGGCGAAGGCGGCCTGGCCGCCGCTCTGGCCACCAATGCCCGCCTGGGCTTCGGCGGCCACGGCCTGTCCGGGCCGACCGCCGTCGCTGGCGCTCTCTGCGCCTTGTTCGCCGAGCAGGGCCTGTGGGGCGCACGCTTCGTCAGCCCCACGCTGGGCCGCTGCGAGACCGGCCAGATGCCGGTGCGCTGCGGCGTGGCCTTTGCGATCGAGACGCCGGACGGCGCGCGCATGACCGTGAGCAATGGCATGGGCGTGCAGCGCCAGGCCGCCGGCTGGCAGTTCCTGGGCGACCTGCACCCCCTGCAGATCGGCGCCTCGTCGCGTGCGCAGCGCACGCGACGTGTCGATGGCGAGGTGCCGGTGGACCGCTACGAGCGTGCCCTCGCGCTGGACATCCAGGCCGCTGCCGGCCTGGCCTGCGCCCGCGTCTCGCAGCGCGACGCCGCGGGGGCCGAGGTCACCGTCGCCTACTTCAAGCCCATGGGCGCCGAAGCCGAGCGGCTTTCGGCCTGGCGCGACGGCAACGGCGGGCGCTCGCTGGACCCCGCCGTCGGCCAGCTGCGCAGCAGTGACGACACCTGGCTGATGCTGCCGGCCGGCAGCGAAGGCGACGCGGTGGTGCGCAACTTCTTCCGCGGCGGGCGCCTCCTGACGGTGAGCACCTTCGCCGATGCCGCCTGCAGCACGCCCTGGACGGCCGACGGGCGCAGCGAGTTCATCGTCGAGGTCGACGGGGTGCCGCCGGTCTGGTCGGCCATGGCCACGCTGCCCTGGCCCGAGCTCACGGCCGCTTCGGCCTCGGCCCTGTCGTCGCTCAGCCTGGCGCCGGGCGCCGGGGGTGAACTGCCCGTGGCCTGGACCTTCGCTCACGGCCGCGCCGGCATCAGCGAGATGAGCCTGTGCACGCTGGAGGGCGCCTGCGGTGACGGCGAGGCCGGCCGCATCGGCCAGCGCGGCGTCTCGCCGGCGCTCGCGACGGCCACGCTGACGCTGCGCAACGGCGAGGCGGCCGTGGGCGCCTGGCGCATGCTGTCGCTGCATGGTGGCGGCCCCGACAGGCTGGGTCTGCAGGCCAACTTCACCTCGTGCCGCGGCACCGAAGCCGGGCGCGACTGCTGAAGCCGCCCCGGGGAAGGCCCGGGAACCGGGGCGCGGCGCGCTCGATACACTGCCCCGGTGGACACCAAGTGGCTCGAGGACTTCGTGAGCCTCGCGGAGACGCGAAGCTTCTCGCGCTCGGCGCAGTTGCGGCACGTCACCCAGCCGGCCTTCAGCCGGCGCATCCAGGCGCTGGAGGCCTGGGCCGGCGTCGACCTCGTCGACCGTTCGTCCTACCCCACCCGGCTCACGTCGGCCGGCGAGACCTTCCTGGCCCAGGCGCTGGAGATCCTGGACGCGCTGCAGGCCACGCGCAATCTGATGGGCAGCCACCAGTCGGCCGGGCAGGACATGGTGGAGTTCGCCGTGCCCCACACCCTGGCCTTCACCTTCTTCCCGCACTGGCTGATGGACGTGAAGACGCGGCTGCGCGCGGGCCCGGGTGAACTCAAGACGCGCCTGACCGCCTCCAACGTGCACGACGCCGTGCTGCGCCTCACCGAGGGCGGCTGCGACCTGCTCATCGCCTACCACCACCCCTCGCAACCGCTGCAGCTGTCGGCCGAGCGCTACGAAAGCCTGAGCCTCGGCCACGAGACCCTGGCGCCCTATGCGAAGGCCGGGGACGACGGCCGGCCCCTGTTCCGGCTGCCCGGCCGCCCGCGCGACCCGGTGCCCTTCCTCAGCTATGCCTCCGGGGCCTACATGGCGCGGCTGGTGGAGTTGATCCTGAAGCAGGCGCGCGAGCCCCTGCACCTGGAGGCCATCTACGAGACCGACATGGCCGAGGGCCTGAAGGCGATGGCGCTGGAAGGCCACGGCGTGGCTTTCCTGCCCTTCAGCAGCGTGCACAACGAACTGCGCGCCGGCCGCCTGGCCGCCGTGTCCCAGCCGGTGCCGCTGGAACTGACCATGGAGGTGCGCATCTTCCGCGAGCGGGCGGCCCCGGCGCGCCATGTGAAGCCGGGCGTGGAAGCGCTGTGGGAGTTCATCGGAGCCCAGGGAGAACCCTGAGCCGGAATGCAGCGCCGGCATGGCTCCCGCCTGATTCGGCATTGGCCGCCACCGCCCCGCCTTCGCTACATTGCGCGCCCATGCCCCGCCCCTGGCCCGGGGCTTGCATTCAACCCGCGTTGACTGGCGCGGGCTTCCACCCGGTCGGTGCCGCCGCCGGGTTCCTAGAATCCCCGGCTTTCGTGCCCAGCAGGAGAACCCCGTGAAGAAGATGACGATGCTGTTCAGCGCCCTGGCGCTGGCCACCGGTGCCGCGCAAGCCGCCGACACCCTCACCAAGATCAAGGAGACCGCCAGCGCCACCATGGGCGTGCGCGAAAGCTCCGGCGCGCTGAGCTTCACGCTCGGCGACGGCAAGTACGCCGGCTTCCACGTCGAGGTCTGCCAGCGCGTGCTGGCCGACGTCCAGAAGAAGCTGGGCCTGCCCAAGCTGGACATCAAGTACCAGGCCGTGACCTCGCAGAACCGCATTCCGCTGGTGCAGAACGGCACCGTGGACATCGAGTGCGGCAGCACCACCAACACGGCCGGTCGCCAGAAGGACGTGGCTTTCGCGGTCACCACCTACGTCGAGGAAGTCCGTATCGCCGTGAAGGCGAACTCGGGCATCACCAGCATCGCCCAGCTCGCCGGCAAGAACGTGGCCACCACCACGGGCACCACCAGCGTCCAGCACCTGCGCAAGCACGAGCGTGCCAACGGCGTCGACTTCAAGGAAGTGTTCGGCAAGGACCACGCCGACAGCTTCCTGCTGCTGGAAACCGGCCGTGCCGACGCTTTCGTGATGGACGGCCAGATCCTGGCCGGCAACATCGCCAAGTCCAAGGCGCCGGCCGACTTCCGCATCGTCGGCGAAGTGCTCAGCGTGGAGCCCATCGCCATCATGGTGCGCAAGGACGACCCGGCCTTCAAGAAGGTGGTCGACGAGAGCATCGTCGCCATGATCAAGAGCGGCGACATCGCGCGCCTGTACGACAAGTGGTTCGTGCAGCCCATCCCGCCGACCAACACGCGCGTCGGCCTGCCGGCCAGCGAGGCCACGAAGGCCGCCTGGGCGACCCCGAACGACAAGCCGGTGGAAGAGTACGCCAAGAAGTGAACCGGGCCGCGGCGCGCGGGCTGCGCGCGCCGCGGGCCATTGAAGGAGGGACGCCCGCGTGGCTTCTTGGGACTGGCAGGTCTTCTGCAAGGAGACCACCTCGGGCGAGATGGTCGCCGGCTGCTTCGGCCGCGGTGGCGACGTCACCTACCTGAACTGGATCTTCTCCGCCTGGGGCTGGACGCTCAGCGTCGCCGCGCTGGCCCTGGTGGTGGCGCTGCTGGTGGGCTCGCTGATGGGCATCCTGCGCACCACGCCGAGCCGCCTGCTGGTGCTGCTGGGCACCAGCTGGACCGAACTGTTCCGCAACATCCCGCTGCTGGTGCAGATCTTCCTCTGGTATCACGTGCTGCCGGCGCTGATCCCGCCGCTGAAGAGCTTTCCGAGCTTCATCCTCGTGGTTTTCGCGCTGGGCTTCTTCACCAGCGCGCGCATCTCCGAGCAGGTGAAGGCCGGCATCCAGGCCCTGCCGCGCGGCCAGCGCTATGCCGGGCTGGCCATGGGCCTGACGCTGCCGCAGACCTACCGCTACGTGCTGCTGCCGATGGCCTTCCGCATCGTCATCCCGCCGCTCACCAGCGAAAGCATGAACATCATCAAGAACTCGTCGGTGGCCTTTGCCGTGAGCATTGCCGAGCTGACGATGTTCGCCATGCAGGCTGGCGAGGAGACCAGCCGCAACATCGAGATGTACCTCGCGGTGACGGGCCTGTACTTCATCTCGGCCTTCGCCATCAACCGCGTGGCGCTGTTCATCGAGAACCGCGTGCGCGTGCCCGGCATGATCGGCGGGAAGTGAAGCCATGAATCTGGACTTCTCCTTCCTCACCTGGGGCGTCGTCTCCAGCTTCGTCATCAAGGGCCTGATCTTCTCGGTGCAGCTGACGCTCATCGCGATGATCGGCGGCATCGTGCTCGGCACGCTGCTGGCGCTGATGCGGCTGTCCAGCAAGCCCTGGCTGGTGATGCCCGCGGCGGCCTACGTCAACACCATGCGCAGCATTCCGCTGGTGATGGTGATCCTGTGGTTCTTCCTGCTGATTCCGCTGCTGGTCGGCAAGTCGCTCGGGGCCGAGTGGTCGGCCATCGTGACCTTCACGCTGTTCGAGGCCGCGTACTACTCCGAGATCATGCGCGCCGGCATCCAGAGCGTGCCCAAGGGCCAGGTCTACGCGGGCTATGCGGTGGGCATGACCTATGCGCAGACCATGCAGCTGGTGGTGCTGCCGCAGGCCTTCCGCAACATGCTGCCGGTGCTGCTGACGCAGACCATCATCCTGTTCCAGGACACCTCGCTGGTCTACGCCATCGGCGCGTACGACCTGCTCAAGGGCTTCGAGATCGCCGGCAAGAACTTCAACCGTCCGGTGGAGACCTACCTCGTTGCCGCCATCGTCTATTTCGTCATCTGCTTCTCGCTGAGCATGCTGGTCCGCAAGCTGCAGCAGCGCATCGCCATCATCCGATGAGGCCCCGCCCATGATCGAGATCAAGAACGTCAGCAAGTGGTACGGCAGCTTCCAGGTGCTGACCGACTGCAGCACCAGCATCCAGAAGGGCGAGGTCGTCGTGGTGTGCGGGCCTTCGGGCTCGGGCAAGAGCACGCTGATCAAGACCGTGAACGCGCTGGAGCCCTTCCAGAAAGGCGACATCATCGTCAACGGCGTCTCCATCGCCGACCCCAAGACCGACCTGCCCAAGCTGCGCAGCCACGTGGGCATGGTGTTCCAGCACTTCGAGCTCTTCCCGCACCTGAGCGTGACGGAGAACCTCACGCTGGCGCAGATCAAGGTGCTGAACCGCAGCAAGGACGACGCCATCGCCCGCGGCCTGAAGATGCTGGACCGCGTGGGCCTGATGGCCCACAAGGACAAGTTCCCCGGTCAGCTCAGCGGCGGTCAGCAGCAGCGCGTGGCCATCGCCCGCGCGCTGAGCATGGACCCCATCGTCATGCTGTTCGACGAGCCCACCTCGGCGCTGGACCCCGAGATGGTGGGCGAAGTGCTGGACGTGATGGTCAAGCTGGCGCAGGAAGGCATGACGATGATGGTCGTCACCCACGAGATGGGCTTCGCCAGGAAGGTGAGCCACCGCGTGATCTTCATGGATGCCGGCAAGATCGTCGAGGACTGCAGGAAGGACGAGTTCTTCGGCAACAGCGACGCGCGTTCACCGCGAGCCAAGGACTTCCTGTCCAAGATCCTGCAGCACTGATCTGCCGAGGGGCGGGTGCGAGAATCGGTCGATGGCTGCCGATACCCTGACCCTGACGCGCCCCGACGACTGGCATCTGCACCTGCGTGACGGTGCCGCGCTGGCGGCCGTGCTGCCCTACACCGCGCGCCAGTTCGGCCGCGCCATCGTGATGCCCAACCTGCGGCCGCCAGTCACCACGGCCGCCGCGGCGCTGGCCTACATGGAGCGCATCTTCGATGCGCTGCCGCCGGGCGCCGCCTTCGAGCCGCTGATGACGCTGTACCTCACGGACAACACGCCGCCCGAGGAGATCGTGCGCGCCAGGGCGGCCGGCGTGGTGGCGCTCAAGCTCTACCCGGCCGGTGCCACCACCAACAGCGACGCCGGCGTCACCGACATCCGCAAGACGTACCGGACGCTGGAAGCCATGCAGCGCGAGGGTCTGCTGCTGCTGGTGCACGGCGAGGTGACCGACGGCGACATTGACGTCTTCGACCGCGAGGCCGTGTTCATCGACCGTGTGATGACCCCGCTGCGCCGCGACTTCCCGGGCCTGAAGGTGGTCTTCGAGCACATCACCACCGCCGAGGCCGCGCAGTACGTGGCCGAAGCCGGCCCGCTGACGGCGGCCACCGTCACCGCGCACCACCTGCTCTACAACCGCAATGCGCTCTTCATGGGCGGCCTGCGCCCGCACTGGTACTGCCTGCCGGTGCTCAAGCGAGAACGCCACCGCCAGGCCCTGTTGGCGGCAGCGGCCTCGGGCAGCCCGAAGTTCTTTCTCGGCACCGACAGCGCCCCGCATGCCGCGACGATGAAGGAGCAGAGCGTCTGCGGCGCCGGCTGCTTCACCGCGCCGGCAGCGCTGGAGCTCTACGCCGAGGCCTTCGAGGCCGCCGGCGCGCTGGACAAGCTCGAAGCCTTCGCCAGCTTCCACGGCCCGGCCTTCTACGGTCTGCCGCGCAACACCGGCACCGTCACGCTCAAGCGCGAGCCCTGGCCCTTGCCCGAGGCCCTGCCCTTCGGTGACGCCACCATCAAGCCGCTGCGCGCCGGCGAAACCCTGCACTGGAAACTCCAATGACCATCGACCGCGTCATGCTCCTGATCGACGCCGACAACATCAGCGTCGACGTCATGGAGCAGGCCGTGAAGCTGCTGCTCAACCAGCACGGCGCGCTGCACGTGCGCCGCGCCTACTGCACGGCCGAGTCGGCGGTGAAGCACCAGGCCATCTTCAAGCACCTGGGCATCAAGCCGATGGTGAACCTGGCGGCCGGCAAGAACAGCACCGACATCGCGCTGGCCGTGGACGCGGTGGACCTGGTGCTGGCCGAGCGGCCCGACGTGGTCGTCATCGCGTCGTCCGACTCCGACTTCGCGCCGCTGGTGCACCGTCTGCGCGAAAAGGGCTGCGTGGTGCGCGGCATCGGCCAGCAGGGCAAGGTGGGCGACGAGACGCAGGGCGTGTACGACGACTTCACCGTGCTGGAGCACCGAAAGGGCGAGTCCGAGGGCGCCAGCACCACCAAGCCGGCGCGCAAGGCCCCGACCCGCAAGACGGCGGCCAAGGCGACCACGGCGACGAAGAAGACGGCCGCTGCCAAGAAGACGCCGACGGCCAGGAAGACGGCCGCCCAGCCCGAGGCGGAAGCCGAAGCCAAGCCCGCGCGCAAGACGCGTTCCCGCAAGAAGACCGAGGCCCCGACGGAAGCGCCGGTGGCCGCGCCGGCGGAACTGGTCGAGGCCGCCGCACCCGCCGCGGCCCCGGCGCCCGAACCGGTCGCCGGCCTGAGCGCCGTGCTGGCCTGCCTGCCCGAGCTGAGTGCCGGCCAGGCGATCGCGCTGAACGTGGCCGTGCAGCGCCTGCGCGAGGCGCGCTTGCTGGGCAGGAACAGTTCGTCCTTGCGTTTCTTTGCGCAGTTCGGCGACCGTTTCGAGCTCGGGCCGATCGACAAGCCCACGCGCGTGCGCTTCCGCGGCTGAGGGTCGCCGGGGCGAAGGCCCCACCCACGGGAGGTTTCCTTGAAAGCGCAGACCCCGCCCTAACATCTGCGCTGTCTCGGACTCACAGCGCCCGCGCAGGGCGCCTTCGCCATGAAACGCATCCTGCTGTTCGTCGTCACCAACGTCGCGGTGATGCTTGTGCTGGGCATCGCCGCCAGCCTGCTGGGCGTGAACCGCTACCTCACGGCCAACGGGCTCAACCTGGGCATGTTGCTCGGCTTCTCGCTGATCATGGGCTTCGGCGGCGCCATCATCTCGCTGCTGATGAGCAAGCCGATGGCCAAGTGGAGCACCGGCGCCCAGGTCATCAACGGCTCGAACGACCCCACGCACCGCTGGATCGTCGGCACGGTGGAGGGCTTCGCCAAGAAGTCCGGCATCGCCATGCCCGAGGTGGCCATCTACGACGGTGAACCCAATGCCTTCGCCACCGGCGCCTTCCGCAACTCGGCCCTGGTGGCCGTTTCCACCGGCCTGCTGCACAGCATGAACCGGGAAGAGGTGGAGGCCGTCATCGCGCACGAGGTGGCCCACGTCGCCAACGGCGACATGGTCACGATGACGCTGATCCAGGGCGTGATGAACACCTTCGTGGTCTTCCTGTCGCGCGTCATCGGCTACTTCGTCGACAAGGTCGTGCTGCGCAACGACCGCGACGGCCCCGGCATCGGCTACTACGTCACCACCGTGGTGCTGGACATCGTGCTGGGCGTGCTCGCCGCGGTGATCGTGGCCGCCTTCTCGCGCCACCGCGAGTACCGGGCCGACGCGGGCGCTGCCTCGCTGATGGGGCGCAAGCAGCCCATGATCAACGCGCTGGCCCGCCTGGGCGGCCTGGATCCCGGCGCGCTGCCGCAGAGCGTGGCGGCCATGGGCATCAGCGGCAAGCCCAGCGGCATGATGGCGCTCTTCAGCAGCCACCCGCCGATCGAAGACCGCATCCGCGCCCTCCAGGCGATGCAGTGAAAGCAGGGGCCCCTCGGGGCCCTTGTCGTTGGCGGGTTCAGGCCTTGCCGCGCGGGATGCGTCCCATCAGATAGAACTCGTCGTTCGGCCGCATGCCGGTGACGTTGGCCATGCGGTTGCTGAGGCCGAAGAAGGCCGTGATGGCGGCGATGTCCCAGGCGTCCTCGTCGGAGAAGCCGTGCTCGCGCAGGGCCGCGAAGTCGGCCTCCTCGACCTCGTGCGAGGCGCTGCAGACCTTCATCGCGAAGTCCAGCATGGCGCGCTGCCGCGGCGGGATGTCGGCCTTGCGATGGTTCACCGCCACCTGGTCGGCCACCAGCGGTT
Source organism: Rubrivivax sp. (assembly GCA_016790395.1). Classification (GTDB taxonomy): domain Bacteria; phylum Pseudomonadota; class Gammaproteobacteria; order Burkholderiales; family Burkholderiaceae_C; genus Rubrivivax. The sequence continues at coordinate 16,387 of JAEUPH010000023.1, read as the reverse complement.
TCTTCTCGTAGATTCGCAGGATGGCGCCGTGCGCCACCACGCAGTACAGGCAGTGGTTGGCGGCCGAGGTGGCGACGATGATCATCTCGCGGTCGCCCTTGCTGAGGCCGCCTTCCTTGAGCAGCAGCGCGTCGTGGTAGGCCATGAAGGCGCGCCACTCCGCCGGGCGGTGCGCCAGCGCCAGAAAGACGTTGGGCACGAAGCCGGCCTTCTCCTGCACCTCCAGGATGCGCATGCGCATGTCCTCGGGCAGGTCCTTCAGCTCGGGCACGGGGTAGCGTGAGATCGGCGTCATGGTCAGGTTCCTCTCAATGTACGACCCGGTTTCCCGCCGCCGAACCGGCTCTGCCGGGCCGCTGGCAGACGGCCCCCTTGGGGCGTGGCGAACGAGAGCGAGCTTGGAGGCTCACGTTCTGAACTGCATGCCATGCAGCTTGGCGTACAGGCCCCCGCGCGCCAGCAGCTCGGCGTGCGTGCCCTGCTCGACCAGCCGGCCGCCTTCCAGTGCCAGCACGCGGTCGGCATGTTCGATGGTGGACAGCCGGTGCGCGATGACCAGCGTCGTGCGGCCCTTCATCAGTCGCTCCAGGGCCTCTTGCACCGCACGCTCGCTCTCGCTGTCCAGCGCCGAGGTGGCTTCGTCCAGGATCAGCACCGGTGCATCCTTGGCGATGGCGCGCGCGATGGCCAGCCGCTGGCGCTGGCCACCCGAGAGCTGGCTGCCGTTGTGGCCGATCGGCGTGTCCAGGCCCTGCGGCAGGCCCTCGACGAAGGCCATCAGGTTGGCCGCCACCAGCGCTTCGCGCACCTGCTCGCGCGACATCGCCGTGCCCAGCGTGACGTTGGCGGCCACGGTGTCGTTGAACAGCACCACGTCCTGGCTGACGAGCGCGAACTGGCGCCGCAGCGCCTGCACGTCCCACTCCTTGAGCGGCACGCCATCCAGTGCGATGTGGCCGTCCGTAGGCTCGATGAAGCGCGGCAGCAGGTTCACCAGGGTGGTCTTGCCGGCGCCCGAGGGCCCCACCAGGGCCACCGTTTCGCCGGCGCGCACGGCCAGCGTGATCGCGTCGATGGCCGGCGGCGTGTCGTCGCGGTAGCGCAGCGTGACGCCCTGGAAGCTGATCTCGCCGCGGGCACGCCCGCCGTCATGCGTGCCGCCGGATTCCTGGGGGCTGTGGTCCACCAGGTCCAGGCCACGCTCCACCGCGGCCAGGCCGCGCGTCAGCGGCGCCATCACGTCCGACAGGTGCTTGGCTGGCGCCACCAGCTGCAGCATGGCAGTGACGAAGGCGACGAACTCGCCCACCGAACCGCCACCCGTGCGGCTTTGCCACAGTGCGATCATGATCACGGTGGAGAGGGCCACCGCCGAGAGCATCTGCGTCACCGGGGTCATCGAGGCCCCCGCCACCACGGCCTTCATCATCAGCTGGCGCACGCGCTGCGCGCGGTCGTTGAAGCGCCCGCCCTGCTGCGCCTGCGCGCCCTGCAGCCGCACGATGCGCCAGGCCAGCATGTTCTCTTCCACCACGTAGGCCAGCTCGTCGGTGGCCTGCTGGCCTTCCACCGTCAGCCGGTGCAGGCGGCGGCCGATGGTGCGCATGACCCAGGCCACGGCCGGGAACAGCAGCGCCACCAGCATGGTGAGCTGCCAGTTCAGGAACAGCAGGTAGCCCAGCAGGGCCAGCAGCACGAGAGAGTCGCGCACCAGCGTCAGCAGCGCGCTGCTGAGCTGCACCACGCCGGCCTGCGCCTCGTAGACCAGCGTGTTGGTCATGCCGCTGGCGGTGGCCTGCGTCATCACCGTCGGTGCACTGATGAGCAGCCGCCCGAACATGTGCTCGCGCAGCAGTTGCACGGCGCGGTTGGCCGACCAGGCCAGGCCGACCTGGGACAGGAACCCGGAGAGGCTGCGCAGCGCGAAGAGGCCGATGATGGCCGCCGGCACCGCCCACAGGGGCAGCGTGCCGCTGGCGAAGCCATGGTCCAGCAGGTAGCGCAGCAACTGCGGGATGGCCGGCTCGGTGATGGCCGTGATCACCGCCCCGAGGGCCGCGGCCCACAGGCCGGCGCGGCTTTCGCGGATGTAGGGCAGGAGCCGCTTCAGGCGCTGCATCAGGGTGGGCATGGGGGCCGGATTATGGGCGCGGCGTGCTGCCTACAATCCCGCCATGACTTCGAACGATGTGGCGCGTCAGCGCGCCCTGGAGCGCCGCTCTTTGCTGGCGGGCCTGGTTTCTGCGGCGACGCTGCCGGCGTGGGCGCAGTTCCGTGTGGAGATCTCCGGCGTCGGCGCCACGCAGATCCCGCTGGCGCTGGCCCCGCTGCGCGACGAGGGCCAGGCGGGCGTGCCGATTTCGCAGATCATCCGCTCCGACCTGGAGCGCAGCGGCCTGTTCCGCGTGATGCCCGCCGATGGCGTGCCCGACGAGCGAGCCAGCGTCGACCTTCCTGCCTGGCGCAGCCGTGGTGCCGACGCACTGGTGGCCGGGTCCGTCTCGAAGCTGGCCGACGGCCGTTTCGACGTGCGCTTCAAGCTCTGGGACGCCGTCAAGGGTGATGACCTGCTGGGCCAGAGCAAGGTCGTGCTCGCGGCCGACCTGCGCCTGGCCGCGCACCGCATCGCCGACGACATCCACCAGAAGCTCACCGGCGAGCGCGGCGTGAACGCCACCCGCATCGCCTACGTGGCCCGCACCGGTCGCCGCTACACGCTGTACGTGACCGACGCCGACGGCGAAAACGGCCAGGTGGCGCTGGCCAGCAACGACCCCATCATCAGCCCGGCCTGGGCGCCGGACGGACGCAGCCTGGCCTATGTGTCCTTCCACACCGGCAAGGCCACCGTGTGGGTGCAGGAACTGGCCACCGGCACGCTGCGCATGGTGGCCAACTTCCGTGGCAGCAACAGCGCCCCGGCCTGGTCGCCCGACGGTTCGCGCCTGGCGGTGGCGCTGGCGCAGGACGGCCTGACACAGCTCTTCACGATGCCGGCCAGCGGCGGCACGCCGCTGCGCCTGACCACCAGCAGCGGCATCGACACCGAGCCGCTCTATGCGCCCGATGGCCGCAGCATCTACTTCGTCAGCGACCGCGGCGGCGGCCCGCAGGTCTACCGGGTGGGCGTGGCCGGGGACAAGGTGGAGCGCGTCACCTTCACCGGAAACTACAACATCAGCCCGGCCATCAGCCCCGACGGCAAGCAGCTGGCCTTCATCAGCCGACAGGGCAACGCCTTCCGCCTGATGCTGCAGGACCTGGACAACGGAACCACCACGGCACTTTCGGACACACAGGACGATGAGAGCCCGAGCTTCGCGCCCAACGGCCGCCTGCTCGTGTACGCCACCCGTCTGCAGGGCACCGACGTCTTGATGACCACCACGCTGGATGGAAAGATCAAGACCCGGCTCGTCAGCACCGGCCGCGACACGGACATGCGCGAGCCCGCCTGGGGCCCGTTCGGGCGCTGAACGTCCACCTTCACCCCGCTGACTGGAGAACACCGATGACAACGCGCTTCCTGGCCCTGGCCTCGCTCGCTTCCGCAACCGTGCTGCTGGGGGCCTGCGGCACCACCAAGCTGCCCGAGCCGACCACGGCGGCGCCGGTGGAGACCCGCACCCCCGCGGCCAACACCGCGGCTGCGAACAGCAGCCCGACGGCCAACGCCACGCCGCAGTCGCAGGTCGCCAGCATCGACCTCGGCAAGGACGCTGCCGCCCGCGGTGCGGGCGCTGCCGGCGCCGGCGGGGCCGCGCTTCTGCAACTGCCCGCGCAGCGCGTGGTGTATTTCGACTTCGACAGCTACGTCATCAAGGACGACTTCAAGCCCCTGCTGGACACCTACGCCAAGGTGCTCGCGGCCAACAAGGGCAAGAAGCTGGTGATCGAGGGCCATACCGACGAACGCGGCGGCCGCGAGTACAACGTGGCCCTGGGCCAGAAGCGTGCGGCCGCGGTGGTGAAGTCACTCACGCTGCTGGGCGCCACCGACGCGCAGCTGGAGGCCGTGAGCTTCGGCGAGGAGCGGCCGGCTTCGCAGGGACATGAAGAGAGCGCCTGGGCCAAGAACCGCCGCGCCGAACTGAAGGACCGGTGATGACGATCCCCCCCGTAGCGCCTGCAGCGCTCCCCCCCGGGGGGGCGCCGCGGGCGGCCCGGCAAAGCCGGTTCCGCGGCGCTCGCTGGGTGGCCGCTGCGCTGGCGCTGGCGGCGTCTCCCCTGGTGGCGCAGGCGGGGCTGTTCGATGACGACGAGGCGCGCAAGTCCATCGTGGAACTGCGCGGGCGTGTCGTCGCGGCCGAAGAGGCCGCGAAGGCGCGCAATGCCGAGCTGGAGAAGACCAACGCGCAGCTCGTCGAACAGCTGGCCGCGCTGCGTCGCAGCCTGCTGGACCTGAACAACCAGCTGGAGGCCATGCGCGGTGAGCTGGCCAAGCTGCGCGGCAGCGACGAACAACTGCTGCGCGACGTGGCCGAGGTGCAGCGGCGGCAGAAGGACATCGGCGGCGCCCTGGACGACCGGCTGCGCAAGCTGGAGCCCACCAAGGTGTCCATCGACGGGCGGGAGGCCCTGGTGGACCCCGACGAGAAGCGCGCCTTCGACGACGCCATGGCGGCCATCCGCGGCGGCGAGTTCGACAAGTCGGTGTCGATGTTCACCTCGCTGCAGCGGCGCTGGCCGGGCAGCGCCTACATCGACGCTTCGCGCTTCTGGCTGGGCAACGCGCTGTACGGCAAGCGCGACTACAAGGAGGCCGTCACCGTCTTCCGAAGTTTCGTCGCCGCTGCGCCCGACCACCCACGCGCGCCCGAAGCGCTGCTGGCGCTGGCCAACAGCCAGGCGGAGATGAAGGACCCGAAGGGCGCGCGCAAGACCATCGAGGACCTCATCAAGGCCTACCCGAACTCCGAGGCCGCGGCGGCGGGCAAGGAGCGACTGGCCACGCTGCGCTGACGGCCGGCGCGGCGATGCTGCCCGAGCAAGCGGCGCCCATGGCCGATGCCGCCGACCTTGAGCGCCGCTTCGGCGGCCTGCGCCGGCTCTACGGCGATGCGGCCTACCAGACCCTGCGGGCGGCCAGCGTGGCCGTGGTGGGCCTGGGCGGCGTCGGGTCCTGGACGGCCGAGGCACTGGCGCGCAGCGGCGTCGCCCGACTTGTCCTGATCGACCTGGACCATGTCGCCGAGTCGAACATCAACCGGCAGGTGCAGGCCAGCACGGCCAGCCTGGGGCAGCACAAGGGCGAGGCGCTGCGCGAGCGCATCGCCGGGATCCATCCTGGCTGCGATGTCGTCGTGGTGGATGCGTTCGTCGAGCCCGGTCATTGGCCCGCGCTGTTGCCCGTGCCCGTGCAGGCCCTGGTGGATGCCTGCGACGCGGTGCGCGCGAAGGCCGCCCTGGCGGCGTGGGGCCTGGCCACCGGCGTGCCGGTGGTCTGCGTCGGCGCAGCGGGCGGCAAGCGGCTGGCGCAACGCGTGGAGGTGGAGGACCTGGCCGACGCCACGCACGACCCTTTGCTTGCATCGCTGCGCCAGCGCCTGCGCAAGGAGGCCGGGGCACCGCGCCAGGGCTGCATCGGCGTGCGCTGCGTGTTCTCGCGGGAACCCGTGTCGCCCCCGGTCGACGCCGCCTGCGGCGCGGACGGCAGCCTCAACTGCCACGGCTACGGCTCCAGCGTCACCGTCACCGCCACTTTCGGCCTCGTGGCTGCGGGGGAGGCCATCGCACGCCTGCTCGAAGTGCACGCGCCACGGGCTTGAAGAAGCTGAACTTTGCTGGCTATAATGTGAGGCTCTACGGACGGGTCGTTAGCTCAGTCGGTAGAGCAGCGGACTTTTAATCCGTTGGTCGCAGGTTCAAGTCCTGCACGACCCACCACCGGATAAAGACGTCCGGGCAAGTTTCGGGCTCTTAGCTCAGTTGGTAGAGCAGCGGACTCTTAATCCGTTGGTCGAGTGTTCGAGTCACTCAGGGCCCACCAACAACGCGCAGCGGCTTGGCAGCAATGCCAAGCCGCTTTGCCTTGTGCGCGTTGTTCTCATGTGCCTGGAGCCGTGGCTCAACCGGGCGCCAGCGACGAGAGCAGGGCCTGCGCCTTGCCCGCGTCAGGCATCCGCGGGTCGAGTTCCAGCGCCCGTTTCAGCGAGGCGCGCGATTCGGCCAGCTGCTTGTTTTCCGATTGCACGACGCCGAGGTGGTAGTGGTAGCCAGCCACCTGCGGATCGAGTTCGACCGCGCGCTGGAGGCTGGTCACGGCGCCGGCCAGGTTGCCCGCCGCCCGCTCGGCCCATCCCAGCGTGTCGTGGAACGCCGACGCCTTTGGCGCCAGAGAAACCGCCTGGCGCGCCCAGGCCACGGCCTGCTTCAGGTCACCCTTGCGCTCGACGGTCATCCAGGCGAGGTTGTTGTAGGCCAGCGGATTCTTCGCATCCAGCTTGAGGGCCTCCAAGAACTGCGCTTCCGCTTCCCCTGGCCGGCCGGCACTGAGGTAGACCTCACCCAGCTTGAGCTTCACGGCCGCCGCCTTGGGAACCAGGCTCTCCGCTGCCTGGAGTTGCACAAGCGCTTCCTGGCCCCGTCCGGCCCGCAGCAGGGCGTCGGCGCGATGCATCATCAGTGGCACGGACTTCGGTTGGCGCAGCAGGCCGCCGTCGAAGGCCGCCAGGGCCTTGTCGACGGCACCTGCCTCCAACTGCAGTTGCCCGATGGCCTGCAGTGCAGAAGGATCCTTGGGGCGCAGGGCCGCCGCCCTTTCCAGCGCTGCCTGGGCCTCTTCGCGCTGGCTGTTGACGGCCGCCGACAGGCCCAGGCCATATTGCGCGTAGGCGTTCCCGGGATGGGCCGCAACGGCCTGCCGGAAGACCGAAAGGGCCTCGGCCTTGCGCTGCGGCGAGCGCATGAGCAGGTCGCCCAGTTCCAGCAAAGGCGGCAGCTTGCCTGGGTCGGCATCGACGGCGGCGCGGATCGCCTTCTCGGCACCCGCGGTGTCACCCTGGCCCAACTGGTAGCGTCCCCGGGCCAGCAGCACCTCGGGGGCCGAGGGCTGCACCCTTTCCGCTCGACGGAGATAGGACTCGGCCGTCGAGGGTGCCTTGCGAGCCTGGTGCACGGCAGCCAGGCCGAGCAGAGCCGGGACATCGTCGGACGCGCCCTTGAGGACCGCTTCGAACTTCGCCTGCGCTGCCGCCAGGTCACCGTTCACCAGAGCCTGGATGCCCGCCCGGTACTCGCGGCCGGCGGGCGTTTCTTGTTGCGGTCCGGCAGCGGGCGGGGTGTGCCTGCTCTGGCTCACGGGCGCGGCAGCCGCGAGCGAGATGAGGCAGGACAAGAGTGCAGCCTGGAGTCCCTGGCGGCGCGTGCGGATGGCATCGGGCATGCGATCGGCTCCCGAAGTGAAGGGACCCCGGTGGAATCTCCGCCGGGGCCCGATGAGGGTTGAAAGGCGGGGATCAGCGGCGCGCACACAGGCGGCGTTGAGCGCCCAGTCCCAGCAGACCGATGCCGACGAGGCTCAGGCTCAGGGGCTCCGGTACGTGGTTGGTGATTTCGGCTTCGCCCGTCACCTTGAAGACGGCCAAGAATACGTTGTCGTCGTCCGAGGCGTTGCGGGTGTCGATGCGGATGCTGGTGTCGCCGCTGGCGATCCGGGGAACCAGGTTGTAGCGCTCATGATCCTGCGCGATCGGGGGCAGCATGGGCGAGAACGGGTCGTCGTCACCACCCACGGTGATCAGATTGCCGTTGTTCGGCGAAGCGTCGTCGGAGTCGTCGTTGCACCCCGCGCTGTCGGTGATCCGTGTTCCGTTGACGTCGATGGTGGAGGATTGCGTGCTCGTGGCGCCGCAGGGCAAGCCATCGAAGCTGAAGCCGATGCCCAGGCGCATCTCGGCGCTGAAGCCTGGTGCACTCGGGTCGAGCGGACTGGCGAAGTTGATCGTCGTGGTGTCACCCGTCGTCTCGGCGAAACCGTCGAGGATGCCGATGGTGGAGATGCCCAGGCTCGGGAGCGAATAGACCACGACCAGGGCCTCTCCGTCCTGCGAAAAGGAGGTCTCGGTGACACTGAAGCCGTACGTGCCCCCTGGACCCCCGTCCACCAGCGGCTTGACGATGCTGGTCACGTCGGCGCGGGCCGCCTGAAGCGCGTTGCCGGCCCCTGTGGCGCCCAGCAGGGTGCTGTAGTTGACCGCTGTGCCCGCCAGGGTCCCGCCGATGCCGGCCACGCCGGCGTAGGTCGAGGTGTACAGGTAGGCGGCCGTGACCACGGCACCGGCCGGCACGAAGGCCGAGATGGAGCCAGCCTGGGTCGTCGATCCGAACCCGTCGGTCGACACGCCGTAGTTGCCGACGAAGGTCTGGAAGGTGGCCAGCGACGCATGCGCACTGCCGCACATGGCGCCAGCGAAGAGGGTCGAAAGCATCAGGGGTCGCAGGAGTTTCATGTTCGGCTGCCTCGCTGAAGGGGGTGGTGGGACTGATCCAGGGCTGTCGACGGATGTGGCCGGGCAACGCCTGTCGGAGTGGGTCGAGCACGAGCCGGACCCAACCTCAGCCTCGACTTAGGGGCGTGGAAAATTCTTGAAGGGCCACAAGGGCTTGGCCATCGTTGGAGCTTTCGGCCTCCGGTCACGACGCGCGCTCGGCGGCTGACCTGTAAAGTCATCTGACTCCCTAAATGGGGGGTATGGGCGGATCCCGCTCGCGCCCGATCACGCCGGAACCTGCCTCCCAAGCCCGTCCTCTGCCATTCCGTTCGCCCGGCCCGCCGGACACCCTCGCGAATACCCTCGATTGACAGCCTGCACCGCCGCTCTTAGATTATGAAAGCGCTTTCAAACGCGGCCAGTCGGCCCTTGTCAGCGTCGGCGCAGGGGTTGCGCCACAGGGCACACACCGGAGGCAGGCGATCGACATGGGCACCCGCGCGCGCAAGGGCTGGAAGCTCGTCTGGAGCGACGAGTTCGAGGGCACCGAGGTCGACCGCAGCAAGTGGGACTTCGACCTCGGCAACGGCTTCTACGACTACCGCAACCACGCCTGGGTGCCGGGCTGGGGCAACGAGGAACTCCAGTACTACACCCACGAGCCCGAGAACGTCACCGTCGCCAACAGCCTGCTGACCATCCGCGCCGTCAAGGCGCCGCTGCATGGTTGCGGCTACACCTCGGCCCGCCTGAAGACCAAGCGGCGCGATGGCACGGTGCTGTTCGCCAAGCTTTACGGCCGGTTCGAGTTCCGCGCGCGCGTGCCCTGGGGCAAGGGCCTGTGGCCCGCGCTGTGGATGCTGCCGGCCGAGGACGCCTATGGCACCTGGGCCGCGTCGGGCGAGATCGACCTGATGGAGATCGTCGGCGAGAAGCCGCACGAGGTGCTGGGCAGCATCCACTACGGCTCGACCTTCCCCAAGCGCACGCTGCACACCCATGTGCACCCGCTGCCGGGCGGCAGCACCGTGGCCGACTGGCACACCTACGCGGTGGAGTGGGAGCCGGGCGAGATCCGCTTCTACGTCGACGACGTCCACACCTCCACCGAAAGCTTCTGGTGGAGCTGCAGCCGCCTGCGCGACGGCCTGGGCGTCGAGGCCGCCCGGGCCTCGGACCTGAACCCCTGGCCGGCGCCTTTCGACAAGCCCTTCTACCTGCTGATGAACGTGGCGGTGGGCGGCAACTTCCCCGGCGCCCCGAACGAGGACACGCGCTTCCCTGCCGAACTGGTGGTGGACTACGTGCGCGTGTACGACAAGGTCGGGGGCTGGGGCGAGCCCAAGCCCCGCGGCCCGGGCCGCTTCCCCTGGCAGAAGAAGCGCTGATGGCGCTGGCGACAAAGGCAGTCTCACCATGGCGCAGCAGCCCGTTCACAAGCTCACCGTCACCGAGAAGATCGGCTACGGCTTCGGCGACCTCGCGTCGAACCTGTTCTGGCAGATGTTCTCGATCTTCATCGCCAAGTACTACACCGACGTGTTCCTGCTCGGCGCCGCCACCATGGGCACCATGCTGCTGGTGACGCGCATCGGCGATGCCTTCGTCGACCCCATCGTGGGGGCCATCGCCGACCGCACGCGCACGCGCTGGGGCAGCTTCCGGCCCTACCTGGTGTGGATGTCGGTGCCGATGGCGCTGACGGCCGTGGCCACCTTCACGGTGCCCGACTACGAGGGCACGGCGCGTGTGGTCTACGCCTACGTCACGCTGAGCCTGATGATGGTGGCCTACTCCGCCATCAACATCCCGTACTCGGCGCTGCTGGGCGTGCTGTCGCCCGACTCCAAGGACCGCACGAGCGCTTCGTCCTACCGCTTCGTGATGGCCTTCCTGCCGGTGTTCGTGATCGTCAACACCGCGATCCCGATGGCCAACTGGTTCGGCGGCAGCGACACCTCGGCGCGCGGCTGGCAGATGACGATGATCGTCTACGCCGTCGTCGCCACGCTGCTGTACTGGCTGACCTTCGCGATGACGAAGGAGCGCGTGCAGCCCGATGCCGCGCAGAAGACCTCGCTGCGCGAGGACGTGTCCGACCTCTTCCGCAACCGGCCCTGGGTGGTGCTGTGCGCAGTGGGGATCGCGGCGCTGACCTACGCCAACATCCGCGGCACGGTCGCGATCTTCTACTTCGAGAACGTGGTGCCCGGCGGCAAGGGCTGGTTCGGCGCCGTGATGACCACCGGCGCCGTGGCCTTCATCGTCGGCGTCATGGCCACCTCGCCGCTGGCCAAGCGCTTCGGCAAGCGCAACTTCTACATGGTGTCGATGGCGCTGACGGCGCTGCTGACGGCCTCGTTCTACTTCGTGCCGCCGGACAACCTGCCGCTGGTGTGGACGATGAACACGCTCATCAGCCTGGTGGCGGCCCCCACCGCGCCGCTGGTGTGGGCGATGTACGCCGACACGGCCGACTACTCCGAGTGGAAGTCAGGCCGGCGTGCCACGGGCCTGGTGTTCTCGGCGGCCTCCTTCGCACAGAAGTTCGGCTGGGCCATCGGTGGTGCGGGCACGGGCTGGCTGCTGGCCTACTTCGGCTACCAGCCGAACGTCGCCCAGAGTGCCGAGACCGTGCACGGGATCATGCTCATGATGAGCCTCATCCCCACCGTGGGCGCGGTGCTCGCCGTGGCGGCGCTGTGGTTCTACGAACTGGACGAGCCGACCGTGGAGCGCATGTCGCGCGAACTGGCGCAGCGCCGCGGGGCCGCGCCGCAGGCCGACGGCAGCCCTGAACACCTGGTGCCTTCCAGTACCGCTACGCCGGCGGCGGCCACCGCGGCAGGCGTCGCCGCCGCCGCCCCGACCTCGCATCCCCAGGAGACCCCCATGGACACGCTCGATCCGCCGGCCACCCGGCCGCCCTCCGCTCCCGGACAGCCGGCGTTCGCCCCGGGCGGCGCCGCGGCAGCCGCCCGCGCCGGCGGCACGGCACACGCGGCGCCACCGCTCGCGCCGGCCGAGCGCGCCGCGCTCGATGCGCGTTTCCGCGCGCTGCTGCAGGCGGGCCTGCACGGCCTGTGCTTCAGCCCGTACCTGGAAGGCCAGGCCCCGGGCTCGCGCGTGCTGGAAGCGCAGATCCGGCAGCGTCTGGCCGTGGTGCAGCCGCATACCCGCTGGGTGCGCACCTTCTCCTGCACGGACGGCCACGAGCAGACGCCGCGGCTGGCGCACGAGCTGGGCCTGAAGACGCTGGTCGGCGCCTGGCTGGGCGAGGACGCCGCCATCAACGAACGCGAGATCGAAGGCGCCATCGCCGTGGCGCGCGCGGGCCATGCCGACATCGTCGCCGTGGGCAACGAGGTGCTGCTGCGCGAGGAGATGAGCGAGGACGAACTGCTGGCGCACATCCTGCGCGTCAAGCAGGCGCTGCCTGGCGTGCCCGTGGGCTACGTGGACGCCTACTACCTGTTCGAGAAGCACCCCCGCATCACGGCGGCCTGCGACGTGGTGCTCACCAACTGCTACCCCTTCTGGGAAGGCTGCCCGCGCGAACAGGCCGTGCCCTACATGCAGAGCATGTTCGCGCGCACGCGCGCCGCGGCACCGGGCAAACGCGTCATCATCAGCGAGACCGGCTGGCCCGACCGCGGCGGCGCCTTCCACGGGGCCGTGGCCGGCACCGAAGCGGCGATGCAGTACTTCGTCGACACGCTGGAGTGGGCGCAGCGCGATGGCGTGGAGCTGTTCTGGTTCTCCGCCTTCGACGAAGCCTGGAAGGTCGATGCCGAAGGCGGTGTCGGCGCCTTCTGGGGCCTGTGGGACAAGGACGCCCGTCCCAAGTTCGCGTGAGGCCCCGATGCTGAGACTCCCCACCGGCAACGCCATCTGCTACTCGGGCTACCGCGAAGGCCAGGGGCCCGACCGGCGCATCTTCCCCAGCCTGGCGCAGATCCGCGAAGACCTGCACCTGCTGGCCCCGCACTTCCAGCTGCTGCGGCTGTACGACTGCAGCCCGCACGCCGAGCGTGTGCTGCAGGTCATCCGCGAAGACCGGCTGCCGCTGCGCGTGATGCTGGGCGCTTACCTCGCCGCCGAGATGAACAACTTCGGTTGTCCCTGGGGCGGCAGCTACCCCGAGGACCAGCTCGACGCCAACTGGCGCGAGAACGACGCCGAGCTGGAGCGCCTGGTGCAGCTGGCGCGTGGCCACGAGGACATCGTCTTCAGCGTCGCCGTGGGCAACGAGGCGACGGTCGACTGGACCGACCACTATGTGCCCGTGCCGCAGATGCTGGAGTACGTGCGGCGCGTGAAGTCGCGCGTGCGCCAGCCGGTGACCTTCTGCGAGAACTACGTGCCCTGGCAGCACAAGCTGCGCGAGCTGGTGCCGCTGCTGGACTTCATCTCGGTGCACACCTACCCGGTGTGGGAGTACAAGCACATCCACGAGGCGCTGGACTACACGCGCCACAACGTCGAGAGCGTGGCGCGATGCCACCCGGGCAAGCCCATCGTCATCACCGAGGCCGGCTGGTGCACCGCCAGCAACGGCCGCGGCATGATCGCCGAGCATGCCGTGCAGGAGATGCAGGCCATCTACGTGGCCGAGTTGATGGCCTGGGCGCGCGAGGCCGGCATCCTGTGCTTCGTGTTCGAGGCCTTCGACGAGCCCTGGAAGGGCTCGGCCGACCCGCTGGAGCCGGAGAAGCACTGGGGCCTGTTCACGGTCGATCGCCGGCCCAAGGCAGCCATGCAGGCCCTGATGGCGGAGCCGGTCTGAGCCGGGGCCGGGCCGAAGTCCTGGCCCGGTGGTTCAGATGTCGACTTCGGCCTCCACCGCCGTCACGCCGGCGGGTGCGAAGTGCCCCTGCGGGCAGTCGCGCCATGCGCTGGCGTCCAGCACGCGCAGGCGCGTGGCGGCGCCCCGGCGCACGCGCCAGGGCACGCGGCCGAAGGTGAACGAGAGTTCGCCCTCGGCGGGCAGCTCTCCGGCTTCCAGCAGCACGGGATGGAAATGGATGCGGCCCTCGCGCAGTCGAAGTCCAAGCTCGCCCCAGCGTGCCAGGATCTCCTCCTTCACCTGGCCCGTCATGCCGGGCTGCTGCGCACCGCCTTCACCGGGGGTGTGGCTGTAGGGGTCGGTGGGGAAGGCGCCGTACTCGGCGGCGCTCTTGCGCCAGCCCAGGCCGTCGCGCACGCGGTGGTAGTGCGCACGCAGGGCCGGCAGCGCGGGGTGGCCCAGGTCGGCGGCTTCGAAGACCTGTTCCTGAACCGCCAGCAGCAGCTTGGCCACCATGTGCCAGTAGATGCAGCCCAGCCCCTCGTAGCCGAACATCGTGCCCGAGCGACCGGTGAAGGCCTGGTGCTGCAGCAACCGGTCGTAGGCCTCCGCCAGCGGTGCGAGGGCTTCGCCGATGGGCGCACCTGCGGCGGCCGCGGCTTCCAGGTCGGCGCGGTTGGACAGCTGCGGCGCGAACCGCACCGTGCCGTCGCTCTGGCGCTGCAGCAGGTCGGTGCGCCCCTGCGCCAGCACGGCCTGCGTGACGGGCAGCGAAAGCGCTGCGTCGTCGAGCCGGTTGCGTTGCAGGAAGCCGGGCAGCTGGCGGTCGGGGTAGAGCAGGAAGCTGCGCCGGGCGGGGTCGAACAGCGCGCTGTCGAACAGCGCATCCAGCAGCGCCACGGCGTCCTGCGGTGCCAGCCAGCCGCTGCCCAGCAGCGCCACCTGGCCTTCCAGCATCGGATACAGCCGGCCGATGGCAGCCCGGCCGGGGCTGAAGCCGACCAGGTTGTAGGCGTGGAAGAGGCCGTCGTCGCGGCGGTTGGCGGCCAGCGTGGCGTCGACCAGCGGCAGCAGGCTTCGCGCCAGCCGCGGCAGCAGCCCGGGCGGGGCGAGGGCCGGCGTGCGCCCGGCCGCGCCGCGGTAGGCAGCGGCGCGCCAGACGTCCAGCAGCGCGCCGCTGCCATCCAGGAAGGCACGCCGCGCCTGCTCGTCGTGGACGGCGTCCATCGGCGTGGCGGCGACGTGGCCCTCGAAGGCCAGCAGCGCCTCCAGGGTGGCGTTCGGGAGCGCGAAAGACCGTTCGGCGCCCGGCAGCGCGGCCACGAAGGCCAGGAAGCGGCGAAGGTGGGCCAGCGTCACCACCGACAGGCCGTTGCCCACCAGCGCGTTGTTCGCGTCGTTCCACTCCGGCCGCTGCGTGTGCAGCCACAGGCCGCCGCCGGGCACCAGGCTGCCGGCCTTGGCCAGCAGGATGACGGCCAGCTTCTCGGCCAGCGTGCCCAGCACCGGCGAGCCGGTGTCGTCGCACACCAGCAGGCCGTCGCCGCCGAGCCGGCGCGCGCGCTCGTGCGCCCGTGCGTGCGCCGCCTCGTCGAAATGGATCGTCGCCTTGGGCGTGGCCACCTGCTCGGCATGCGGCTTCAGGCGGTAGGGCACGTCGGCGAAGCCGAAGAGCGCGCGGTCCCACAGGGCCGGCAGCAGGGCCGGGTCGTGGGCCTGTGTGGCCTCCATTAACTTCAGCAGGTAGACGACCTGGTGGTCACCCCAGTAGCCGATGTAGCTCCAGGGATCGTCGGGCTCGATGGTTTCCCAGTCGATGCCGCTGCGGCCGATGCGGTAGGGGTTGTAGCCGTCGGGCGTCATGGCGCCCAGGAAGGTGGCCACCATGGCCCCGGCGAAGGCCGGGGCGGTGGGCAGCAGGGCTTCCCAGTTCTGGAAGATGTCGCGCCAGTTGCCTTCGTGGTTCAGCACGCGCCGGCCGCTGTCGTCGCGCACGCGGATGCTGAACCGGTTCCACGGCCGGCTGGGGTCGCCATGGCGGCGGCTGAAGGTCAGGGGCAGGTAGCTCAGCAGCAGGCGCTCGGCCTGCGCGTGGCCGCTGGCCCGCACGGCCTCCAGGGCGAAAGTCCGCTCCACCTGCGGTGGCCAGCTGGCGAGCAGCGGGGCCATGGCCTCGGCCGTCGGCCGGTGGCGCAACTGCAGGAAGGCCGACAGGTCGTCGCGGTCCAACTGCGTGCCGCTGGCGAACACGCCACCGCGCATGATGTTGAACAGCACGTTGGCGCGGTGGTGCGCTGCCGCCATCGCGTCACCCGAGCGCTGGAAGCCGTCGGCGCAGGCCAGCAGTTCGTC
The DNA here is from genome assembly GCA_016790395.1 of Rubrivivax sp. Lineage (GTDB taxonomy): Bacteria > Pseudomonadota > Gammaproteobacteria > Burkholderiales > Burkholderiaceae_C > Rubrivivax. The sequence goes on along the minus strand of JAEUPH010000023.1, from coordinate 817 downwards.
CAGGCCCGCGGTGTTGCGCGTCAGCGCCTCGTCGATCTCCTCGGCCGTGCCGCCACCGGCGGCCAGCCTCTGCGCCAGCTCATGCGCCTGCACCTGCGACAGCGGCGCATCGATCACTTGCTGCCACTGCAACGGCGCCGCGCCGACCTTGGTGGCGAAGCGCTGCAGGAAGGCGCCGCGCCGGCCGCGCGTGAGCGTCTCCGGCGCCACCTGGCCGCTGCGGCAGAAACCGCGCACCTGGTGCGCCGACAGCAGCGTCGTGCAAGCCTCACCCGGGGGGCCGGCGTGCCAGGCAGCAAGCGCGTGGAAGGACTCCTTGGGCTCGGCACGGTCCCAGATCTGGGCATACAGCGTGAACAGGCCCAGGCGGCCGCCGGCTGCCGACTCGTTCCACTTGTAGGCGTCGGTCAGGCTGCTCATGGTGCTGGCCAGTTCCACACCCACGCCCGGCGGCAGCAGGTTCAGCAGGCCGTCCAGCACCTCCACCTGCACGGGGCCCTGCGGGGCCCACAACGCCGCCCGGCGCACCAGGCCCAGGCCGGCCGCCGTGGACCATTCCTGCTGGAACACCAGCCGGCCCGAAGGGTGCATCTCGCGCAGGCGCAGCCGCGTGGCCGAGAGGTTCTTCCACGCCGAACGTGCGCCTTCGCCGCCGTCCAGGCGGGGCGCGAAGGGCTGCCAGAGCTCCACGCGATCACCGTCGTGGATGCGCACCCAGCTGCGCGGCCCGGTGTGCTCCCAGCGCGCGTGGATGCGGTCGACGGTTTCGTAGGGGAAGAAAGAGCCCTCGGCGTCGCCGCGGCCGGCGGCCAGCGAG
>JAEUPH010000346.1 GCA_016790395.1 Rubrivivax sp. | reverse complement strand
TGGCCGCGCGCGTGGGCCAGACGCCGTTCTATGCCTATGACCGCAGCCTGCTGAAACAGCGCGTGGCCGAACTGCGCGCGGCGCTGCCGGCGGCCGTGAAGCTGCACTACGCCATGAAGGCCAACCCCATGCCGGCCGTCGTCGGCCTGATGGCGGGGCTGGTGGACGGCATCGACGTGGCTTCGGCCGGTGAACTGCAGGTGGCGCTGGACGCCGGCGCCCACCCCGCCGAGGTGAGCTTCGCCGGCCCCGGCAAGCGCGACGTCGAACTGCACCAGGCGGTGGCCGCGGGCGTGCTGGTCAACGTGGAGTCGATGCGCGAACTGCCCGTGCTGGCCGCCGCGTCGCAGGCGCTGGGCCTGCCGGCGCGCGTGGCCGTGCGCGTGAACCCGGACTTCGAGCTCAAGGGCTCGGGCATGAAGATGGGCGGCGGGCCCAAGCAGTTCGGCGTGGACACCGAACTCGTGCCCGAGCTGCTGGCCTTCGTCGCCCGCGAGGGCCTGGCCTTCGAGGGCTTCCACCTTTTTGCCGGCTCGCAGAACCTGCGCGCGGAGAGCATCTGCGAGGCGCAGCAGAAGAGCTTTGAGCTGGCGCTGCGCCTGGCGCAGGCGGCACCGTCGCCGGTGAAGTTCCTGAACCTGGGCGGCGGCTTCGGCATCCCCTACTTCCCCGGCGAGCAGCGGCTGGAGCTGGCGCCCATCGGCGCGAACCTGGCGGCCATCGTCGAACGCGCTGAGCGCGAGATGCCGCAGGCCGGCATCGTCATCGAGCTGGGTCGCTACTTCGTCGGCGAGGCGGGCGTGTACGTGGCGCGCGTGGTCGACCGCAAGGTGTCGCGCGGGCAGGTCTACCTGGTCACCGACGGCGGCCTGCACCACCACCTGGCGGCCTCCGGCAACTTCGGCCAGGTGGTGCGCAAGAACTACCCGGTGGCGGTGGCCACGCGCATGGGCGCCGCCGAGCGCGAGAGCGCTTCTGTGGTGGGCCCGCTGTGCACGCCGCTGGACCTGCTGGCCGACCGCATGGAGCTGCCGGTGGCGCAGGTGGGCGACCTTGTCGCCGTGTTCCAGAGCGGTGCCTACGGCGCCAGCGCCAGCCCGCAGCGCTTCCTGGGCCACCCGGGGTGCGCCGAAGTGCTGGTCTGAAGCCCACGGGGCACACAGCGCAGCCGGGCCCGGGACATGGCCGACCCTGACATCAGCGTCGTCATCCCGGTCTACAACGGCGAACGCTTCCTCGAACCGACGTTGCGCGCCGTGCTGGCGCAACAGGGCGTCGGGCTGGAGCTCATCGTGGTGGACGATGGTTCCACCGACCGTTCGCTGGACGTCGTGGCGCGCGTGGCGCCGGGCGCACGTGTCTTTCGCCAGAGCAATGCCGGCGTCTGCCGCGCACGCAACCGGGGCCTGGCCGAGGCGCGCGGCCGGGCCGTCATCTTCCTCGACCAGGACGACCTGTGGCACCCGCTGACGCTGGCCCGTGAACTGAGCGTGCTGGACGCCGAAGCCGAACGCGTGGCGGCCGTCTGCCCTTACCACCACTGGCCGCCGGTGGCGGGCCGCTACCCGGAACCGGCGTCGATCTGGGGCGAGGAGCGCCCCATCACGCTGGACCCGGAGTTCACCGGCTGGGTCTACCACCAGTTCCTGTTCGACTGCTGGGCGCTGACCAGCGGCACGCTGCTGCGCCGCGACGCCGTGGT
>JAEUPH010000332.1 GCA_016790395.1 Rubrivivax sp. | reverse complement strand
GCGGGCGGCCTCCGCGCCGCGGTGTCTCAAGGCGCGACGCTCATCACCAGCGCTCTGGCCAAGCCCTACTTCGAGCGCGTCTTCGCCAACCCCAACAAGGTGGCGCCGGACCGCCTGGCTGCGTCCGGGCAGACCGCACGCATCACCGCCGTCAATGGCCAGGTGGCGCTGGCCGACAGCTTGCGCCGCGTGGAGATCCACGAGATGCAGGGCAGTGTGCACGCCCAAGGCTTCCTGATGGTGTGGCTGCCGAAGGAGCGCCTGCTGATCCAGGCCGACGCCTACACCCCCGGCCCGCCGAACAGCCCGCCCCCGCCGGTGCCCAACGCCAACCAGGTGAACCTGGTCCAGAACATCGAGCGGCTGAAGCTGGATGTGGACCGCATCCTGCCGCTGCACAGCCGGGTGGTGCCGATGGGCGAGCTGCTGGCCCAGATCGGCCGCAAGCCCTGAACGATCACCCGCCAGGGAGCTCGGGGGCGATGCCCGCGGCGTAGTCGTAGAGGGCTTCCAGCAGTTCCTCGGCGCGGGTGTCGCCGCGCTCGGCGGCGGCTTCGGCGAGTTCGTCGATGCGTTCGAACCAGGCGCCCAGCGTGACACCGCCGCCCACGCCCTCATGCAGACGCTCGGCGCGGTGCCGTTCCCAGCGCGCCTGCTCTTCTTCGGACAGCGTGTCGGGGAAGTTGCGCGCACGGTAGCGGAACAGCAGTTCCTCCAGCCGGCCGTCCTGGAAGGCCGGCGTGCGCGTGGCCAGCTGCGCGGGGCTCAGTTCGCGCAGGCGCTGCAGCGTGCGACGGTCATCGTTGCCGACAAAGCCGCCGTAGAGGTCTTCGTCGACGTCGGGCGCGGTGGCCATGGGCGGGCGCGTGAAGACTTCGGGCCACAGGTGTGCGACAAGCGGCGTCACGGCCGCGGCGTGCGCCGCGTTCGCCAGCGCGGCCTCCACGTCCAACCCCCAGCGCTGCCCCGCGTCGCCCAGCGTGCGCAGGTTGCCGATGACGACGGGGCTCTTGTTGATGTGGATGGTCTTGATGGGCAGGCGCAGCTCGCCTTCGGGCAGCTCGTCCTGCCGGGTGTAGAGGCGCCGGCGCACGGTGTCGGCGTCCAGGCCTTCGAGTTCCCGCGGGTCGACCGCCAGGTCCCAGACGATGACCTCGTTCTTGTTCGTCGGGTGCGGGCCCAACGGCCAGACCACGGCCAGGAAGCCGCGCTCGGCCGGATAGCGCCCGGACAGGTGCACGAAAGGCCGGCCAGCGCCCATCTCGGCCAGCACGGCGTCCTTCCTGCGCAGCTTCAGGCAGAAGTCCCACAGCCGCGGCTGCTTCTGGCGGATGAGCCGCGCCAGGGCGACGGTGGCGCGCACGTCCGAGAGGGCGTCGTGTGCCGCCTCGTGCAGCAGCCCGTTGGCCTTGGACAGGTCCTCCAGGCGGAAGGAAGGCCGGCCGGCCATCTCGCCCTCCGTGTAGGTGGGCCAGCGGATGCCCTCGGGCCGCAGCGCCCAGGTCGTGCGCACCACGTCCAGCAGGTCCCAGCGGCTGCAGCCGTTCTGCCACTCGCGCGCGTAGGGGTCGATGAGGTTGCGCCAGAAGAGGTGGCGCGTCACCTCGTCATCGAAGCGGATGCTGTTGTAGCCCACGCCGATGGTGCCGTCGCGGCCCAGCTCGGCCTCGATGCGCGCGGCGAACTGGTGCTCGGGCACGCCTTCGTGCAGCGCCTGCTGCGGCAGGATGCCGGTGAGCAGCACGGCCTCGGGGTCGGGCAGCGTGTCGGGCGCCGGCTGGCAGAACAGCATCACGGGCTCGCCGACCTCGTTCAGCTCGGCATCCGTGCGCAGGCCGGCGAACTGCGACGGGCGGTCGCGGCGGGGCACGCGGCCGAAGGTCTC
>JAEUPH010000322.1 GCA_016790395.1 Rubrivivax sp. | reverse complement strand
ACGATGGCGGTGCCGTGCTGGTCGTCGTGGAAGACGGGGATCTTCATGCGCTCGCGCAGCTTGCGCTCGACGTAGAAGCAGTCCGGCGCCTTGATGTCCTCCAGGTTGATGCCGCCGAAGGTGGGCTCCAGCGCGGCGATGCAGTCGACCAGCTTGTCGAGGTTCTTCTCGGCCACCTCGATGTCGAAGACGTCGATGCCGGCGAACTTCTTGAACAGCACCGCCTTGCCTTCCATCACCGGCTTGGCCGCCAGCGGGCCGATGTCGCCCAGGCCCAGCACGGCGGTGCCGTTGGTGACCACGGCCACCAGGTTGCCGCGCGCGGTGTAGCGGAAGGCGTTGGCGGGGTCGTCGACGATGGCCTCGCAGGCATAGGCCACCCCCGGGCTGTAGGCCAGCGCGAGGTCGCGCTGGTTGATCATCTGCTTGGTGGCGCTGACCTGCAGCTTGCCCGGCGTCGGGAACTCGTGGTACTCCAGCGCAGCCTGCTTGAGCTCGGCCTTCTTGTCGTCACGTTGGGACATCGCTATGGGTCTCCTGGGCGCCGCTGGGCAGGCCGGGCGCGGATTGTAGGAGGGCAGTGTGCGCCCTCCCGGGGGTGGATCGGCATGCGCGAAACTGCGTAGCCGTCAAGGCGAAGCGCCGGCCAATACTGGGCGCAGCGACCGCGACCGCCCCGATGCCCGACCCCGCCCCCCTCCCGCCGAGCGCCCCACCCCGCCGGCCGCGGCTGCGCCGCGCGCTGCTCTGGGGCGCCCTGGTGGCCTTGCTGCTGGTGGCGCAGTCGCTGCTGCTGGCGCTGACGGTCAGCTACGAGTCCAGCCGGGCCCAGGACGAAGCCGACAGCCTGGCTGCCGAAGCCGCGGCCGAGGTGCGGCGCGAACTCACCTCGGTGACGCAGGCGCTGCAGTCGCTGGACTGGGGTTCGCCCCGCGACGATGCGCTGGCCCTCATGCGACAGAAGCGCGAGATCAAGCGGCTGGAGTGGCGGGCGCCAGACCAGCGCGTGGAGGCCGCGCTGGAATCGCCCTACCCGCCCGCGCTGTTCAGCCAGATGCCACGCCAGGACCTTGAGCTTGACGCCGAGCTGGCCTGCACCACGGCGCGCCGCACGGCCGCGCCAGCGTTCTCGCGCAGCTACTTCGTGCCGCTGGCCGGCGGCCAGGGCCTGGAGGTGGTCGACCTCTGCGTGCCCCTGACGCGCGCCGGCCGCGAATCCGGCTTCCTGGTGGGCAGCCTGTCGCTGGCGCAGGTGCTGGAGGGTACGGCAGTGGCGCGCGCAGCACGGCGCCACGAGTTCAGCTTCGTCGAAGGCGACGGCACGCGGCTGGCGCGCGCCGGCACGTCGCGCGGCGCCGGTGTCTACGTCGCCGACCGCGTGGTCGACCTGCCGGGCAGCGCGCTGCAGCTGCGCGCCGATGCCACGACGGGGCGCCCCAGCCTCATCCCCAATCTCGCCACGTCGCTGGTGATGGGCCTGTCGATCGCCCTCTTCGCCGTCGTGCTGCTGCTGGCGCGCGACGTGCGCCGCCGCGCGGAGGCCGAACGCGCGCTGGCCGAAGCCCTGGCCTTCCGCAAGGCCATGGAGGATTCGCTGTCCACCGGCCTGCGCGCGCGCGACCTGCGCGGCGTCATCACCTACGTCAACCCGGCCTTCTGCGCCATGGTGGGCTTCAGCGCCGAGGAGCTGATGACGCCACCGCCACCGGCCGCCGAGGCGGTGATGCCCCCCTACAACCCGCCCTACTGGCCACCGGAGCTGGTGGAGCAGTACCTGCGACGTCAGCGCGAGCGACTGGACCCTGCGGCCGCCGCCCGGCCCGACCCGCGCGAGAGCTACGAGACCGTGTTCATGCGCAAGGGCGGCGAGCGTTTCCCGGTGATGATCTACGAGGCACCGCTGGTGGATGGCGACGGCCGCCACACCGGCTGGATGAGCGCCGTGCTGGACATCAGCGCGCAGCGCCGCGTGGAGGAGATCTCGCGCCAGCAGCAGGAGCGTCTGCAGGCCACGGCGCGGCTGGCCAGCGTGGGCGAGATGGCCTCGCTGATGAGCCACGAGCTGAACCAGCCGCTGGCCGCCATTGCCAGCTATGCCAGCGGCTCGCTGAACCTGCTGGACGACAGCAGCGCCGACGCCGGCACGCCGTCCCTGCTGCGCAGTGCGCTGGAGCGCATCGCCGAGCAGGCCGAGCGCGCCGGCCGCGTCATCAAGAGCGTGCACGGCTTCGTGCGCCGCCGTGAGCAGCTGCACGAGACGCTGCCGGCCGAGCTGCTGTTCGAGGCCGTGCTGCCGCTGGCCCGGATGCAGGCGCGCAAGAGCGGCACCCGCATCGACGTCGAACTGCCGCCGTCCGGCGAGCGCAGCGCGCGCGTGCGCTGCGACCGCACGATGGTGGAGCAGGTGCTGCTGAACCTGGCGCGCAACGGCATCCAGGCCATGGAGCCCGACACGCCGCTGGCCGAACGCGTGCTGACGCTGCGCGTGCGGCGCACGCATGCGCGCTGGGTCACCTTCAGCGTCATCGACACCGGCCCTGGCATCGCGCCCGACGTGGCTGAACGCCTGTTCACGCCGTTCTTCACCACCAAGAGCGAAGGCATGGGGCTGGGGCTGAGCCTGTGCCGTACCGTCATCGAGCAGCACGGCGGCGCGCTCGACTTCGGGCCCGGCCCCGGCGGCCGGGGCACCGAGTTCCGCTTCACGCTGCCCGCGCCGCCGGGCACGGAAACAGGCGAAACTTCGGGCTCCGCCACCACCGCCGCCGACGCTTGAACCTCGACCCCGCGCTGGGCCTGCCCACCGTCTACCTCGTCGACGACGAGGACGTGGTGCGCGACGCCCTGGCCTGGCTGCTTCGCTCGCGCCGGCTGCTGTCGGAAGGCTTCCCCAGCGCCGAAGCCTTCGAGGCGCACCTGGGTCGCCAGGACGCCTCATGGCCGAGATCGCCGTCCTGCCTGGTGCTGGACGTGCGCATGCCCGGCACCAGCGGCCTGGTGCTGTTCGAGTCGCTGGCGCAGCGCGGTCTGCTGCAGACGCTGCCCGTCATCTTCCTCACGGGCCACGGCGACGTGCCGACGGCCGTGGCCGCCGTCAAGCGCGGGGCCTTCGACTTCGTCGAGAAGCCCTTTTCCAACAATGCGCTGGTCGACCGCGTTGAGCAGGCCCTGGAACGCAGCGCCGCCGAGCTGCTGAGCGCGCGCGAGCAGGACGTGACGCGCCGCGCGCTGGCCGAGCTGACCGAACGCGAGCGCGAGGTGATGCGGCTGGTGATCGACGGCAAGCCCAACAAGCTGATCGCCGACGCGCTGCAGATCAGCGTGCGCACGGTGGAAGTGCACCGCGCGCATGTGTTCGACAAGATGAACGTGAAGTCGGCGGTGGAACTGGCCAACCTGCTGCGCGGGGCGGGCATCGGCTGATGGCGGCTGGCGAGTTCGACCTGATCGCGCGCCACTTCACGCGGCCGGTGCGCCGGGCCACGCTGGGGGTGGGCGACGACTGCGCCCTGCTGAACCTGGCGCCCGGCCAGCAGCTGGCGGTGTCCAGCGACATGCTGGTGGAAGGACGCCACTTCCTGTCCACCGTGGCGCCGGAACGGCTGGGCCACAAGGCGCTGGCCGTGAACCTGTCGGACCTGGCGGCCTGCGGCGCCGAGCCGCTGGCCTTCACGCTGGCGCTGGCGCTGCCACGCGCCGACGAGGCCTTCCTGGCGCCCTTCGCGCGCGGGATCTTCGCGCTGGCCGATGAACACGGCATCGAGCTCGTGGGCGGCGACACCACGGCCGGGCCGCTGAACCTGTGCATCACTGTCTTCGGCCAGCTGCCACCGGGGCAGGCGCTGCTGCGCAGCGGCGCGCGGCCGGGCGACGAGCTCTGGGTCAGCGGCACGCTGGGCGATGCGCGGCTGGCGCTGGAAGTCTTCCGCGGCCGCGTGGCGCTGGCGGGCGAGGCCTTCGACAGCGTGCGCCGCGCCATGGAACTGCCGCAGCCGCGCGTGGCGCTGGGCCAGGCGCTGCGCGGCGTGGCCAGCAGCGCCATCGACCTCAGCGACGGCCTGCTGGGCGACCTGGGCCATGTGCTGAAGCGCTCGCAGGTGGGCGCCACGGTGGACGTCGACGCACTGCCGCGCAGCGCCGTGCTGGCCGCGCAGCCGCTGGCGCTTCAGCATGAATGCCTGCTGGCCGGTGGCGACGACTACGAGTTGCTCTTCACCGCGCCGGCGACGGCGCGCGAAGCGGTGCTGGAAGCCGGCGCACGCGCCGGCCTGACCGTGACGCGCTGCGGGCGCATGGAGGCTGCACCCGGCCTGCGCGTCGTCGATGCGCAGGGCCGCGCGGTGGTCGCACCCTGGCGCGCCTTCGACCATTTCGCCGAGTGAACGGCGGATGAACGCCGGATGAGCAACGCGCCCCTCGCCCGCCCCGGCCTGCGCTTCCTGCTGCGCCACCCGGCGCACTGGGTCGCCCTGGGCTTCGGCAGCGGCCTGGCGCCCAAGGCGCCGGGGACGGTGGGCACGCTGTGGGGCTGGCTGATCTTCCTGTGGCTGAACCACTTCCTCGGCGAAGGACAGTGGGCCCTCGCCATCGTCGCGGCCCTGGCCGTGGGCTGGTGGGCCTGCACCTTGACGGCGCAGCACATGGGGGTGGCCGACCCTGGGTCCATCGTCTGGGACGAGGTGGTGGCGATCTGGATCGTGCTGTGGCTCGTGATGCCCGCGCCGCTGTGGGTGCAGGTGGCGGCCTTCGTGCTGTTCCGCTACTTCGACGCCGCCAAGCCCGGCCCGGTGGGCTGGGCCGACCGGCTCTTCAAGCTGCGGCCCGGCGAGACCATCGGCTGGCGTCAGGGCTTCGGGATCCTGTTCGACGACCTGGTGGCAGCCGGCTGCACGCTGCTGTCCATCGCGGTGTGGGTGGCGCTGTGGAGATCCTGAGCTTCGAGCCCGCAGTGCTGGCGCTGGCGGATGCGCTGCGTGCCAAAGCCTGGCGCCTGGCCACGGCGGAGAGCTGCACGGGCGGGCTCATCGCCGCAGCCTGCACCTCGGTGGCCGGCAGCAGCGACTGGTTCGAGCGCGGCTTCGTCACCTACAGCAACGAGGCCAAGCAACAGCTCATCGGCGTGCCGGCCACGCTGATCGCCGCACACGGCGCGGTCAGCGAAGAGGTCGCACGCGCCATGGTGGCCGGCGCCCTGGCCCACGCGCCGGTGCAGCTGGCCGTGGCCGTGACCGGCATCGCCGGCCCGGGCGGTGCGGTGCCCGGCAAGCCGGTGGGGACGGTCTGGCTGGCCTGGGGCACGGCGGCCGGCATCCACGCCGAACGCCTGCAGCTGGCCGGCGATCGCGGCGCCGTGCGCGCAGGCACCGTGCACGCCGCGCTGGCACGGCTGCTCGGGGCCGCGGCGTGAAAGTCCTGCTGGCCGGCCGCTTCGACGCCGGCGAGCGCGAGGCCTGGCTGCGCCACCTGGGCGCGGCCATGCCCGAAGCGCAGTGGATGGGCCTGGCCGAAGCCCGGGCGCAGGCCCATGAGATTCAGGCCGCCGTGGTGGCCAACCCGCCGCCGGGCAGCCTGCAAGGCCTGCCGAACCTGCGCCTGATCCAGAGCCTGTGGGCCGGCGTGGACCGTCTGCTGGCCGACGCCACCTTGCCCACCCGCGTGCCGCTGGCGCGCATGGTCGACCCCGCGATGACGGCCGCCATGGCCGAGACCGCGCTGTGGGCCGTGCTGTCGCTGCACCGCGGCTTCTTCGACTACCAGCAGCAGCAGCGCGAGGGCGTCTGGCGTGAACTCGCACAGCGCCGCGCCGACGAGGTGCGCGTGCTCATCCTCGGCCAGGGGGAGCTGGGTCGTGCGGTGGCCTCCAGGCTTGCAGCCCAGGCCTATGCCGTGGCGGGCTGGCGACGCGACGGCAGCGAACTGGCGCCGAAGCTCGCGCAGGCCGACATCGTCGTCAACCTGCTGCCCCTGACCCCCGCCACGCGTGGCCTGCTGGACGCGGGCTTCTTCGCCACGCTGCCTCCCGGTGCCAGCGTGGTGAACCTGGCGCGCGGCGCCCACGTGGTCGACGACGACCTGCTGGACGCGCTGGACCGCGGCCGCCTGCATCGCGCGGTGCTGGACGTGTTCCACACCGAGCCGCTGCCGGCCGCACACCCGTTCTGGCGCCACCCGAAAGTGACGATGCTGCCGCACGCCGCGGCGCTGACCGACCCGCGCAGCGCGGCGGCGGTGGCGGTGGCGAACCTGCGGTCGGCACGCGACGGCACCGCGATGGCGCACCTCGTCGACCGCGGCCGGCAGTACTGAGTGCCCCCAGGGCCGGGCCAGCCCGGCCCGCCCCCCGCGGGGGTTCAGGCAAAGTGGCAAAGCCGAATTTGCTTGAGAGGCCGCCTCAGCCGCGCAGCGCCAGCGCCTGCGCCCCGCGCGGCTGCACCTGCTGCATCACCATCAGCAGCAGCCGCTTGAGCGCGTCCCACGCACCGGCCGGCCATTCCGGGTGCTTCAGGCCCTTGCAGATGCCGTCGCACACCGCGGCGGCGTCCAGCAGGTGCGCCACCTGGTGGCCGCTGACCTGCGGCAGCGCGCGTTCGATCAGACGTTCACGCAGCCCCCAGGCGCGCGCTTCCTTCACCGCCAGCGGCAAGGGCTTGCCCTCGTCCAGCGCGGCGCGGGCGCGCGCCAGCGCGCGCAGGTCCTCGGCCAGGTTCCAGTGCACCATCACCGGCGTCTCGCCTTCATGGCGCAGGCCGTCCAGCACGCGCAGCGCACGCGCCACCTGGCCCGTCCAGGCGGCTTCGCTGAGCTTGTTGGTGTCGAAGCGCGCGACGTTCAGCACCGCGGCTTCCACCTGCTCGAAGGCCAGTTCGCCGGGCGGGTGGAGCAGTGCCAGCTTCTGCAGTTCCTGGTGCGCTGCCAGCAGGTTGCCCTCGATGCGGTCAGCGAAGAAGGCCAGCGTCTTCTGCCCTTCCTCACCTTCGCGCACGCGCTGGCCCTGGCGCGCCAGGCGCTGCCCCAGCCAGGCCGGCAGGGCCTTGCGCTCCAGCGTCTCGACCTTGATCGTGAGCCCGGCCCCATCGAGCGCGTTGAACCAGGCGGCCTTGAGCTGCTGGTAGTCCAGCCGTGCCGGCAGCTGCACCAGCGTGATCACGTCCTCGGGCAGCCGCTCGCAGTAGCGCTGCAGCGCCTCCGAGCCTTCCTTGCCGGGCTTGCCGGAAGGAATGCGGATCTCGATCAGGCGCTTGTCGGCGAACAGGCTCAGCGCCTGCGCGGCACCCAGCACGCCGCTCCAGTCGAAATGCGCACCACTGGCGACGAAGACCTCGCGCTCGCCGTGTCCGGCCGCCCGCGCCGCGGCGCGGATGGCATCGGCCGACTCCTGCGCCAGCAGCGGTTCGTCGCCGTGGATGAGGTACAGCGGCCGCAGGCCGCGCGCCAGGTGGGTCTCGAGCTGATCGGGCTTGATCTGCATGCGCGGCGTCGATGCTGCCACTAGACCTGAACGGCCGCCAGCCGGCGCAGCACCTGCGCCACCACGTCGGCCTGCATCTCGCGGTACAGCTCGCCTTCCTCGGCCTCCTTGGCCAGGGCCTGCGTCTCGCTGTAGTTGATGTCGCGCACCAGCAGCAGGTCGGCGCGCGGAATGAGCTCGCGACCGCCCGGTGTGCTGACGCGGAAACTGAACTTCAGCCGCAGCTGCACTTCACGCACCTGCGCGGCCGAGGTGGACGCCACCACGCTCTTCTGGCGCAGGTCTTCCAGCGCCTGCAAGACCAGCTCGGCCTTCTCGGGCGACTCCAGCACCTTCACCTGACGTTCCAGCTGCAGGCGGAAGTCCTCGGCCAGCGTCGAGCGCCGGGCGAAGCCGGTGAGCGCGATGCTCTGGAAGGCCAGCTTCGGCGGCTGGCGGAGCTGGAAGCCGCAGCCGCCGAGCAGCAGCGCGGCGGCACCGGTCAGTGCAGCTCGACGGTTCGGCACCTCAGGCGACGACGTTGACCAGCCGCCCCGGCACGAGGACGACCTTCTTCACCGGCCGTCCTTCGCAGAATCGGATGACCTCGGGCGCGGCCTGCGCCGCAGCTTCGATGGCGGTGCGGTCGGCACTGGCCGGCACGCGCAGGCTGCCGCGCAGCTTGCCGTTGACCTGCAGCGCGAGCTCGATCTCGTCCTGCACCAGCGCGGCCTCGTCCACCTGCGGCCAGGGCGTGTCGATGAGCTCGCCATGCGCCTTCGAGTAACCCAGCTCGCTCCACAGCGCGTGCGTGATGTGCGGCGCCGCGGGGTACAGCGCACGCAGCAGGATCGCGAAACCTTCCTGCAGCACCGCCGCATCGGCCGGCGCATCCTCCAGCTTGGCGTCTTCCAGCGCGTTGAGCATCTTCATCGCGCCCGAGACCACGGTGTTGTATTGGAGGCGCTCGTAGTCGGCGCTCACCTGGCGAAGCAGCAGGTGCACTTCGCGGCGCAGCGCGGCGCCGGCGGCGCTGGGCGTGCCGGCCTGCGCGGCGGCGAACTTCGGCGCCACGCGCACGGCGTTGGTCCACAGCCGGCGCAGGAAGCGGAACACGCCTTCGGCGCCGCTGTCGCTCCAGGCCGCGCTCTGGTCGGGCGGGCCGGCAAACATGGTGAACACGCGCGCCGTGTCGGCGCCGAAGCGCTGGATGATGTCGCGCGGCTCGACCACGTTGTTCTTGCTCTTGGACATCTTCTCGATGCCGCCCAGCATCACCGGCTGCCCGTCGGCCTTGGCCACGGCGCTGGTGGGCTGGCCGCGGTCGTCGTAGCTGATCTCCACCTCGGAGGGGTAGAACCAGCGCTTCTTGCCGCCTTCCTCCTCGCGGTAGAAGCTCTCGTTGAGCAGCATGCCCTGGGTGAAGAGCCTGGTGAAGGGCTCGCTGTAGCTGACGAGCCCGATGTCGCGCATGGCCTTGGTCCAGAAGCGCGCGTACAGCAGGTGCAGCACGGCGTGCTCGATGCCGCCGATGTACTGGTCCATCGGCATCCAGTACTCGTTGCGGGCGTCGACCATGGCGTCGTCGCTGCCCGGGCAGCAGTAGCGCATGTAGTACCAGGACGAGTCGACGAAGGTGTCCATCGTGTCCGTCTCGCGCCGCGCGGGCTTGCCGCACTGCGGGCAGGCCACGTTCAGGAAGGCGGCGCTCTTGTTCAGCGGGTTGCCGCTGCCGTCCGGCACCAGGTCTTCGGGCAGCACCACGGGCAGGTCCTTCTCGGGCACCGGCACCGAGCCGCAGCTGTCGCAGTGGATGATGGGGATGGGTGTGCCCCAGTAGCGCTGGCGGCTGATGCCCCAGTCGCGCAGGCGCCAGGTGGTCTTCTTCTCGCCCAGGCCCTTGTCGCCCAGTGCCTTGGCGATGGCGTCCACCGCCAGCTTGTGGGTGAGACCGCTGTAGTTGCCCGAGTTGATGGTCACGCCGCGCTGCTTGTCGGCGTACCAGTCCTGCCAGTGGTCGTAGGTGAAGTGCGGTTCGCCGTCCACGTGAACCACCTGCAGGATGGGGATGCCGTACTTCTTGGCGAAGGCGAAGTCGCGCTCGTCGTGCGCGGGCACGCCCATCACGGCGCCGTCGCCGTAGGTCATGAGCACGTAGTTGCCCACCCACAGCGGGATGTCCTCGCCGGTGAGCGGATGCGTGACGCTCAGGCCCAGCGGCAGGCCGGCCTTGTCCTTCAGCGCCATCTCGGCTTCGGTGGTGCCGCCCTTCCTGCACTCCTCGATGAAGGCGGCCACCTTGGGGTGCGTGGCGGCGGCCAGCGTGGCCAGCGGGTGCTCCGGCGCCACGGCGCAGAAGGTCACGCCCATGATGGTGTCGGCGCGCGTGGTGAAGACGAACATCTTCCCGTCCTGCACCAGCCGGCCGTCGGCGCCGCGGATGTCGTGCGTGAAGGCGAAGCGCACGCCTTCGCTCTTGCCGATCCAGTGCTCCTGCATCAGCCGCACGCGCTCGGGCCAGCCCGCCAGGTAGTGCGGCGCGGTGGGGTCGTTGACGCCGGAGAGCAGCTCGTCGGCGTACTGCGTGATGGCCAGGTAGTAGCCGGGGATCTCGCGCCGCTCGACGAGGGCACCACTGCGCCAGCCGCGGCCGTCCACCACCTGCTCGTTGGCCAGCACGGTCTGGTCGACCGGGTCCCAGTTCACCACCTGGGTCTTCTTGTAGGCAATGCCCTTCTCGAGCATCTTCAGGAAGAACCACTGGTTCCACTTGTAGTAGCCGGGGTCGCAGGTGGCGAGTTCGCGGCTCCAATCGAAGGCCAGGCCCAGCGGCTGCATCTGGCTCTTCATGTCGGCGATGTTGGCGCGGGTCCACTGCGCCGGCGGCACGTTGTTGTCGATGGCCGCGTTCTCGGCCGGCAGGCCGAAGGCGTCCCAGCCCATGGGCATGAGGACGTTCTTGCCCTTCATGCGCAGCCACCGCGCCATCATGTCGTTGATGGTGTAGTTGCGCACGTGGCCCATGTGCAGCTTGCCGCTGGGGTAGGGCAGCATGCTGCAGGCGTAGAACTTCTCGCGCGAGGCGTCCTCGCGCACCTGGAAAGCGCCGCTGGCCTGCCAATGGGCCTGGGCGGCGGCTTCCACCTCGCCGGGCATGTACTTGTCGTTCATGCGCCCAATTGTAGGGACGGGGCCCCGCGGCACGGCCCGGGCGCGGCATGTGTGGCTTGTGTCACGCGGCGCCGGGCCGGATGTAACAGCCGCTCAAGCTCCCGGGCCGGGCCGCCGATAGACCGAGACCGCCCGGGCCGCGTCCGCACCAACGCGACCCTGGATCTCCGTGCCCGACGCAGGACCCCGCATGACCCAGAGAAGAACCTTCATGAGCCGCTGGCTCGCGCCCCTGGCCGCTGCCCTGGTGCTGGGCACGGCCCCCACCGCCCAGGCGCAGACAGCGACGAACCCGAAGATCGCCGCCGACCTGCGCGCCGTGGTGCAGGACGGCGCCAGTGCCGGCCGCTCGGGCGCCGTGTCCTGGGCGCGCACGCTGGGCAACAACCAGCTGCACGTGAAGGTGCTCATCAATGCGCGCGGCAGCGACCCGCTGCTGGGCAACCTGCGCGCCGACATCCTGCTGCGCGGCGGCTCGGTCTTCTACAACTACATCTCGGTGCGCGCGCTGTCGGCCATGGTGCCGGCCACGGCGCTGGACGCCCTGGCCGCGCGAAGCGACGTCATCAGCATCGCGCCGAACCGAGCCACCACGCGCCACGCCAGCCTGATGCAGCAGGCCACCGGCGCGGACACGGTGATCAGCGGTGCCACCACACGCAGCAGCGGTGGCGTGGGCTACGACGGCACCGGCGTGGGCATCGCCATCGTCGATTCCGGCATCGACTGGCGCCACCGCAACCTGGTCGACGCCGCCGGCAAGACCCGCGTGCGGGCGCTGGCCGACTTCGTGGCGCTGGGCCGCGCACTGCCGGGTCAGGGCTGGGCCAAGGGCTATGACGTGTCGCCCATCACGCGCGCCAGCATCGACGGCGCGAAGTACAAGAGCGGCACGGCCAAGCTGGTGCCGCTGACGGACCTGCCCGACGCCTACGGGCACGGCAGCCACGTGGCCGCGGTGGCCGCGGGCAATGGCAGCTACCAGTCGCCGGATTCCGGCGGCGTCGCGCCGAACGCCGACCTGTACGACGTGCGCGTGCTGGACGAGCGCGGCGTCGGCAACCTGGCCGACGTGCTGGCCGGCATCGACTGGGTGGTGCAACGCGCCAGGCTGGCCAACATCCGCGTCATGAACCTGAGCCTGGGCGCTTCGTCGGCCGACTCGTTCATCATCGACCCGCTGGCGCGCGCCGCGCGCAGCGCCACGGCGGCGGGCATCGTGGTCGTCGCCGCCGCCGGCAATGCTGGCAGGAACGCCGCCGGGCAGACGGTGTACGGTGCCATCTCTTCACCGGGGCACGAGCCTTCGGTCATCACCGTGGGCGCGACCAACGCCTTCGGCACCGCCGGCCGCGACGACGACCAGGTCACCCGATTCAGCTCACGCGGGCCCACGCGCGGCAGCGTCCCCTTCGACAGCGGTCGCCGCTGGGTGGACCAGCTCATCAAGCCCGACCTCGTGGCGCCCGGCAACCGCATCGTCGCCACGCTGGCGGCCGACCGCAACAACACCTGGAACCTGCTCGCCCGCAGCTACCCGCAGCTGAGCCAGGTGCCCGGCGCCGCGCAGTCACCGCGGCAGACGCTGATGGAGCTCTCCGGCACCTCGGTGGCCGCCCCGGCCGTGGCCGGCGCCGCGGCGCTGCTGCTGCAGGCCAACCCCGGCCTCACGCCGCCGCTGGTGAAGGCCATCCTCCAGTACACCGCGCAGCCGCTGGCCGGCGGCATGCTGGTGGAACAGGGCACGGGCCAGCTGAACATCGAAGGCGCGCTGCGCCTGGCGCGCAGCCTGCGCACCGACATCGGCCCGGCGCTGGCCGCCGGCACGCTGAAGGCCGGCGACAACCTGCTGGCCGCTGGCGCCGCGCTGCCGCAAGCGGGCTCGGCGCTCAACGGCCAGCCCGTGCCCTGGAGCGGCATGGTCTTCGTCGGCGGCAACCGCCTGGTGGGCGGCACGGCGCTGTTCACGCGCTTCCAGCCGGTGTGGGACCCGTCCCTGACCTGGGCGCGCCAGCTGACGCTGCGCAACACCGTCCGCTACCTGCCGGCGGCCAAGGGCGTGCCGGCGGCCACCGTGCCCAGCGCCGTGGTGGAAACCAACGCGCCGGTGCAACTGCTGCTGACGCCCGGCGTGCGGCTGCTGGACGGCGTGGCGCTGGCCACCGGTGGCGGCCCGCGCGCCCTGTTCACGCCGGTGCCCGAACTGGCTGCACGCGCCGCGGCGGGTGCCGGCTTCACGCTGAACCTGGGCTTCACCGGCGGCGGCGGGCAGCTCAGTGCCGAAGGCTTCACGCTCAGCAGCGGCTACGCACTGGGCGAGGGCTTCATCGTCAGCGAAGGCTTCATCGTCTCCGAGGGCTTCATCGTCAGTGAAGGCTTCATCATCAGCGAGGGCTTCATCGTTTCCGAAGGCTTCATCGTTTCTGAAGGCTTCATCGTCAGCGAAGGCTTCATCGTGAGTGAAGGCTTCATCGTCAGCGAGACCCTGGCCGACCCCGGCGCCGCCGCCGACCGCGCCTTCCTCGGCGAGTAACCCGCCCCCTGCCTGGCGGCGCCACCGCCGCTCCCGGGCCGCCTTCCGCCACGCGGAGGCGGCCCTTCTCCTTCTGGCGCCTCAAGTCGGTGCCTCGCCCGGCCGATGCCCTGACGAGACGCCCCGCCCATGCGGGCCGCGCCGTGCCCATGCCCCCAGCGAACCCCTGCCCCGACCCCGACCCCCGGCCGCCTGCCGGTGGCGGGCTCTGGGCGCGTTTCGTCCGGCGCCACCTGCACGACTACCCGCCCGGCGCGCTGGCCATCTGGCTGGCGCTGGGCCTGGCCGGCGCGCTGGCCTTGCTGTGGGCGCTGTGGGCGGCGCTGGCCTGGCCGGCCACCCACCTGGCCTTCACCGGTGCAGGGCTGGTGATGGTGGCGCTGGCGGCCTGGTTCCCGCTGCGCATTCCGCGCAGCCGCAACACGGTGCTGGTAGCCGACGTCTTCATCTACGGACTGATGGCCGCCGTGGGCCCGGCGGCAGCCATGCTGGCCGCGGGCCTGGAAGCGGCCATCGGCGCACTGCGCAGTTCACGCCGGCTGAGCACGCACCTCAGCGGGCCGGCCGCCGCGCTGGCGGCCATGGGGCTGGGCAGCGCGGCATTCCGCGGCCTGGAGGTCGCCCTGCCGCGGCTGGGCCTGGCGCCCGAGGTGGCGACGCTGGCCGCCCTGTGCTGCGCCGCGCCGCTGCCGGTGATGCTGACCACAGGCTCGCTGATGTCGATGATCGCGGCCAAGCAGGGCCGGCGGCTGGGCGGCGCCGACTGGATCGCCGCCTGGTCCTGGATCGCCGCCATGAGCCTGGGCTCGGCCTTCCTGGCCGGCCTCGCCCACCTGGTGGCGCTGCAGCACGGGCCCGCGGTGTACGGCGTGGGCGCGGTGCTCGTGGCCGTGCTGGTGCTGCTGCTGCGCACGACGCTGGACCGCATCGAGCGCGACCGCCAGCAGCAGGAGGCGCGCGTCAGCGACGCCGAACGCGACGCCGCCCAGAGCCAGCAGCGTTTCATGGCGGCCTTCACGCACGCCGCCATCGGCATGGCCATCGTGCGGCCGAACGGCCAGATGCTGCAGGTGAACCGCGCCTTCTGTGCGCTGCTGGGGCGCACCGAAGCGGCGCTGGTGGACCGCTGGTTCGACGAACTGCTGCACGACGGCGATGCGCCGCTGCTGCGCCGCCGCGCCGCCGCCGTGCTGGCCGGCGACGAGCCCGCGTTCTCGATGGAACTGCGTTGTCCTGGCCCGGCGGGCAGCGAGCTGTGGGTGGCGCTGCACTGCAGCCGCTACGAAGACCCGGGCGGCGCCGGCCACTGTCTCATCCACCAGTTGCACGACATCACCTCGCGCCACGTGGCCGAGCGACGGCTGCAGCACATCGCCTACCACGACGGGCTCACCGACCTGGCCAACCGCAGCTGCTTCCACGAGCGGCTGGCGCTGGCGGTGGAGCGCAGCAGCACCGACGCGCGATCGCACTTTGCGGTCATGTTCCTGGACCTCGACCGCTTCAAGATCGTCAACGACAGCCTGGGCCACATCGCCGGCAATGAGCTGCTGCAGGAGGTGGCGCGGCGGTTGCTGGTGTGCGTGCGCCCCGAGGACCTGGTGGCGCGGCTGGGCGGCGACGAGTTCGCCATCCTGCTGGAGAACCTCAAGGACCCCGAGGCCGCGCTGCGCCTGGCGCACCGCGTGCTGGCCTCGTTGTGCAAGCCGATGTACCTGGGCGGCACCGAGGTCGTCCCCGGCGCCAGCATCGGCGTGACCTTCAGCGACCTGGGCTACCGCACCGTGGACGAGGTGCTGCGCGACGCCGATCTGGCCATGTACGAGGCCAAGGCTGGCGGGCGTGGCCGGGTGGCGCTGTTCGACACCTCCATGCACACCAAGGTGGCCGAGAAGCTGGCGCTGGAGAGCGACCTGCGGCGCGCCATCGGCGAAGGCTCGCTCACGGTGATGTACCAGCCGATCTTCAGGCTCGAACCGCTGCAGCTCAGCGGCTTCGAGGCCCTGGTGCGCTGGACGCACCCGGAGCGCGGGCCCATCAGCCCGGCGGTGTTCATCGCGCTGGCCGAGGAAGCCGGCCACATCGAGACGCTGACCGACTGGGTCATCGACCAGGCGGTGGCGCAGCTGTCGCAGTGGCAGCGTCGGCTGCCCGGCACCGACGCGCTGAACATGCACGTCAACATCTCCAGCCGAGACCTCGCGCGCGACGACCTGACCGACGAAGTGAGGCGCGTGCTGCAGCGCCACGGCGTGCGTGCCGAGGCCCTGACGCTGGAAATCACCGAGACCACGCTGATGGGCCGGCTGGACGTGGCGCTGCGCACGATGAACGCGCTGCGCGATGCCGGCGTGCGCTTCTCCATCGACGATTTCGGCACCGGCTATTCCAGCCTCGCGTACCTGGGCACGCTGCCCATCGACAGCCTGAAGATCGACCGCAGCTTCGTGATGGGGCTGCACGAGCAACCGCAGAACGTGGCCATCGTGCGCAGCGTGGTCACGCTGGGCCAGGCGCTGGGGCGCCGCGTGGTGGCCGAGGGCATCGAGACCCCGGAGCAGCTGGCTCAGCTGCGCCAGCTGGGCGTGCCGCTGGGCCAGGGCTTCCTGCTCAGCCGGCCACTCAAGCCCGCGCAGGTGGTGGAGCTGCTGACGGTGGGGGTCGCGGCGTGACTAGTTCCCGTCCGGCGCGGCTTCGGTGACGAAGCCGATGCGCGTGAGCCCGGCCTGCTGCAGCCAGCCGATGACTTCGGCCACGCGGCCGTAGGGCACGCGGCGGTCGGCGCGCAGCTGCACCTCGGTCTGCGCATCGCGCTGGGCGGCGTCGCGGGCGCGCTGCACCAGTTGTTCGCGGCTGGCGGGCTCGTCGCCCAGGAACAGCCGGCCCTCGGCATCGACGGCCAGCGCGATGAAGGCCGGCGCTTGGCTGGCAGCGGCACCGTCGGCCTTGGGCAGGTCGAGCTTGAGGCTGCTGGTCATCAGCGGTGCGGTGATGATGAAGATCACCAGCAGCACCAGCATGACGTCGATCAGCGGCGTCATGTTGATCTCGCTCATCGGCTGCGAGCCGGGATTGCGTTCCAGGCGACCGAACGACATGTCAGTGCTTTTCGGTGTCCAGCACCAGCTGACGGAGATCGTGCGCGAAGCCTTCGAGCTCGGCCTCGCAGGCCGCCACCCACTTGCCGAAGACGTTGTAGGCCAGCACGGCCGGCACGGCCACGGCGATGCCGGCGGCCGTCATGATGAGCGCCTCGCCGATGGGGCCAGCCACCCTGTCGATGCTCAGGCTGCCGGCGCTGGCGATGCCCCCCAGCGCGTGGTAGATGCCCCAGACGGTGCCGAAGAGGCCCACGAAAGGCGCGGTGCTGCCCACCGAGGCCAGCACCACCTGGCCGAACTGCAGGTGCGCCAGGCCGCGGTGCAGCGCGTCGCGCAGGCGGCGCGTGAGCTGCGCTTCGAGAGCGCCGTGGCTTTCCAGCGCGCCGGTGGCCGGGCGCGCGGCGGCGGCGTCCAGCAGCGGCAGCAGCACCTGTTCGCGGTCCAGCGTGGTCAGTCGGGCGCGGCCGTCGGCCAGAGACGGCGCGTCCCAGAAGGCCGGCACGGCGCGGGCGATGTCGCCCGCGGCGCGGCGCAGCAGCCAGCCCTTCCACAGGATCAGCACCCAGGCCGCCACCGACATCATCATCAGCAGCACGGCCACGGCGCGGCCGACGGCGTCGCCCTGGTTCCAGAAGTGGGACAGGCCTTCCATCACCAGGCCCTACTTCAGACCCAGGACGTCGCCCATGTCGTAGAGGCCCGTGGCCCCCGGCGGCAGCGCCGCCAGGAAGCGCGCGGCGCGCAGGCTGCCGTCGGCATAGTTGGCGCGGCTGCTGCTCTTGTGCGCGATCTCGATGCGCTCGCCGGTGCCGGCGAACATCACCAGGTGCTCGCCCACCAGATCGCCGCCGCGCACGGTGGCGAAGCCGATGCTGCCTTCGGCGCGCGCGCCGGTGTGGCCGTGGCGCTCGAAGACGCCGTGCGTGGCGAGGTCGACGCCACGGGCGCGGGCCAGCACCTCGCCCATCGCCAGCGCTGTGCCGCTGGGGGCGTCGACCTTGTGCTTGTGATGCGCCTCGACGACCTCGATGTCGTAGCCCGGCCCCAGCGCGCGGGTGGCCTGCTCCAGCAGGCGCAGCATCACGTTGACGCCCACGCTCATGTTGGCGGCGAAGACGGTGGCCACCTGCGCGGCATGCGCAGCGATCTCGTCCTTCTGCGCCGCCGTGAAGCCGGTGGTGCCGACGACGGCGCGCACGCCGCGTTGCCGACAGGCCGCGAGATGCGCCAGGGTGCCTTCGGGACGGGTGAAATCGATGAGGACATCGGCACCGGCCAGGCCCTCGTGCAGGTCAGCCGTGACCTTCACGCCGGTGACGCGGCCGGCGAAGGCACCCGCGTCCTGGCCCAGGGCCACGCTGCCCGGGACGTCCAGGGCCCCGCTGAGGCGGCAATCCGGGCTGGCCAGCACGGCGTCGACGAGCATGCGGCCCATGCGACCGCTGGCGCCGGCGATGGCGACGGCCACCATGTCAGGACGACTCGAGCGGCGGGTACTCGCGCACCGCGCCCATGGGCTCGGCCGGCGGCGCTTCCTTCTTCGGCGGCACCGGCAGCGCCGCGCGCTCTTCCTCGGTGAGCTCCAGCTTGGGCGCTTTCAGGTCCTTGAAGCGGCTGATGGACGCCACGAAGTCGCGTTCGGACGGCAATTCCGGCGCTTCGATGGCCTTCACGACGTCCTTCTCGAAGGTGACGACGACGCTGCGGCGCTGCGGCTCGGTGCCCGGGCGCCGCAAGGTGAAGATGTAGTCCCAGCGGTCGGCGTGGAAGGGGTCGGCCAGCATGGGCGTGCCGAGGATGTCGCGCACCTGCAGGCGCGACAGCCCGGGCTTGACCAGCGCCGCCTGCTCCTTGGTGATGGCGTTGCCCTGCACGATGTCGATGCGGTAGGGCGTGATGAAGCCGAACAGGCTGTCGGTGCGCTGCAGGGCCTCGCAGCCGGCCAGGCCGGCGCTGGCGAGCGCGGCGCAGAGGATCAGGAACGGACGTCGCATCGTCGGCTGCAGGAGGTTCGGTGGGCGCCATGCCCGCGCGCGGGCCAAGGCTGGAGCCGCAGGCGCTGGGGCCCGTCTGGCTATGATCGGCGGATTCTAGCGAGGGCCCGGCTCCTGACCGGGGCGGTGTGAAGGCGCGGACCCAGGGGCAAGGACGATGACGCAGGTCGACGAACTGAAGAGCAGCGGGCTCAAGGCCACACTGCCGCGCATCAAGATCCTGGAAGTGTTCCAGCAGACGCAGCGCCGCCACATGACGGCCGAGGACGTCTACAAGTCCCTGCTCGCCGACGGTGCCGACATCGGCCTGGCCACCGTCTACCGCGTGCTGATGCAGTTCGAGCAGGCGGGTTTGCTCAGCCGCAGCAACTTCGAGAGCGGCAAGTCGGTGTTCGAGCTCAACGAGGGCCAGCACCACGACCACCTCGTGTGCCTGGACTGCGGCCGCGTGGAGGAGTTCTACGACGCGCAGATCGAGCAGCGCCAACGCGAGATCGCCGTCACGCGCGGCTTCGCCCTGCAGGACCACTCATTGGCGCTGTACGGCCACTGCACCAAGGCCGATTGCGAGCACCGGCAGGGCGGGCATCCCACCCACCACCGCTAGTCGGAACTGCCCGCTTCCATGGCGGCCTGGTGCCGCTTGATGAATTCCTGGTAGGTGTCGATGCCACGCAGCTGCAGCACGGTGTTGCGCACCGCGGCCTCCACCAGCACCGCCAGGTTGCGGCCGGCATCCACCGCGATCACCACCTTGCGCACGGGGATGTCCAGGATGTCCTCGTACAACGGCTCGTAGGGCAGGCGCTCGAACTCGCGTTCCATCGTTTCCTTGCGCACCAGGTGCACGATGAGCTTCAGCCGCATCTTGCGGCGCACCGCGGTCTCGCCGAAGATGGCCTTGATGTCCAGCAGGCCAATGCCGCGCACCTCGAGCAGGTTGAGCAGCAGGTCGGGGCAGCGGCCGTCCAGTGCGGTCTGCGACACGCGATACAGGTCCACCGCGTCGTCGGCTACCAGGCCATGGCCGCGGCTGATCAGCTCCAGGCCCAGTTCGCTCTTGCCCAGGCCGGATTCGCCGGTGATCAGCACGCCCAGGCCGAGGATGTCCATGAACACGCCGTGGCGCGTGGTGCGTTCGGCAAAGAGCAGTGCCAGGTAGCTGCGCACCACGTCGATCACGTGGCCGGCTGATTCGGCGGTCTGGAACAGCGGGATCTCGGCACGGTCGCACATCGCCACCAGGCGCGGCGGCGGCGTTGCGTCGTCGGCGACGATGATCACCGGCGGTTCCAGCGTCACGATGCGCGAGATGCGGCGCTCCTGCACGTCAGGGTTGGCCGAGCTGAGGTAGGCCACCTCGCGCCTGCCAACGATCTGCACCCGGTAGGGGTGGATGTAGTTCAGGTAGCCGACCAGGTCGGCCGCCGAGCGCGCATCGCGCACTGCGTTGTCGTCGAAGTGGCGCTCGGGATGGGCGTGGCCGGCGATCCAGTCCCAGCGCATGGCCTCGCGGTGCGCCTCGAACAGGGCCTCGGCACTGATGGTGGTGGGTTTCATGGGCAGTGCGGTGGCAAAGCCCGAGACCGCCTCAGGCGGCTGACTTCTGGGCCTGCCAGTCGGCGATGAGTTTGTGTACTGCGGCTGCGTCGGGTTCGGCCATGAGACGCTCGCGCAGCTCACGGTCGGACAGCATCTCGGCAATCTCCGACAGGATCTCCAGGTGCCGCTGGGTGGCGGCCTCGGGCACCAGCAGGAAGATCAGCAGGCTGACCGGCTCGTCGTCCGGCGAATCGAAGCCGATAGGCGACTGCGTGCGCAGCACCGCGGCCAGCGGGTTCTTCAAGCCCTTGATGCGGCCATGCGGAATGGCCACGCCGTGGCCGAGACCGGTGGAGCCGAGCCGCTCGCGGGCGAAAAGGTTGTCGGTGACCGTGCCGCGCGCGATGGAATGCTGGTTCTCGAACAGCAGTCCCGCATGCTCGAAGACGCGTTTCTTGCTCGTGGCGTCCACATCGACCAGCACGTTGCTGGGCGGCAAGATGGCGGCGAGACGGTTCATGTCGATGTGCCGGGCCGATGCGTCAAGGGTTCGGCGGCTAGCTCGGCCATGTTGCAGAACTATGAATTATAGAAAGCGGGCCGCTTTCTCGCTGACCGCGAGGCCCCGGA
>JAEUPH010000301.1 GCA_016790395.1 Rubrivivax sp. | reverse complement strand
CCAGGCCGCGTTGCGCGAGATGGCCACCAGCACGACGATGGTGGCCAGGTAGGGCAGCATGCTGAGGAACTGGCTGGGCACGTCCACGCCCTGGCCCTGCAGGTGGAACTGCAGCATGGTCACGCCGCCGAAGAGGTAGGCGCCCAGCAGCACGCGCGCCGGGCGCCAGGTGGCGAAGGTGGTCAGCGCCAGCGCGATCCACCCCTTGCCGGCCACCATGCCTTCCACCCACAGCGGCGTGTAGGCCACCGAGATGTAGGCGCCGGCCAGCCCGCACAGCGCGCCGCCCACCACCACGGCGGCCAGGCGGATGCGCCGCACCGGGTAGCCCAGGGCGTGCGCCGATTCCGGCGATTCGCCGACGGCGCGCAGCACCAGCCCGGCGCGGCTGCGGTAGAGGAACCACCACAGCGCCACCGTCAGCAGCACGGCGGCGTAGACCATCGGGTGCTGGCGGAACAGCATGGGGCCGAGGACGGGGATGTCGCCCAGCAGCGGAATGGCGTGCTGTGCCTTCTCGCCCAGCTTCTCCTGCACGTAGCCCGTACCCACGAAGGCCGAGAAGCCACTGCCGAAGAGGCTGAGCGCCAGACCCGTGGCCACCTGGTTGGTGTTGAGCCAGATGACCAGCAGGCCGAACAGCCCGGCCAGCACCGCACCGGCCAGGGCGCCGGCACCGAAGGCCAGCGCCTCGCTGCCGGTGTGCACGCCGGTGGCGAAGCCGGCGATGGCGGCCACCAGCATCAGGCCCTCGGCGCCCAGGTTCACGATGCCGGCGCGCTCGTTGACGAGCAGGCCCAGGGCCGCGATGGCCAGCACCGTGCCGGCGCTGAAGGTGGCGGCGAGCAGCAGCGCGACGGCGTCCATTCAGGCCTCCCTCTTCACCGCGAGGGCCTGCCGCAGCCGGAGGCGGTAGAGGATGAGCGTGTCGCAGGCCAGCAGCGTGAACAGCAGCAGGCCCTGGAACACGCCGGTGAGGCTCTTGGACAGGCCCAGGCGCGACTGCGCCAGTTCGCCGCCGATGTAGAACATGCTCATCAGGATGCCCGACAGCACGATGCCCACCGGGTGCAGCCGGCCCACGTAGGCCACGATGATGGCGGCGAAGCCGTAGCCCGCCGGCACGTGCGGCGTCAGCTGGCCCAGCGGCCCGGCGGCTTCCAGCCCGCCGGCCAGGCCGGCCATGCCGCCGCTGATGCACAGAGAGGTCCACAGCGCCGCGCGCGACGAGAAGCCGGCGTAGCGCGCCGCCGCCGGCGCCAGCCCGCCCACCTGCAGCGCGAAGCCGCGGTAGGTGCGGAAGAGGAAGGCCCACAGCACGGCCACCGCGGCCAGCGCGATCAGCACGCCGATGTGCGCGCGCAGCCCGGTCACCAGGCGCGGGATCTTGGTCTCGGCCAGGAAGGTGATGGTCTGCGGGAAGTTGTAGCCGGCCGGGTCCTTCCAGGGGCCGTAGACCAGCCAGCCCAGCAGCTGCTCGGCCACGTAGACGAGCATCAGGCTGACGAGGATCTCGTTGGCGTTGAAGCGGTCGCGCAGCAGCGCCACGATGGCCGCCCACAGCAGCCCGCCCAGCACGCCGGCCAGCAGGATGGGCACCACGATCCCACGCCCCAGCCAGGCGGTGGACGGCCCCGCCTGCATGGCCACCCAGCCGGCGAACAGCGCACCCAGGATGTACTGCCCCTCGGCGCCGATGTTCCACACGTTGGAGCGGAAACACACCGCCAGGCCCAGCGCGATGAGGATCAGCGGCGTGGCCTTCACGCTCAGCTCCGACAGCGCGTACGCGTTCTTCAGCGGCTCCACGAAGAACATCGACAGGCTGCGCAGCGGATCCTTGCCCAGCACCACGAACAGCACCACGCCGATCAGCACCGTCAGCGCCAGTGCCAGCAGCGGCGAGGCCAGCGACATCAGCTTGCTCGGTTGCGGGCGCGCTTCCAGGCGGATCATGCGACCACCCCGGCGGGTGCCTGCGCGCCGGGCCACAGGCCGCTCATCCAGGCGCCGACCATCTCGATGGTGGCGTCGGCCACCGGCACCGAGGGCGACAGGCGCCCCTTGGCGATGACCTGCAGGCGGTCGCTGATCTCGAACAGCTCGTCCAGTTCCTCGCTCACCACCAGCACGGCGCAGCCGGCGTCGCGCAGCGCCAGGATCTCGCCGCGGATCTGTGCCGCCGCGCCCACGTCCACGCCCCAGGTGGGCTGGCTCACGATCAGCAGCCTGGGCTGGGCCGCGATCTCGCGCCCGACGATGAACTTCTGCAGGTTGCCGCCCGAGAGGCTGCGCGCCGCCGCTCCGGCGCCGCCGGCACGCACCTTGAAGCGCGCGATGAGGTCCTCGGCCAGGCGCTGCACCCGGCCGGTGGCGATCCAACCGGCGCGGCTGACCGTCTCGGTGCGCGTCAGCAGCGTGTTCTGCGCCAGGCTCAGCGTGGGCACGGCGCCGCGGCCCAGGCGCTCCTCGGGCACGAAGTGCAGGCCGCGCTTGCGGCGCGCGCGCGGGCTGCTGCTTGCGATGTCTTCCCCGGCCAGCGTGATGCTGCCCGGCGCGGCGCGCGGATCCTCGCCCGACAGCGCCGCCATCAGTTCCTGCTGGCCGTTGCCCGACACGCCGGCGATGCCCAGCACCTCCCCGGCGCGCACCTCCAGCGCGATGCCGTGCAGGTCCATGCCGAAAGGCGAGGCCTTGGCCAGACCGAGGTCCTGCACGCGCAGCACCGGCGCGCCCGCCTTCGAGACGCGGTGCACCAGGGCCGGCGGCTCGGCACCGATCATCAGGCGCGACAGACCGGCGTTCGTCTCGGTGCGCGGGTCCACCTCGCCCGTGACCTTGCCGCCGCGCAGCACCGTGCAGTGCTGGCACAGGGCCCGGATCTCGTCGAGCTTGTGGCTGATGTACAGGATGCTGCAGCCGCCCTCGGCCAGCCGGCGCAGCGTGACGAAGAGCTTCTCCACCGCCTGCGGCGTCAGCACCGAGGTGGGTTCGTCCAGGATCAGCAGCTGGGGTTCGGTGAGCAGCGCGCGCACGATCTCCACGCGCTGCCGCTCGCCGACGCTGAGCGAATGCACCGGGCGTTCGGGTTCCACGTCCAGCCCGTAGGCCTGTGCCACCTCCACGATGCGCGCCGTCACCTGCGGCAGGCTGCCGGCCTTGTCCAGACCCAGCCAGACGTTCTCGGCCGCCGTCAGCGTGTCGAACAGCGAGAAGTGCTGGTAGACCATGCTGATGCCCAGGGCGCGCGCCTCGGCCGGGCTCTTCACCACCACGGGTCGGCCGTTGAAGCACATCTCGCCGGCGTCGGGCTGGACCGCGCCGTAGATGATCTTCATCAGCGTGCTCTTGCCGGCGCCGTTTTCACCCAGCACGGCGTGGATCTCGCCCGGCTTCACGCGCAGCGAGACATCGTCGTTCGCCCGCACGGCCGGATATTGCTTGGTGATCCCTGAGAGTTGGAGTCGGAGCATGGATCCGGGCAGCTGCGGGCAGGTGGCGGCGGGCCCGCAGGCCCGCCGCGGCGGTCAGAAAGTATGTCTGATGCCGCCGGCCACGCTGGTGCCGCTGGACAGCCCGGTGAACTTGTCCTGCATGAACATGCCGTAGAGCTCGGTCCGCTTGGACAGCCCGTGCACGTAGCCCGCCGTGAGGATGGTGCTCTTGGGCTTGGTCGAGGCGCCCTGGGTGGTGATCTTGCTGCTGCCGTAGGCCAGGCGGAACGAGCCGGCGCCGACGGGAATGCTGGCGCTGAGGTTCAGGATGGTGGAGTCCACGTCGGCCGTGGCGTCGGTGCTGATCTTCCCGTACTGGGCGAACAGCTTGGCAAAGCCCAGGTTGTACGAGGCCCCGACCTGGAACGCGGTCTGGCTGTCGAAGCCGGGGAAGGCCGCGATGCCGCGACCCAGCACGCCCTGCGCCTGCACCTTCTGTGCAGCGACCGTGAAGCCCAGCGGGCCGCCGAAGTACACCACGTTGGCGCCGATGTTCGGCCCCTTGGCGGTGGCGGCGCCCTCACCGGCAGCGACCAGCACCGTGGCGGTGGCGCCCGCGAAGGCGGGCGTCGTGTAGCCGACCGCGTTGTTCCAGCCCGAGTCGCCCACCAGCGGCGTGCCGTAGGGCGCGCTGTAGTACTGCCGGATGGACGGCGACCAGCCGAAGCTGTCGCCGAGCGAGTTGAAGATCAGCGTGGAGACGAACAGCGGCGGCCCCTGGCGGCCGAGCTTCAGGGTGCCGAACCCGCCGCTGAGCGAGACGTTGGCATTGCGGGCCCAGAAGGCATCGACGCCCGGCACGCGGCCGGCGCCGCCGGAGTCACCGAGGAAGAAGCCATCCAGCGCGAAGCTCGCCGACAGCCCGCCGCCGAGATCCTCCCTGCCCTTGAAGCCGAGGTAGCTGGTGCTCAGGTCGCCGCTGTTGACGCGCTTGATCTTGGTGCCGCCTGCATTCTGGAACGAGCCGGCATTGAGATCGATCAGGCCGTAGGCCTGTACCGATGACTGGGCCTGCGCGGCGCTCGCCAGCAGGGCCAGGGCTGCCGCAGCCAGGGTGGCACGGGCCGGAGTGGGGAAGGGGATCGTCGTCGTTGTCGCCATCGGGGGCTCCATGTTGTGGGATTCAGGCGACCAGAGCTCTAGCAAGAGCCGAGCCAAGGCATTCAGGCCCCTTTGGCCCGGCGATGGCGCGTGTGGCCTGCCACGAGGCTCTGCACGACGTTGCGTTCGTCGGCCAGCTGCATCCAGGCGAACAGGCGCGCGTGCAGCGCCTGGGGCGTGGTGCCGGCCAGGGCACCCCGGGCCACGGCGTCGCGGTGTTCGGCCACGGGGCCGGCAGCCCAGTCCCAGATCACCACATCGGCCAGGCGACCCCGCTCCAGGCTGCCGATCTCATGTTCCAGGCGCAGCGCGCGCGCCGCGCCCGCGGTGGCCGCATGCAGCGCGTAGAAGGCGGTGAGTCGCTCGCCCTGCAGCGCCTGCACCTTGTAGGCCTCGGCCAAGGTGCGCGGCATGGACAGGCTGGTGCCGCCGCCGACGTCGGTGGCGATGCTCACGCCGTGCCCGGCGGCCCGTGCAGCGGACCAATCGAAGAGCCCGCTGCCCAGGAAAAGGTTGCTCGTCGGGCTGTGGGCGATGTGTGCGCCGGTGTCGTGCAGCAGGCTGCGGTCCTGTGCGTCCAGCCAGATGCCATGCGCCAGGACGGCGCGCTCGTGCAGCAGGCCGGCGCGCCGGTAGACATCCAGGTAGCTGCGCGCCTCGGGGTGCAGTTCGGCCACCCGGCGCACCTCTTCGCGGCTTTCGGCGACGTGCGTCTGCATGTACAGGCCGGCGTGTCGGCGTCCCAGCTCGCCGGCCATGGCCAGCTGCTCCGGCGTGCTGGTGACGGCGAAGCGCACCGTGGCGGCGAAGGCCGCCCGGCCCCGGCCGTGCCAGCGCCCGATGAGCTCTTCGCACTCGGCGCGGGCGCCGGGCACGTCGTCGCGCAGGCCGTCGGGGGCGTGGCGGTCCATCAGCACCTTGCCGGTGATCAGCCGCATGCCCCGCGCCGCCGCGCCTTCGAAGAGTGCTTCGGCCGAGGCCTTGTGCACCGTGGGGAAGACCACGGCGGCCGTGGTGCCATGGGCCAGCAAGGCGTCCAGGAAGCGCTCAGCGCCGGCGCGCGCCACCGCGGGGTCGGCGTGCCGCAGCTCGGCCGGGAAGGTGTAGGTCTCCAGCCAGTCCAGCAGCCCGGCGCCCCAGCTGGCAATGACGTCCAGCTGCGGGCAGTGCACATGGGTGTCGATGAAGCCCGGCATCAGCAGGCGGCCGCGGTGGTCGTGACGTTCCCAGTCGTGGCCGGGCTCGTGGGGCGTGGCGCCTTCGATGCGGCCCTGCTCGTCGACCAGCAGCCAGTGGTCGGGCCGCAGGCGCACGCCGGCTTCGTCCGGCGAACCCCAACTCGGCGTTGCGGTGAAGTCCAGCAGGTCGGCGCGCCAGGCGCGCTTCACGGCTCGGGCAGGCTCGTGCTCCAGGGTCATGCGGGTTATCGTAGTCTGGCGCAGGCCTTGCATCGTCCGTGCCTGCCTGGACCCGACCGCATGAACCCCACCCGCCCGATCCGCTTCTTCCACCGGGGCGCCGTCGTCGAGATCGCCGACGCCGCGCCGACGCGCACCGTCCTGCAGTGGCTGCGCGAGGACCGGCACTGCACGGGCACCAAAGAGGGTTGCGCCGAGGGCGATTGCGGCGCCTGCACCGTGGTGCTGGGCGAACTCGGGGCGGACGGCGCGCTGCAGCTCAAGCCCGTCAACGCCTGCATCCAGTTCCTGCCGACACTGGACGGCAAGGCGCTGTTCACCGTGGAAGACCTGGCCGCGCCCGACGGCACGCTGCACCCGGCGCAGCAGGCCATGGTGGATTGCCACGGCTCGCAATGCGGCTTCTGCACGCCGGGTTTCGTGATGTCGCTGTGGGCCGGCCACGAGAAGCACGCCGCGGCGGGCACCGTGCCCACGCGCCAGCAGCTGGCCGACGAGCTCTCGGGCAACCTGTGCCGCTGCACGGGCTACCGGCCCATCCTGGACGCCGGCCAGAAGCTGCACGCCGCGGCCGTGCCGCCGCAACTGGAGCGCGGGCCTGTCGAGGCGGCCTTGAAGACGCTGGCCGCGGCGCCGCCGCTGCACTACGAAACCCCCGCCGGCCGCTTCCACGCGCCGCGCACGCTGGACGAACTGGCCGCGCTACGCGCCGCACGGCCCGAAGCACGCGTGCTGGCCGGCAGCACCGACGTCGGCCTGTGGGTCACCAAGCAGTTCCGCGCGCTGCCGGAGCTGATCTACGTCGGCGAGGTGGCCGAACTGCGGCGCATCGATGTCGGCGACACGCAGATCACCCTGGGCGCCGGGGCCTCGCTGGAAGCCGCCTGGTCGGCCCTGGCGGCCGAGTGGCCCGCGCTGCGCGACGTCTGGCTGCGCTTCGCGTCGCTGCCCGTGCGCCAGGCCGGCACCATGGGCGGCAACGTGGCCAACGGCTCGCCCATCGGCGACTCGGCGCCGGTGCTCATCGCGCTGGGGGCCACCATCGTGCTGCGCCAGGGCGCGCGCGTGCGCCGCCTGGCGTTGGAGGACTTCTACGTCGACTACATGAAGAACCGCCTGGAAGCGGGCGAGTTCGTGCAGGCGCTGGAAGTGCCGCGGCGCGGTGGGCGCCGGCAGCAGCTGCGCGTCTACAAGATCAGCAAGCGCTTTGATTGCGACATCTCGGCCGTCTGTGCGGCGCTGGCCATCGAGCTCGACGGCGAACGCGTGGCGGCCGTGCGCCTGGCTTTTGGTGGCATGGCGGGCATCGTCAAGCGCGCGGCCGCGGCCGAGGCCGCCCTCGTGGGCCAGGCCTGGACCGAGGCAGCACTCGTCGCGGCGCAAGCCGCGCTGGCCACCGACTTCACGCCGCTCACCGACCTGCGCGCCAGTGCCGCCTACCGGCTGCAGGTGTCGCAGAACCTGCTGCGCCGCTTCTGGATGGAAACGCGGCCGGTGGATCCTCTGCCGGAGGCGGCCGTCACCGTCTGGGCGCGGGGGGCCACGGCATGAACAAGCCCGTCGAAGCGCTGGCCACGCAGCCCGCGGCCGAGGTGGGCGTCGACCGGCCGCACGAATCGGCCCACCTGCACGTGGCCGGGGCCGCGCCCTACACCGACGACCTGCCCGAGATCACCGGCACGCTGCACGCCGCCCTGGGCCTGTCGCCCATCGCGCATGGCGTGATCGAGGCGCTGGATCTGGACCGCATCCGCGCGCTGCCCGGCGTGGTGGACGTGTTCAGCGCCAAGGACATCCCCGGCGCCAACGACTGCGGCCCGCTGGTGCACGACGACCCCATCCTCGCCGGCGAGGCCGGGGCCACGCTGCGCCATGTCGGCCAGCCGGTGTTCGCCGTCATCGCCACCACGCGTGACGTCGCGCGCCGTGCCGCTGCCATGGCCAGGGAGGTCATCCGCGCCACGACGCTGCCGCCGGTGCTTACGGCTGCCGAGGCGCATGCGAAGCAGCAGTACGTGGTGCCGCCCATGCACCTGGTGCGGGGCGATGCCGCCGCCGCGCTGGCCGCCGCACCGCACCGGCTGAAGTCGGCCTTCACGCTGGGCGGGCAGGAGCAGTTCTACCTGGAGGGCCACATCAGCGTGGCGCAGCCGCAGGAAAACGGCGGCATGAAGGTCCTGTGCAGCACGCAGCACCCCAGCGAGATGCAGCAGGTGGTGGCGCATGCGCTGCACCGCCCGGCGCACGCCGTGCAGGTGGAGTGCCGCCGCATGGGCGGCGGCTTCGGCGGCAAGGAATCGCAGAGCGCGCTCTTCGCCTGCGTGGCCGCGGTGGCGGCGGTGCGCACGAAGCGGCCGGTGAAGCTGCGCGTGGACCGCGATGACGATTTCCTGGTCACTGGCCGCCGGCATGGCTTCGACTTCGAGCTGGACCTTGGCTTCGACGACCAGGGGCGTGTGCTCGGCGCAGAAGCGCAGCTGGTCTCCAACGCCGGCCACTCGGCCGACCTCTCCGGCCCGGTGATGACGCGCGCGCTGTGCCACTTCGACAACGCCTACTGGCTGCCGCACGTGGCCCTCCATGGCTATTCGGCGAAGACCAACACCCAGAGCAACACCGCCTTCCGCGGCTTCGGCGGGCCGCAGGGCGCCTTCGCCATCGAGGTGGCGCTGGACGACATCGCGCGCACGCTGGGTCTGGACGCGCTGGACGTGCGCCAGGCCAACTTCTACGGCACCACGTCGAACAACGTCACGCCCTATCTGCAGGTGGTGGACGACAACATCGTCCACGATCTGGTGGCCGAGCTGGAGCGCAGCAGCGACTACCGCGCGCGGCGCCAGGGCATCGCCGCCTTCAACGCCACGAGCCCGGTGCTCAAGAAGGGCCTGGCGCTCACGCCGCTGAAGTTCGGCATCAGCTTCAACGTCAACCACCTCAACCAGGCCGGCGCGCTGGTGCACGTGTACACCGACGGCAGCGTGCTCGTGAACCACGGTGGCACCGAGATGGGCCAGGGCCTGAACACCAAGGTGGCGCAGGTGGTGGCGCACGAACTGGGCCTGCCGCTCTCGGCCGTGCGCTGCACGGCCACCGACACCCACAAGATCGCCAACACCAGCGCCACTGCGGCCAGCACCGGCAGCGACCTCAACGGCAAGGCCGCGCAGGACGCCGCGCGCCAGATCCGCGAACGGCTGGAGCGCTTCAAGGCCGAGCACCCGCAGCACGCCGCGCTGCCTTGGCCGGCGCTGGTGCAGCAGGCCTACATCGCCCGCGTGCAGCTGTGGAGCGACGGCTTCTACGCCACGCCCGGCCTCAGCTGGGACCGCACCACGCTCACCGGCCGGCCCTTCTACTACTTCGCCTACGGCGCGGCCTGCAGCGAGGTGCTGGTGGACACGCTCACCGGCGAATGGAAGCTGCTGCGCGCCGACGTGCTGCACGACGCCGGCCGCTCGCTGAACCCGGCCATCGACATCGGCCAGGTGGAGGGCGCC